>JAZRVW010000044.1:0-54088 GCA_045599385.1 Oscillospiraceae bacterium | reverse complement strand
CTTACAATTTTCCGCATAGAGCCCGAGCATGAGGCGGCGGTCATCGAAATGGGTATTTCCGATTTCGGCGAAATGACACGCCTTGCAAAGATGGTTCGTCCCACAATGGCGGTTTATACCCTTATTGGTCATGCGCATCTTGAACATCTTCATGACAGAAACGGTGTTATTAAGGCAAAAACCGAAATGCTTGATTTTATGCCGGAGGACGGTACTGTGTTCATGAACGGCGATGATAACCTGCTTGCCGCCTTTGAATGCAGACAGAACAAGGTGCTTTTCGGAACGGGCAGCAATGCCGATGTCCGCGCAGAGAACATTCATTATTACGAGGCCATGCAGCTTTGCTGTACGCTTGTAAGCGGAGACAGAAAAATCGACGTCAAAACTCCTGCCTACGGACAGCACATGGTGTATGCTTCGCTTGAGGGCGCTGCAGTCGGTATTAAAATGGGCCTCAGCGATGATGAAATTATACGCGGTGTGTGGGAATTTGAAACCGTCGGCCGTCGCGCAAATGTTGTTAAAAACGGATATATTACCCTGATTGATGATTGCTATAACGCAAATCCCGACTCGGTAAAGTGCGGAATTGACTCCCTTAAAAAGAACGGCGGACGCAAGGTGTGCATTCTCGGCGATATGCTGGAAATGGGCGAAAATAAGGAAGAGCTCCATGCCGGTGTCGGCAGATATGCCTCTGAAAACGGAGTTGACCTCCTGCTTACCGTAGGTGAGCTTTCCGAAAACACCTCAAAGGGTGCAAGTATTGAAAAGCTTCACTTTGCAACAAACGGCGAGCTGATTGAAAAACTGCCCGAGCTGATAAAAGAGGGCGATACCGTGCTTGTCAAAGCTTCCCACAGCATGAAATTTGACGAGATTTCCGAAGCCCTTAAGCTTCTTAAATAATATAAAACAGACTGTGCATTGGTACAGTCTGTTTTATATTATCAGGTTTTCGATAAGTAAAAGCAGTACTACTCCGGGAAGTCCGAGTACTCCCGTTATAAGCGCGCTTATCCAGCCCACTGAGATATGTAATCCTATATAACCGCCGACGAAGTTTACTGCAAACAGTATAACAAGTCCTGCAAGCGTGTTCAGTAATAGTCTCAGGAGCCACCCGAGAGGCACAGCAAAAATTTTAAAAAACAGCCATAGTGCAAAAACGGCGATGATTATTGAAATGATTTTTGAAAGCATGGATTTGCTTACTCCATATTCCTTATATTAATTACAGCGCAGTTATAGCGCGACTTGAGGGCGCTTATTTCAAAAATGCAGGCATCAAGCATATCCTTGTCGGTTACATTGTCAAAGGCGGAATATGCACATTGAAGACGTGAGCGTATGTCATGAAGCTCGTTAATTCTGCGGGCGTATTCAGCTTGCCTGCGTTTTTGCTCTTTCTTTGCTTTAGACATGAGAAAAGACTCCTTGTTCTTTTCTCAATATTATATTCATTGCCTGTGTATTTTAGTCAAATATATTATATTTTTCCATGAGTATCAATAGATAATGTGTTAATAATAGAATCAGACAGAAAAGCCCGGCAACAGAAATGATGGTCTCAGAAGACCGGCACAAAAGCTGTGTACGCCGGAAATGTAAAAGCTTATCTACGGATACAGAATACATTTTTGCTTTTTTGTTTGCCGGCAATGCCGGGGTATAGGGGACAGATCTTGTGTCTGTCCCCGTGTTTTTTGTTTCAATTTTCTTTGAAAAGGGTTACAATTTTGTTTTCTTGATTTTTTGAAAAAGTTATAATATACTATATAATCTGAGTAATATACATATTTTGCCACAATATGTTGTGACTGAGAGGAAATATACATTATGACAAAATCCACCGCAGAATACGGTAATGACAGTATTTCGTCCTTAAAGGGTGCAGACCGCGTAAGAAAACGCCCGGGTGTTATCTTCGGCTCTGACGGTCTTGACGGCTGTGAACACGCAGTATTTGAAATACTTTCAAACTCAATAGATGAAGCCCGCGAAGGTCACGGAAACGTAATTACCCTTACCCGCTATGCAGATAAGTCAATTGAAGTCGAGGACTTCGGACGCGGCTGTCCGGTTGACTGGAACCCCAATGAAAAGCGCTTTAACTGGGAGCTTGTTTTCTGCGAGCTTTATGCAGGCGGCAAGTATAAAAACAATGAGGGTGAATCCTATGAATACTCCCTCGGACTAAACGGTCTCGGAAGCTGCGCAACTCAGTATGCCTCCGAATACATGGACGTAACCGTCTGGCGTGACGGCAATAAATATGAGCTTCACTTTAAAAAAGGTAAGCCCGTGGGTAAAAAAGGGCAGGAGCTCAAGGTTTCTCCCGCCGACAGAAAAAAGACCGGAACAACAATACGCTGGCGTCCGGATATTGAGGTTTTCACCGACATAGATATTCCTGAGGAATACTTCCGCGATGTGCTTCACCGTCAGGCAGTTGTTAATGCGGGAACAATTTTCCGCTTCCGCAATCAGAACGGCAGCAAGTTTGATGTTACGGACTATGTATATGAAAACGGCATAGTGGATTATGTGGCGGAAATTGCCCATGAAAAGCCACTGACAACGCCCTATTTCATCAGCGCAGAGAGAAAGGGCCGTGACCGTGACGACAAGCCCGAATATAAGGTGAAGCTTTCCGCCGCATTCTGCTTTTCAAATAAAATCTGCACAACGGAGTATTATCATAACTCATCGTGGCTTGAGCATGGCGGCGCTCCCGAAAAGGCGGTGCGCAACGCCTTTGTTTACGCAATCGATGCCTACATCAAAAAAATCGGCAAATATCAGAAGAATGAGAGCAAAATAAGCTTTCAGGACGTTAACGACTGCCTTGTGCTTGTTACAAACTGCTTCTCCACCCAGACCTCCTATGAAAATCAGACCAAGAAGGCCATAACAAACCGCTTCATTCAGGAGGCAATGACCGACTTCTTCAAGCAGAATCTCGAAATCTACTTTATTGAAAACAAGCCCGAGGCGGATAGAATTGCCGAGCAGGTGCTCGTGAATATGCGCAGCCGTGAGGCCGCGGAAAAAGCCCGCCAGGGCATGAAAAAGAAGCTGTCGGGAAATATCGACATCGCAAACCGCGTTCAGAAATTCGTTGACTGCCGCAGCAGAGACCCTCAGAAGCGTGAAATTTACATCGTTGAGGGCGATTCCGCACTCGGCGCCTGCAAGCAGTCAAGAGATGCAGAGTTTCAGGGAATTATGCCCGTTCGAGGTAAAATCCTCAACTGCCTTAAGGCTGATTATGCCAGAATCTTCAAAAGCGACATCATTACCGACCTGCTTCGCGTTCTCGGCTGCGGTGTTGAGGTTCAGGCAAAGGGCGTAAAAGACCTCAATGCCTTTGACATAAATAACCTGCGCTGGAACAAGGTCATCATCTGCACCGACGCCGACGTTGACGGTTTCCAGATAAGAACGCTGATTCTAACCATGATTTACCGCCTTGTTCCCACGCTCATCAAGGAAGGCTATGTCTATATTGCCGAATCACCGCTGTATGAGATTGAGTCAAAGGGAAAGACCTATTTTGCCTATTCCGATAAGGAAAAGGCAGATATTGTTGAGTCGCTTGGCGGCGCAAAGGCAAGCATAAACAGAAGCAAGGGTCTCGGTGAAAACGACCCCGAAATGATGTGGCTGACCACAATGAACCCCGAAACCAGAAGACTTATAAAGGTCCTGCCCGAAGATGCCGAGCGCATGGCGGCAATGTTCGATCTGCTGCTTGGCGATGATTTGGGCGGACGCAAGGAGCACATTGCCGAAAATGGCTATCTGTTTCTTGACATGGCGGATATTTCATGAGGAGATTGAGATATGAAATATGATAAAGCTGTAAATGCCGTAAAGGCCTGCCTTGCAATATGCATTATTCTGTGCATCATAAGTATAGTAACAACATCGCTTAATCCTCAGGTCTCGTTCATTGCGACAATGATATCCGGCGTTTGCTTCATACTGTCGTTTGTAATTGCGTTTTTGTTCTGCAAATGCCCGCATTGCGGAAAGCGCGTTATGCTTGGCATGTTCAAGCTGAAAAAATGCCCCAAATGTCATAAAAAACTTGAAATCGGCGAGAATATCGGTGGCAGTAAGAAATTGCGCTGAAAGGACATAATACTTACATGGCAAAAAAACAGGTTCAGGAAGACAAAAAACATAATAATCCTAACGTTGTGGGACTTCGCGCGGAGGTTATTGAACAGCCGATTACCGAAACTCTGGAGCAGAACTATATGCCCTATGCAATGAGCGTTATAGTATCGCGCGCCATTCCGGAAATCGACGGCTTCAAGCCTTCCCACCGCAAGCTGCTTTATACAATGTATAAGATGGGGCTGCTCAACGGTTCACGTACAAAAAGCGCAAACATCGTCGGGCAGACCATGCGCCTGAATCCCCACGGTGACGCCGCTATCTATGAAACAATGGTGCGTCTTTCCAAGGGCTACGACGCATTGCTCATGCCCTTTGTTGATTCCAAGGGAAACTTCGGCAAGGTCTTTTCCCGCGATATGTCCTTTGCGGCATCGCGCTATACTGAGGCTAAGCTGTCTCCTATCTGCAGCGAGCTTTTCAGAGATATTGACCAGGATACCGTTGTCTTCGTGGATAACTACGACGGAAGCATGCAGGAGCCGACTCTGCTCCCCACGGCTTTCCCCAATGTTCTCGTTTCAAGCAACACCGGTATTGCCGTCGGCATGGCAAGCCAGATATGCGGCTTTAACCTTGAGGAAGTATGCAATACAACAATAAATTACCTCTCTGATCCCGAATGTGACCTTTTTGCCACTCTGCCCGCACCGGATTTTACAACCGGCGGCGAAATAGTTTACGACAGGGAAGAGATGGAAAGCGTTTACGAAAGCGGCAGAGGCAGCTTCAAGGTTCGTTCACGCTGGCGCTATATTCCCAAGGAAAACATTATCGAGGTTTACGAGATTCCCTATACCACCACCTCGGAGGCAATTGTCGACAAGGTTGCAGAGCTGATTAAGGCGGGAAAAATCCGTGAAATCAGCGATATGCGCGATGAAACCGACCTCAGCGGTCTCAAGCTTGCAATTGACCTCAAGCGCGGAACAGACCCTGAAAAGCTTATGCAGAAGCTTTTCAAGCTGACTCCGCTTATGGACAGCTTCCCCTGCAACTTCAATATTCTTATTGAGGGCAACCCCAAGGTTATGGGTGTTCGCGAAATACTTGAAAACTGGTGCGGCTGGCGTATGGAATGTGTTCGCCGCAGAGTTTACTTTGACCTTAACCGCAAGAAAGAGAAGCTGCATCTGCTTCAGGGCCTTGAAAAAATCCTGCTTGATATTGACAAGGCTATTGCGATTATCCGCAATACCGAGCTGGAAGCCGAGGTTGTTCCCAATCTTATGATGGGCTTCGGAATCGATCAGATTCAGGCCGAGTATGTTGCGGAAATTAAGCTGCGCAATATTAACCGTGAGTATATTATTAAGCGCGTTGCAGACAGAGAGGATCTTGAAAAAGCCATCGCAGACCTTGAGGATACGCTGAAAAATCGCCGCAGAATTAAAAGCATAATTGTAAATGAACTCAAGGCAATCATTAAGAAGTATCCCAGCCCCAGAAGAACGGGCATCGTATATGCAAATGAAATTGAGATGTATGACGAAGCGGACGCGGTGGAGGATTACCCCGTAACCGTATTCCTTTCAAATGAGGGCTACATTAAGAAAATCACTCCGCTGTCCCTGCGCATGAGCGGTGAGCAGAAGTTCAAGGAGGGTGACAGCCTTAAGACATCATTTGAGGCAACAAACCGCACCGAACTGCTTGTATTTACCGATAAGCAGAGAGTTTATAAGACAAAGCTGAGCGAGTTTGACGACACAAAGGCATCGGCGCTCGGTACCTATCTCCCCGGCAAGCTTGAAATGGACGAGGGAGAGAGGGTGCTGACAATCATTCTTCCCGGTGACTATAAGAAGAATCTGCTTCTGTTCTTCGAAAACGGCAAGGTTGCGCGTCTTGAGCTTAATACTTATGAAACAAAGACAAACCGTAAAAAGCTTATAAACGCATATTGCGACAAGAGCCAGCTTGTTGAAGTTATGCTGCTTGGCGAAGAAACCGACATCGTCATGTTCTCAAGCGACGGCAGAGCCCTTGTTTTCAACACCTCTCTCATGCAGACGAAAACAAGCCGCACAACTCAGGGCGTTGCTGCAATGAGCATTAAGAATAAGCACCGTCTTATTTCTGCTGCGGCCCTTGCGGATACCGCAATTGTCAACAAGTCCCGATACAGAGTCAGAAGCATTCCTGCCGCAGGCGCTCTGCTGAAGGACGAGGATAGGGGAGAGACCCAGCTTTCTCTGATTGACTGAAAGGATAATGAAAAAATCTAAAACTTCTGAAGAAATAATTAAATATGCCGTAATTGTAATCGGCACAATGCTCTACGCCGTGGGATTTCAGTTCTTCCTTTATCCCAACGCAATTGTAGTTGGCGGGGTTTCTGGTATTGCCATGATTATCAACATGCTTACCGAGCTGCCCGTCGGTGTTCTTACAATAATAATGAACATACCGCTTTTTGTTCTGGCGTGGAAGCACTTCGGCCTAAACTTCATTGTCAGTTCACTTGTGGGTATGCTTCTTTCGTCGGTGTTTGTTGACCTGCTTGCAATTTATAGCTATGCGCCCACAAACGATATGCTGCTTGCCTGCTTCATAGGCGGTGCCATAAAGGGCACGGGACTGGGCCTTGTTTACCACGTAGGTGCAACCACAGGCGGAGTTGACATTGTTGCCAAGTTTGCAAGACGTAAATTCCCGTATATCAATTTCGGCACGCTGGTGCTCATTATGGACTGTGTGATAATCATTGTCTTTGCGGCGGTCTTCAATAAGATTGAAAGTGCCATGTATGCCGTTATTGCAATGTTCATCACCTCAAAGGCAATTGACCTTGTGCTTTACGGTATTGACAACTCAAACGTTTGCTATATCATCAGCAACGAAAGTGAGCAGGTTGTAAAGGCAATAACTGACAGGCTGCACAGAGGCGTTACAATTCTCGAAGGACAGGGCGCATATTCGCGGCAGAATAAGCAGGTTCTGCTTTGCGTTGTAAAGCGTCCGCAGATCAGCGAAATTCGCAAAATGGTAACGGCAATTGATGAAAATGCCTTCTTTATTGTCACCGACGCAAAGAATGTTTACGGCCGCGGCTTCGGTGATATTGCAGACTTAAGCTAATACTAAACAACAATAGAAATCAGACAATCTTTGCGGTTAAAATTGCGCCGCACTTCGTTAGCTTCCTTGACCATATATCTCCATTATGTTCTGCGAAAGCTGCCTTGTCCGGCACAATTTTTCCTCGCAAAGCTTTGTCTTCTCCTTATTATTGTTCAGTAAATTTTATCGGAACGTGAAAAATTAGCTTGACAAATTGAAAATATATGCTAAACTCTATCATGTTCCGTGCGGGCATAGCTCATCCGGTAGAGCGCCACCTTGCCAAGGTGGAGGTAGCGAGTTCGAGTCTCGTTGCCCGCTCCAAAAACAAAACGACCATCCTTTTGGATGGTCGTTTTGTTTTTGGAGCTTATGCCTTGCATTCGCAAGGCACCGCCTGCGGCGGATTATTTAACGTGAAAGACACCCTTCCTGGGCGTAGGGTTCTTTCACAATATCTTGCTTCCCGATATTTTTTCTTGCTACATAGTAATACTATGTACTGAAGGATCAAAATCGCATAAAAATAACGAAAAAGGTCAGTTTGCTTTAACTGACCTTTTTGGTATTTGTTATGATAATTGAGCTTATGAGCGCTGTGATGGGAACAGAGAGAATTACGCCGATGCTGCTGGCAACACCGCTTATTACTTCAATTGCCAAGAATGCGGAGCTGAACAGCAGATGCGGCTGAAGTCCGAGGGAATAGAGGTAGATAATCAGTACAAAGCTGCTGCCGATGAAGGCAAGAATAAGGGTGTTTGTCATGGTGCCGACCATGTCACGACCTATGTTCATTCCACTCTTGAACAGTTCTTTTCGTTTTATCGTGCCGTCAACGTCCTTAATCTCCGACATTGAGGAGGCAAGACTCATCGCAACGTCCATAACCGCGCCGAGTGCGCTGACAGTAATTCCGCCCACGAGCAGACCGCGGAGACCGATTGGGGTTCCTGTCTGACGCAGCTGCAAAAGAGGCTCAACATCGGAAACGCGCAGACCGTCAATTCGGGCAACAGACTGCGCAATAAGTCCGAACAAAAGGGCAATTGCCACGCCTGCAACTGTTCCGCAGATTGCGCAAACAGTCTTTTTTGTGACTCCGCCGAGAATTACAAAGCTTACAATGGCTACATAGGCACATGTGATGAAGACCGTAATCAAAGTCGGGAAGCCTTTGAGAAGCAGGGGAATGAGGATAAAGAAAATACACGCAACGGTAATTATAAGACCAACAAGTGACTTCGCGCCCGTTTTTCCACCCACCAGTACCGTTGTCAGCATAAAGAGGATTATTACAATTGCTATTGCGGGCTCGCGGTTATATTCATGTACAGATGCACGGACACTGCCATCGCCGTATGTGGAGATTACAAGCACTACACTGTCGCCGACTTCGACAGGTACACCATAAAGAGGACCAACGGCATTGTCTACAAGAAGCTCTTCACCTTCGTACTGACCTGATGTAACCTTGACAATAAGCGATTGCTCACCGCGATAGCCTCCGTCTGAATCTTCGTCCTGCCAGGTGTTGTCGCTGATTATCTGTACAACAGTACCTTTTTCGTACTCAGCATAATCTTCGGCCTGCACAATGTCGGCAGAAGGTGTTCTGCAAGTACAGCAAAAAACAGCGAAGATTACGGCTGCGGCGGCAAGAATAATTATTGACCATTTATTATCCGATATCCAGGACTTGAATCCTGCCTTTTTCCTGCGTTTCATGTCGGAACTTCCTTTTATTAAATATGAAGTCAGCATATCAACTGATGTAAATTTTGTCAAGTCTGCGCAAAATGCAGTGTATCATTTTGGCGTTATGTAGAAAAATGATTAATTAGCATATATTATGGTTAATTATGTGGCAAAACGCAATATTTTGTGTTAGAATAAAATCACCAAAATGGGTTTATATTCCCAAATTACAAGGAGGGTAATGTAATGCGAATAAGCAGTCGCAGCAGATTTCTCGCGGCATTGCTGGCATTGGTAATGGTGTTTACGCTTTTGCCCATGTCTGCCTTTGCAGCTGAAGCAAAGCAACCTGCTGCAATCAAGGTGAATGTCACAGAAGCCTCCGACATCACAGCCGGCTCATACTTGATTGCAGGTATGAGCACCAACAAGCTTGATGACGGAAGTGACACGGCATTCATGTCAGCCAAAGGCTCAACTGCAAACAGACTTATGTCTGCGCAGCTTGATGTCAAGAAGGACATCGTAGAGTCCTACGACAAGGAATGTGTATGGAATCTCATAGAAACCGAAGGCGGTTTCTATGTACAGAATGCAGATAATGAAAAATATCTGTACTACGGCTCAAACAGCGGCAACAACATTTATCAGACTTCCGATGTTAAGGAAGCAGGTGTATGGACAGTTGTTGCAAACGGCGATTTCTGGACACTTCAGGAAGTTGCCTCCGGACGTCAGCTGAGCGCAAACCGTTTCGGCAGCGCAGGCAGCTATTACCTGGGCTTTGCAAGCTATTCATCTACCAGCTCCTGCAAGCGCGCTCTTGAGTTCTATAAGATTGAAGAAAACCATGTAATTGCAAGCCTTGATGAGCTTACCGACGGCGCACAGGTTGTAATCTACAACCCCGCAAATATGATGGCTCTGTCCAGCGTTTACAGCGGAAACTACAACGCCGGTGTTGCCCTTACTGAGAATAACGGCAAGCTGTCCGGCTTCGAGAAAACAGAACTGTGGACCGTCAGCGTAAATGATGACGGTACATATTCCTTTACCACTGTTGACGGCAAGAAGCTTTCCATGGATATCCAGTATTCAAGCATGCCTCTGGACAAGGTAAACGACACATGGCTTGTAACTGAAGCTGACGGCGGATACTACATTAACAATGTAGGACGCGATGAGGCAAACAGCTACCGCATGGAGTGGTATGCAGATAAGGGAAACTGGAGCTCTTACTATAAAAACAACGACGGCGACCTGTTCATTCAGCAGTTCTATCTTGTTGTTGAACCTCTGGAGCAGATCGAGACCGTCGATCCCATCGACCCTGTAATTCCCGGCGGACCTCTTGCCGCAGGTGACAAGGTCGTAATCTACAACCCTGCCAATATGAAGGCCCTTTCCAGCGTGTACACGGGTAATTACAACAGCGGTGTGGACGTTACTATGGAAGACGGTGTGCTTTCCGGTTTCTATGACACCGAGGTCTGGATAGTCGGCGTTAATAATGACGGAACCTACACTTTTGCAACTGTAAATGGGGCTAAAAAGCTCTCAATGGGTGCGTCCTACTCAAGTACGCCTCTTGACGATGTCAACACCTCGTGGGAGGTTACGGCAGCAAAGACCGAGGGCTGCTACTACATAAAGAACACCGCACGCGGCAATTATCTCGAGTGGTATGCGGATAAGGACGACTGGAGCTCCTACTCCAACAATTCCAACGAGCCTCTGTTTGCTCAGTGCTTCTACAAGGTAACAGGTGAGATAGCCGGCCACGACACCGGAGATCTGCCGCAAAACGGCGATGAGGTTGTTATCTATAACGCAACCGCAGGCGGCGTTTTTGGTATGCCCAATGACATGAACACCTCACTTGACTCTGCTACGGCATTTATAAGTAACGGCGTCGCCAATCCCGGTAATGGCGCAAGAGTGTTCACCGTGGGTGTCAGCGGCAGTGACTACACCTTTAAAACAGGCAATTTGTATCTTGCCTCCGATGATGCAGAGAATTTGTTCCTCACAGATGACGAAACTGCAAATATCAAGTGGAATCTTGAAAGCGGTACCGACGGCTTTGTAATTTACAGCAAGGACAGTAAGTACACCTTCTCCGGCGGCGGCTCAGCAAAAGTCTGCATTGAGTACTACGGCGGCAGCTTCTCAGGCTGGTCCTATAAGGCGGCGGATAAGGATATATTCGAGATGCAGTTTTATCCCGTTGCTGAGGGAACAACCGTAGTAAATGGCGTTGTCGATATGCCCGAGGTAGTACTCGCCAGCGGCGATGCATATATCGGCATGGATTACGAGCTTAAGTTCGAAATCAACGCGCTTTTCGGCTACAATATGCCCGCCATTACCCTCAACGGAGAGCCTATTACTCAATACTCAATGGTAAACTACATTACCGTTAAGATCCCCGCCGAAAAGGTCGTGGGCGACGAGCTTGTATTCGTTGTGACCGGTACGGACAAAGAGGGAGTGCCTTATGACACTACCTTTAAAATTCCGGTAATTGATGAGCCCGTTGTTGCTGACCTCAGCCCCATGTCCAATTCTGTTACCGGTGACAATAAGCGCCCTGTAATTTCGGCGAAGATTGTTAACGGCGGTGACAACCCTGTTGTTACCATAACCGTCAACAAAATGGCTGTAGACGCAGTTTATGAAAACGGCGTCATTACATATACTCCTGCCGCCGATATGCCTGACGGCAAGACAACTGTAATTGTAAGCGTTACCCGTGAAGACGGCAAATCAACAGTTAAGACTTGGAGCTTCAATGTCGGAGACATGACATACAGGCTCTACTTCGGTCAGCTTCACAGCCATACTGCTGAATACTCCGACGGTGCCGGCACACTTCAGCAGGGTCTTGACTATATCAGCAGCCTTCCTGAAAGCGCAAACATTCAGTTTGTTGCATTTACCGACCACTCCAACTACTTTGATTCAAGCAGTGCGGCCAATACCGAGCAGGCTATGTACGACATGAGCCTTGCTTCTGCAGCAAGCCAGCAGAAATGGTCAACCTATAAGGAAACCATAGCGGCATTCAATGAAAGTCAGTCCGATGTAATTGCAATCGGCGGCTTCGAAATGACATGGTCCGGAGGTCCCGGCCATATCAACACCTTCTGCACCCCCGGTATTGTTTCCCGCAACAATTCAACTCTTAACAATAAAACCAATGATGCCGGCATGAAGGCCTACTACGCACTGCTCAGCCAGGCAGAAGGCGCAGGCTCCATCAGCCAGTTAAACCACCCCGGCAAAACCTTCGGCAACTTCAGCGATTTCTCCTATTGGGACGCAGTAATCGACAGCCGTGTATTCCTCGTTGAAGTCGGCAACGGTGAAGGACCCATAGGCGCAGGTGGCTACTATCCCAGCTATGAGCAGTATATCATGGCTCTGGATAAGGGCTGGCACGTTGCTCCTACCAACAACCAGGATAACCACAAGGGCAAGGGGGGCAATGCCAACGATGCCCGCGACGTTATCCTCACCGACGATTTCTCCGAGGAAGGCATTTACAACGCAATCCGCGCAATGCGTGTTTATGCTACCGAAGATAAGAACCTTGAGATTTACTACAACATCAATGACTTCGAGCTCGGCAGCAGCATCACTGAGGTTCCCGAAATGCTGAACATCAGCGTCAGCGTTCATGACCCCGATGCAAGCGACTCTATCTCCAAGGTTGAAGTTGTTGTAAACAGCGGCAAGGTGATTCATACCTGGGACAGCCAGGCTGATCTTGCAACAGGCGAACTGTCCGTCAGCGTATCTCCCGATTTCAGCTACTACTTTATCCGTGTAACTGAGGGCGACGGCGATATCGCAGTAACCGCACCTATCTGGGTAGGTGAGAGCCTCAAGCTCGGTATTTCCTCCTTTGAATGCGGAACCTCCACTCCCGTCACAAATGAGGAGCTGACTCTCAGCACCACAGTTTTCAACAGCGAAGCAAGCGACGCAACAATTAAGTCCGTGGTTTACACCACTGAAGGCAGCAAGGTTATCGGTACAGACACCAAGGGCTATACCATTCCTGCAAGCGGCAACTATGTTGTTGAATTCAAGTACACTCCCGAAATTGCGAAGGTAATGACCATAACCGCAACTGTTACTGTTGAGCAGGACGGCAAGGAATTCACCTTCACCAAGGACATCACTCTTGATGTTCTCAATGAAAGTGACCTTGTATATATCGGCATTGACGCAACTCATCACAATGAATATGTAGCTGGTAACTACAACGACTCTATGGGCAACTTCGGCGAGCTGGCCGCGGGCTACTCCGTGCGTACCGTTGAACTGAAGACCTCTGAAGACCTTATTGCAGCATGTGAAAACAGCAAGTATAAGGCAATTATACTCACAGTACCTTCCCGCCGTGACGGTACTGTCCTGAGAAATCCGTATGACTGCTATACAGATGCTGAGATATCCGCAATTGCTGCATTCAATGCCGCCGGCGGTACGGTAATTCTTGCAGGCTGGTCCGACTATTATGAAAGCTACTCTGCATTCCCGGAAACCGACCACATGGCAGCACAGCAGAACAAACTGCTTGCGGCACTTGGTTCAAGTCTGCGAATAGCCGATGACGGTACGAACGATGATTCCCTTAACGGCGGACAGACTCAGCGACTCTACTTCAACACATATAACATGGATAACGTGCTTGTAAACGGCGTTGAAGTCGATCCTACGAATCCCAATAACCGCCTGTACACTGAAGTGTTCAGCCATTACGGCGGTGCATCTATCTACGTTGTTGATGCAGGCGGCAATCCCACAACTGTTATTCCTTCTACTGTTTCTCCCGTTGTTTACGGACATGTAAGCACTTACTCCAAAGACTCCGACGGTGTTGGCACTGAAGTTCCCCTTTATGCTTGCGCAGAAGGCGATAACCGCCTCATGATAATGGCAACAGAGCAACTGGAAGGCAAGGGCCTCATCGTTGTATCCGGTGCAGCATTTATGTCCAACTTCGAGGTTCAGGCAACAGTTGAAGACAGCGGTGCAGAAAAGAATTATTCCAACTACAAGATTTGCGAAAACCTTGTTCAGTTAATCAATCCTGTATCCGTAACTCCCATTGCTGACGTACAGAAGCAGACCGAAATAGGTTATAAGTACACCATTGAAGGCGTTGTAACCACCAATGCCTCCGGTTATGACAAGGATACAGCATTCTTCGACTGCATCTATGTTCAGGACGCAACCGGCGGTGTCTGCTGCTTCCCCGTAGCAGGAGACTACAAGATAGGCGATAAAGTTCGTATTACCGGCACCACCGACTTCTATCAGGGTGAAATGGAGCTTCAGGTAACCTCCATTCAGAAGATAGGCGAGGGCGAAACCGTAACTCCCGTTGAAGTAACAGCTGCCCAGGTTAATGACCTCTCCGTCCTCGGACAGTTCATTACCATTAAGGGTACCGTCCAGAGTTTTGCTTCCGAAAATGGCCTTGTTCAGACAATTATGGTCAAGGACGCAAAGGGCGATGTTGCAAGAGTTTTCATTGACGGCTACATCTGCTCCGCAATGGACATCGAAAACCTCAAGGTAGGCTGTGAGATTACCGTCAGCGGCGTTTCCTCCTACGACGACACCTTTAATGCTCCCGAAGGTCCCTTCCCGAGAATCCGTATTAATGACCGTGCAAATATCGTTTGCGGCGCTGTAGTCGCAGATCCCTTCACGGACATTGCAGGCAGCGGCTACCATGACTATATTGTCGAAGCGGCAAATGCAGGTATCATCAACGGCTATCCCGATAACACCTTCAGACCCAAGGCTGACGTAACACGCGCGCAGTTCATCACCATGCTGTACCGCGCAGTAGGTTCTCCCGCAGTCAGCGGAACTCTCAGCTTTGCTGATGCAGGAAGCATTGCAGGTGCATACAAAGATGCTGTTATCTGGGGCGTTCAGAACGGTATAATCGCTGGTTACGGCGACAACACCTTCAGACCTAACCAGAACATCAGCCGCGCTCAGATGGCAACCTTCATGTACCGCTACCTGAAGAACGTTGCAAACTATGACTTCGGCGATGTAAGCGCAGTAAGCTTTGCTGATGCAGGAAGCATTGCAAGTGCATATAAAGATGCTGTTAACGCAATCGTTTCCGCAGGCATCATGAACGGAACGGGCAACAATATGTTCAGCCCCAACGGCACCGCAAATCGCGGCATGGCCGCAACCGTAATTCTCAGAGTTTACAATCTGCAGAACAACTGAAAACCTAATAAAAACAGCAGACTCGTCTGAGTCTGCTGTTTTTATGTTATATACTGAAATTCGACTTCATAGCCTATATGTTGATTGCTACATTTCTTTTCTGTATTTTGAGTTGTAGTATATACTGCAGCCGCAAATATACAGATATGCTGCAACAAGGAGAAGAATGACTCTGAGCTGAACCTTCATAAGCCCAAAGGCTAGAAACAGGGCGCCGAATACAGGTATCATTATTCTGTATGCTTTGGCCTGCGCCTTATCGCGCAATGCAATATTGCGTTCATCATTTTCCTCGATTTCCCGCTGCCGTGTGATTTCAGGGTGCCCTTTTTCACTCCAACGGGTAATGAGCTCTCCAAGCCCCTGACCAAATAAACCGCAGCCGAGGCCGATGCAGACATAGGGGGCGGCCTGATTGCCGAGGTCAAACAATTTTACAACAAGCAAACCTGCAATAAGCAGAACTATGCCGAACACGGTGAAAAGAGTGCTTTTCAGTTTTTTATTCTTCATTGTCTGATACCTCCGGATTAATAAAAACTTCTTCGATAGTAACGTTAAAATAGTTTGCGATCTTAAATGCCAGAATAATGGACGGATTGTACCGCCCGTTTTCCAATGACCCGACGGTCTGCCGTGAAACTGACAGGGCATCAGCCAGCTCCTCCTGCGTTATGCCGCGCTGTTTGCGCAATTCCTCAAGTCGATTTTTCATGGAACACCTCATGACAGAATGGAAAGTTTGCTTTCCATTTACAGAATAGCATACTTTTTGAAAATGTCAAGTAAACTTTCCGTTTTGCTCTTGTTTGCAGCGAAGCTGCGACAAAAAAACAAGACTGCCCGAAAGCAGTCTTGTTTTTTGGTCGGAGAGAGGAGACTTGAACTCCCGGCAGCCGACTTACAGTCTGCTGCCGCAGGCGGCTGATTTAACGGCGCTTCGCGCCAACGGCCGTGAGCTTATATGTATAATACTGCATGGGGAGAGTGTGAGAGGGGATTGGTTATTCCCTCTCACACAAATTTGAGCGAAGCGGATAAATTGCAGCGAAGCTGCGACAAAAAAACAAGACTGCCCGAAAGCAGTCTTGTTTTTTGGTCGGAGAGAGGAGACTTGAACTCCCGGCCTCTTGGTCCCGAACCAAGCGCGCTACCGACTGCGCTACTCCCCGGAACAGCCTCATCATTATAATAAGCCTAAAGATTGTTGTCAAGAAGTTTCTTACGCATATACCTTGCGGACGGGCAATATCGTGTTAAGAGGTGTTTGCGTTGAAGCTTGCAAAATTCTATATATCGGCAGCGTTTTTTCTTGTTCTTACAATAATTAAAATTGCTTTTCCTTCATTTTTTTCTGAGTTATCGTACGGGATTAATACTGTGTTTGAAATGGAAAGCAGACATACAGAAATTGCAGTCGATTTCGGTCAGAAGACGGTAAGAAAGCTTATCGGAAATGAAGCAAAGTCAAAACAGCACGGGATTAAGTGCCTCGCGCCCGAAAGACGAAACGCATGCGTTTTTGCAGACAGTATCAGAAAAAATTACGATAACGATGAAGCTTCAGGACTTTCGGAGAAAGAAAAGACAGATAAAATTGCGGCGTTTGCAGACTCGCAGACTGAGATTACAGATGCGCCGATTCCGGAAAACGTACTGCTTGCGGTAAATGAATTTGGGTTCGAATATACCGCACCTGTCGAGAAAATCAAATCCTCAGGCTTCGGATACAGAATACACCCAATTTCAAATGAACTGAAATTCCACTACGGCACAGACTTTGCGGCAAATACCGGAACACCGATAAAAGCATTTGCCGACGGCAAAATAGTTGCGGCAGGAGTTAGCGAAAGCTACGGAAAGTATATGATAATTGACCACGGATACGGATATTCAACTCTGTATGCCCATTGCAGTGAACTGTGTATGTCCTGCGGCGAAGTGAAAATGGGTGATACTGTTGCGCTCGTCGGTGAAACGGGACTGGCAACGGGACCGCATCTGCATTTTGAAATACGATATAACGGAAATTATCTCAACCCGGAGTTCTATCTGTGAAAAGAAATATCAAAATCAGCGCCTTTTCCGTGGCGGTTTTAATTTCCGTCTACTATTTCCTCGGCGCGCATATTTTTGCGGCATTTGCCGTTTCGGTGCTTGTTCATGAATTAGGGCACGTTGCGGGGGTTCTGCTCTGCGGCGGAAGAATAGGGGATATAAATCTTAAGACCGGAGGCTTTTTTTTAACCGGAACGGGAGTCTTTACTCAAATCGGAGTTATAATTTCTCTGATTTTCGGTCCATTGTGCGGCTTTGCGCTTGCGGCAATTTGCGCAGAGCTGCCGTTGTGCGAAGATAGTTTTCTTTGCTTTGAAATAAGCAGAATAAGCTTTGCGCTGTCGGTTTACAACCTGCTTCCAGCCTTGCAGCTTGACGGAGGAAGAATACTTGACTGCCTGCTTGCACGCTGTGTGGATACGGAAAAAAGAACGGTAATACTTGATGCTGCGGGAATAATTTCGGGAGTTGCAGCTGCTTTGGCAGGCGCGGCATTGTCGGATATAATACTTCTCGGTGCGGGATTATGGCTCCTTATCAGCCAAACGGGTATTGTAAAAAACAGACGGGTGATGTAAAATATATGGACAAAACTTTTGGAGATATGCAATGGATAAAAGACTTGAAAGAATACTGCCCCGTGTGCAGAAGCCAGCAAGATACACGGGCGGTGAGTATAATCAGATAATTAAGGATAAATCCGACGTTGATATAAGGGTTGCCTTCTGCTTTCCCGATACCTATGAAATAGGTATGTCTAATCTGGGCATGAGCATACTCTATTCCACCATGAATGAACTGCCTTATGTGTGGTGTGAGCGAGTTTTTGCGCCTTGGGGAGATATGTATCAGGAAATGAAAAAGGAGGGTGTGCCCCTTTACGCACTGGAGAGCGGCGACCCAATTTCCGAGCATGACGTGCTTGCTTTTTCCATCGGCTATGAGATGGCGTATTCCACCGTGCTTGACATGATTGACATGGCGGGCCTGCCCATTCACCGTGCTGAACGAAAGGCGCTTCTGCCTCTTGTTATTGCAGGCGGCACTGCGGCGCTTAATCCCGAGCCTATGTCTGATTTTATTGACATTTTCCTGCTTGGTGAAGGCGAGGAAATGAATAACGAGCTTCTTGAACTGCTTCAAATTGCCAAGAATGAATGCTGGGAAAAGGACAGATTCCTTATGGAAGCGGCAAAAATCGGCGGAGTATATGTTCCCGCATTCTATACACCGATGCTTAATGAGGATTGCACAATAAATCATTTTGAAATTGCCGAAGGTATGCCCGAAAAGGTTACAAAGCGCATTATTCAGGATATGGATTCCGTGCATTTTCCGCTTAATCCAATTGTGCCCTCAACTGAGGTTGTGCATGACCGAGTAAATCTTGAGCTTTTCCGAGGCTGTATCCGCGGCTGTCGCTTCTGCCAGGCGGGCCATACCTACAGACCTATCCGCGCAAAAAGCCCCGAGCTTCTTATTGAGCAGGGCAAGGCGCTGCTGAAAAACACGGGCTGTCAGGATATAACGCTTCTGTCTCTGAGCACAAGTGATTACCGCGGACTTGAACAGCTCTGTGACGGTCTTCTTGAATACTGCGAACCGAGAAGCATCGGAATTTCGCTGCCATCACTGCGTGCGGACAACTTCTCCATGGATATTATGCACCGCATTCAGAAAACACGCAAAAGCGGTCTGACCTTTGCTCCCGAAGCGGGAAGCCAGCGCCTGCGTGACGCAATAAACAAAAATGTCACGGAGGAAGACCTGCTGAACACCTGCCGTCTTGCCTTTGAGGGCGGCTGGAACAATGTGAAGCTTTATTTCATGCTCGGACTTCCCACGGAAACCGACGATGACATTCGCGGTATTGCGGAGCTTGCAAACCAGGTTCTCCATACATGGAGGCTTTACGCAAAGAATAAGAACAGGGGAGTGCGCATTACCGTTTCAACCTCCTGCTTTGTACCAAAGCCTCACAGCCCGTTCCAGTGGGAAACACAGAACACCATGGAGGAGTATATTCGCAAGGTTAATCTCCTGCGTGAAGCAATTACGGCAAAGAATGTCGTTTACAACTGGCATGACCCCCAGACAAGCTACATTGAGGCAACTCTGTCAAGGGGCGACAGACGCATGGGCGCTGTAATTGAGGACGTGTGGCGCAACGGCGGAAGACTTGAGGCGTGGAGTGATTACTTTAACTTCAGCCGCTGGATGAAGGCCTTTGAAAAATGCGGTGTTGACCCGAGCTTTTACGCCCACAGAGAGCGTGAAAAGGACGAGGTTATGCCCTGGGACTGCGTTGACGTGGGCGTGCGTAAAGAACATCTGTGGCATGAAAAGGAGCAGTGCTACAAGTCTGAGCTTTCTCCCGACTGCCGCAAGCAATGCTCGGCCTGCGGTGCAAGATGCCTGAGCGGAGGTCGCTGTGATGGATAAACTGAGATTACTTTTTTCAAAGACCGGCAGAGCCGTTTATATTTCCCACCTTGACCTAATGCGCACGCTTACCCGTGCGTTTAAGCGAGCAGACTGCAGTCTGAAGTATTCCGAAGGCTTTAATCCCCACCCCAATATTTCAATTGCGCTTCCGCTTTCCGTAGGTGCCGAGAGTGTATGCGAAATCCTTGACTTTAAGCTAACAGAAAGCATGGAGCCTGCTGAGCTTCTGGAAAGACTTAAAAAACAGCTTCCCGAAGGAATAGAGGCAATTGAGGTTTATGAGTCCGAGCGCAAGGTAAAGGAACTCAAGTGGCTGAAAATTGAGGGGCGTTTTGAATATGACGACAGAAATGCCGAAGAAATGCTTCCTTTACTGGTAGAGTTTTTTGAAAGGGACAGCATTGTAATTCAGAAGAAAACAAAGAGTGGCGTAGGGGAAAGTGACGTCAAGTCTGCCATAAAGGAAATTGAATTTTCCGTATGCGGTAACGATGTTTATATTGAAGCTGTAATTTCAGCGCAGGAACCCACGCTCAATCCAGACCTTTTTGCTGAAGCTTTGCGTCAGCTCAAGCCCGAATTTGCACCGGATTTTGCAAAATTCAGAAGACTTGAGATTTTTGATGAAAATATGAGCATTTTCCGCTAAAAAGTGCTTGATTTACAAGGAATAATGTGGTATATTACTTAAGCTTGCGCGGATATGCCCGTAAGCTATCAAGCGGTCCGCTGCCGAGGCCCGATGCGCCCAACGGTAAGAACGCCTTAATGAAAAAGGAAGGATTAGATTATGGATCTGGTCAAAATTCTCAGCGAACAGTACATGAAGCCCGAACTGCCCGAGCTCAACGTCGGCGATACCGTGCTTATCACCGTACGCGTAAAGGAAGGCAGCCGCGAGCGCACCCAGGCTTTTGAAGGCACCATCATTGCCAAGAAGCATGGCGGCATCAATGAGACCATCACCGTTCGTCGTATTTCCTACGGCGTAGGCTGTGAGAAGGTCTTCCCCGTACACTCTCCCTCCATCGTTTCCGTTGAAACCGTGCGCAAGGGCAAGGTACGTCGTGCAAAGCTTTACTACCTGCGTGACCGCGTTGGTAAGGCTGCAAAGGTTAAGGAGCGTCTGTAATCGCTCAAAACCTGTTTCTATGTCAAAAAAAGAGGCCGATGGCCTCTTTTTTTGTTGCCTAATTATGTTGTTATCGTGTATAATATGATGATAAATCATATTCAGATATGAGGTATAACAATGAGCAGTAAAAAAGTTAAAGCCGAAGCCGAAAAGAATGTATCCGTTCGCGGTGAAATATATGAATGGATTGAGTCCATCATTATTGCAGTTATTATCTGCGTGATTGTGTTCACCTTCTTTGTACGCATTGTTGACGTCGTCGGACCGTCCATGAACCCCACGCTTGAAGACGGGGACAAGATGATTGTCTCTGACCTTTTCTACAAGCCCAAGGCGGGTGATATTGTAATTTTCCGTAAAGATGATTACAAGCCCGAAGCACTCGTAAAACGTGTAATCGCAACCGAGGGTCAGACTGTGGAAATCGACTTCAACAAGGGCATTGTAAAGGTTGACGGCAAGGTGCTTGATGAGCCTTATATTGCGGCACCCACCATCAATCAGCTTGATTTTCCCGGAAAGATGACCGTTCCCGAGGGCTGCGTGTTTGTTATGGGCGACAATCGCAATAATTCAACCGACAGCCGTAAAGCCGAAATCGGCATGGTGGACGAGCGCCTTATTATCGGCAAGGTGCTGTTTGTTGCGTTCCCGCTTGACAGAATCGGAAGCCCATACGGTGAATAATTATGTCTGAAGCAAGCTTTGAAAAAATGAATATCCAGTGGTTTCCCGGCCACATGACCAAGGCTCAGCGCATGATTGAGGAAAACCTTAAGCTTGTTGATGCCGTGTGTGAAATACTGGACGCAAGAATACCCAATGCAAGCCGCAACCCCGATATTGACAGACTTGCGGCAGGAAAACCCAGACTTGTTATTCTCAACAGAACCGACCTTGCAGACCCGGCAGTTACGGCCCAGTGGCGAAAATATTTTGAAGCGCAGGGCATAAAAATACTTGAAACCGATGCAAAAAGCGGCAAGGGCGTAAACCAGTTCAACCATGCGGTGAGGGAAGTTCTTAAAGAAAAAATCGAAGCCTATGCCGCAAAAGGTCAGGTGAACCGTCCGCTCAAGGTTATGATTCTCGGCATTCCAAACGTAGGAAAATCAACCTTTATCAACAAGGTTGCAAAGCGCAAGGCGGCAATTGCGGGCGATAAGCCCGGCGTAACCCGCGGCAAGCAGTGGATTAATATTGACCAGGGGCTTGACCTGCTTGACACTCCGGGCATTCTGTGGCCTAAGTTCGATTCCCAGGAGGTCGGCGAGATGCTTGCTATCACAAACGCCATCAAGTCTGATGTTCTGGACAAGGAAACCCTTGCGGCAAACTTTATGCTGCGCCTTTGCAGAATGTATCCCGAAGCGGTAAAGGCCCGTTATAAATTCGAGCCCGATCCTGAAATGAACGGTTTTGAGCTTCTTGAGGAAGCGGCAAAAAAGCGCGGTTTTCTGGTATCCCGCGGCGAATATGACATTGAGCGCATGGCGAATACCCTTCTGGGAGAATACCATGACGGTAAGCTCGGAAGAATCAGTCTGGAGAAGCCTGAATGAACGAACTCTGGGTTATTGAAAACGAGATATATGACGGCGGTGTTAAGCTTATCTGCGGCGTTGATGAGGCAGGCAGAGGTCCGCTTGCCGGTCCGGTTTGTGCCGCCGCCGTTATTTTGCCGAGAAACTGCGAAATTGAAGGTCTGAATGACTCAAAAAAACTCTCGGAAAAACGCAGGGAAGCGCTGTTTGATGTAATTGTTGACAAGGCGGTCAGCTACGGCATTGCCTTTGCGACCGTTGAAGAAATTGAGGAACTGAACATACTCAACGCCTCAATGCTTGCCATGAACAGAGCGATTGCCAGGCTTGAGCCTGCTCCGGAGCTTGCGCTGATTGACGGCAACCGCAACAGCGCAATCGAATATCCCAGTCGCTGCGTCATAAAGGGTGACGCAAAATGCGCCGATATCGCCGCAGCCTCAATTCTCGCAAAGGTTACACGTGACCGCTATATGCTTGAAATGGCCGAAAAATACCCGCAGTATCACTTTGAACAGCACAAGGGCTACGGTACGAAGCTTCATTATGCGGCGCTTCGTGAATACGGCCCCTGCGAAATTCACAGAATGAGCTTTTTGAGGAAGATGCACTGATGGACGCAAGAAATCTTGGCTCATGGGGAGAAAAGAAGGCGGCAAACTATCTCAGACTGCACGGTTACAGAATTGCGGATATGAACTGTAAATACCGTCAGGGAGAGATTGATATTGTTGCGGAAAACAAAAAATATATCGTTTTCGCAGAGGTGAAGCTGCGAAAAGATGCCAGTCACGGTGAGGCGAAGGAATTTGTCACAGCCGCAAAGCAGCGCCGCATCATCACCGCTGCTGAAATCTGGTTGTCGGAGCATGAATGCGAAAAGCAGCCGCGTTTTGATGTAATAGAGCTTTACGCGCCTGATGGAATTGAGAGCAGGCACGTTACAATAAACCATATAGAAAATGCTTTTGAGGTGTAATTATGCAGTACTTCAGCACAAGAAATAAGAATTACAAGGTTTCTGCCGCAGAGGCAATTGCAAAGGGCCTTGCTGCCGATGGCGGACTTTTTGTACCTGAATCCGTACCCGCAGTCAGCGCAGATGAAATCAGAGCAATGTGCGATATGGACTATCGCGGCAGAGCTGTTGACATCATGTCACGCTACCTTGAAGAGTTCAGCAGGGAAGAGCTTGAGGGCTTTGTAAAGGCGGCCTACGGCGATAATTTTGAAGATGCAGCCATTGCCCCCGTGCATTTTGTCGACGACAATACGGGCGTTCTCGAGCTTTGGCACGGTCCTACCTGCGCTTTTAAGGATATGGCGCTTCAGATGCTGCCCCATCTGCTCACCGCATCTCTGAAAAAGTGCGGCGAAGAGCGCAAGGTTTGTATTCTTGTTGCCACCAGCGGTGATACGGGCAAGGCAGCTCTTGAGGGCTTTGCAGATGTCGAGGATACCAAGATTCTCGTATTCTTCCCTCATAACGGAGTGTCCGACGTTCAGAAGCTTCAGATGATTACCCAGAGCGGCAAAAATGTCGGCGTATCAGCGGTTTACGGCAATTTTGACGATGCACAGACCGGCGTAAAGAAGATATTCTCAGACAAGGAATTTGCCGAAAGAATTTCCGAGAAGGGCTTTTTCCTTTCCTCCGCAAACTCTATTAACTGGGGCAGACTTCTTCCTCAGATTGCCTACTATTTCTCCGCCTACTGCGACTATGTTAATTCGGGCAAAATTGCCATGGGTGATGTTGTTGATTTTGCGGTTCCCACGGGTAATTTCGGCAATATTCTTGCCTGCTGGTATGCAAAGAAGATGGGACTTCCCGTTGGTAAGCTCCTTTGCGCTTCCAATGCGAACAATGTTCTGACCGACTTCTTTGAAAGCGGTGTTTACAATAAGAACCGTCCCTTCCACTGCACAATTTCTCCCTCTATGGACATTCTGGTGTCCAGCAACCTTGAGCGTCTGCTGTACTGCATCAGCGAAGATGACGAACTTGTTGCCTCTTACATGAAGAGCCTGAGTGCCGAGGGAAGCTACACCGTTTCCGATGAAATCAAGGCTGAGATTTCCGATAATTTCGTGGGCGGCTTCTGCGACGATGAAAGCACAAAGCAGCTTATTGCCGAGATGTACCGTGAGCACGATTATCTTATTGATACTCACACTGCCGTAGCCTGCAAGGTCGTTGAGGACTACCGCAAGGCAAATCCCGTTGTGCCCACTATCGTTGTTTCAACCGCAAGCCCCTTCAAATTCTGCGACAGCGTGCTTTCCGCACTTGGCAACGAATGCAATGCAAGCGGCACCGAGCTTATTGAAAAGCTTTCCGAAACAACCGGACGTAAGGTGCCTTATCCTCTTGCCAATCTTGATAAGCGTGAACAGCGCTTTAACGGTGTTTGCGAGAAGGAAAAGATGATCGAGGTTGTTGACAGCTTTCTTAACTGATATGTAAAAACGGGATTTCTCCCGTTTTTGATGGATTAATCCCAGCAGCCTCTGGGGCAGAAGGTGGAGCAGTAGGTTTCACCCTTGGTGGATGCCTTTTCGTTCTCCACTTCGATTTTTGATGCGGAGCACTTTCTGTCACGGGTGTTATACTTGCAGTTGGTTACATCGCAGCCCACACCGGTAATTTTGCTGTCCTCGAAGTTAAATTCGCTCATAGTCTTTACCTCCATTTATATTTGCTTGTGGCAAACATAGTATCTGTAATTTCGTTTCTGTTTATTCGGAGGCAATATGTCCTTATATACAATCGGTGATCTGCATCTTTCACTTGGAACCGAAAAACCCATGGACGTTTTCGGCGGAAGATGGGAAAACTATGTTGAAAAAATTTCAGACGGATTTTCGTCGTTGACTGACGGCGATCTCACGGTTATCTGCGGGGACATTACCTGGGGAATGACTATGGACGAGGCACTTGAGGATTTTCTTTTCATTGACCGTCTGCCCGGAAGAAAAATCATTCTCAAGGGTAATCATGATTACTGGTGGACAACTGCCACAAAAGCCAGAAAATTCTTTGATGAGCATGAAATAAAAACAATTGATGTTCTTCATAATAACTGCTTTGAGTATGAAGATATTGCGATATGCGGTACACGCGGCTGGTTTTACGAGGAAAGCAAGAACGGTGAGCATGACAAAAAGATAATGAACCGTGAGTGCATGCGCCTTGAGGCGTCGCTGAAAGCGGCAGGGGATAAACGTAAATTCGTTTTTCTTCATTATCCCCCGAAATATCAGGGTTATGAATGTCCCGAAATCCTTGAGCTTCTGCAGAAATACAGCGTTGAGCTTTGCTGCTACGGGCATATTCACAGCGCAGGCTGTGCTTTTGCATTTAACGGAATGCGTAACGGAACTGAACATATACTTGTTTCCGCAGACTATTTGCATTTCAAGCCTAAAAAACTTGTGTAACCTACAATATTTATAAAAAAATATTGCTTTTAACGGTATTATCTGTTATGATATCGTGGTGTTTGAATGAACATTATTAGGAGGAAGTTAACCAATGATAGTCAAGAATATTGAAAAGAAAGAAGACAAAACCGCAAGCTTTCAGGTAGAAATCGATGCAGCTGAATTTGAAGCTGCTGTAAACAAGGCATACAACAAGGCCAAGGGCAGCATCAGCGTTCCCGGTTTCCGCAAGGGCAAAGCACCCCGTGCAATCATCGAGAATATGTACGGCGAAGATACATTCTATCAGGACGCAATAGACGACCTGTGCGGCGAAGCATTCGGCTTTGGCATTGAAAACAGCGGTATTAAAATAATCGGCAGACCCTCTATCACTAATGTAGACCTCAGCGATGAGAAGGTTCTGACCTATGATTTTGCTGTAGAGCTCTATCCCGAAGTAACACTCGGCCAGTACAGAGACATTGTTGTCAAGAAGGAAGAAGCAGTTGTCACTGATGAAATGGTCGACGCAAAGATTGAGGAAGTCCGCAAGCGCAATGCACGCATGGTCGACGTTGACCGTCCCGCAGAGATGGGTGATACCGCAAACATCGACTTTGACGGTTATCTCGACGGCGAAGCATTTGACGGCGGAAAGGCAGAGGGCTTCAGCCTTGAGCTCGGCTCCAACACCTTTGTTCCCGGCTTTGAGGAGCAGGTAGTTGGCATGCAGATAGGCGAGGAGAAGGACCTTGACATTACCTTCCCCGAGAACTATGTTGAAGACCTTGCAGGCAAGGCAGTTGTTTTCAAGGTAAAGCTCAACGGTCTTACCATGGCAGAGCTTCCCGAGCTCGATGACGAGTTCGCTCAGGACGTTTCCGAGTTTGACACACTTGATGAGTACAAGGCTGACCTCCGCGAAGACCTTCTCGTTGAGGAGCAGGACCGCGTTGAC
This sequence comes from Oscillospiraceae bacterium, assembly GCA_045599385.1. Taxonomy (GTDB): domain Bacteria; phylum Bacillota; class Clostridia; order Oscillospirales; family Oscillospiraceae; genus F23-B02. Next base: position 27,306 of record JAZRVW010000044.1, on the reverse strand, counting down.
ACCAAGTTCCGCAGCGATGTTATGGAAAAGGCATGCGACAACCTCGTTGTTGAGATTCCCGAGACCATGATTATGGAAAAGCTGGACGATATGCTCCGCAACTATGCAGCACAGTTCGGCATTAACGATAAGGAAATTTCCACCGAAGAACTCATCAAGCTTATGGGCGTTGATGACGAAACCATGGAAACCGCACTTCGTCCCTCCGCAATTGCTCAGGTAAAGCAGGATATGCTGTTCGAGGCAATTGTTGCAGAGGAGAAGCTTGAAGTTAATGAAGATGAGCTTGCTGAGTACGTTCAGGGCGCTGCACAGACCGTTGGCGCAAAGCCCGAAGATATTATCGAGCACTTCGGAATCGGCTTCATCAGAAGCGAGTTCCTTAAGGAAAAGGCAAGCAGAATCATCATCGAGACTGCAACTGCTGAATAATAAAAGTTTTATTCGGATATGATCTCCTGGATAAGCCAATTTTGAAAAGGAGAACCAAATATGAGTTTAGTACCCTATGTAGTTGAACAGACAAGCCGCGGCGAGCGTTCATACGATATTTTTTCAAGACTGCTCAATGACAGAATTGTAATGCTGTCTGAGGAAGTCAATGACGCAACCGCAAGTCTTATCGTGGCACAGCTTCTTTACCTTGAAGCTCAGGACCCCGATAAAGACATTACCTTCTACATCAACAGCCCCGGCGGAAGCGTTACCGCAGGTATGGCAATCTACGACACCATGCAGTATATTAAGCCCGATGTATGTACAGTCTGCATTGGCATGGCGGCATCAATGGGCGCGTTCCTGCTGTCAAGCGGCGCAAAGGGAAAGCGTAAGGCACTGCCTAATTCCGAAATCATGATTCACCAGCCCTCCGGCGGTAGCAAGGGCCAGTGCACCGATATTCAGATTCAGGCAGAACAGATTCTTAAGATTAAGCGTAATCTGAACCGTATTCTTGCCGAGAACACCGGCAAGCCGGTTGAAACCGTAGAACGAGATTGTGAACGTGACCACTTCATGTCCGCAGCAGAAGCTATGGAGTACGGCCTTATCGACGAAGTAATTGCAAAGCGTTGAGATTGATGGGGGAACATAGCGTTCCCTCATCTTTATCTAATTTGTGTTGAGGTATATACATGGCAAAAACCGATGATAAAAGAAGCATAAAGTGCTCATTCTGCGGGAAAACGCAGAATCAGATAGGCAGACTCATTGCCGGCAACGGCGCTTATATCTGCGATGAATGTGTCAAGCTTTGCATGAACATAATTGATGAGGACGGTGTAAGTCCGATTAAGGACAGCGACGGCAACCGCCTTACCTTTGAAAACCTGCCCAGACCTGCTCAGATAAAGGCCAGGCTTGACCAGTATATTGTTGGGCAGGATAAGGCAAAAACCGTTCTTGCCGTTGCGGTTTATAATCACTATAAACGCATTCTTTACGCAGGCGATAACAATGTTGAGCTTCAGAAGAGCAACATTCTGCTTATTGGCCCCACGGGCAGCGGCAAAACCTTGTTTGCCCAGTCCCTTGCAAAGATGCTTGACGTGCCCTTCGCTATTGCTGACGCAACTACGCTTACTGAGGCGGGCTATGTGGGCGAGGACGTTGAGAATATTCTTCTCAGACTCATTCAGGCTGCAGATTTTAATGTAGAGCGTGCGGAAAAGGGCATTATCTACATTGACGAGATAGATAAGATTGCCCGTAAGAGCGAAAACACCTCCATTACCCGCGATGTTTCCGGTGAAGGTGTTCAGCAGGCGCTGCTTAAGCTGCTCGAAGGCACGGTTGCAAATGTTCCTCCTCAGGGCGGGCGCAAGCATCCCCATCAGGAGTTCATTAAGATTGACACCACGAATATTCTGTTCATCTGCGGCGGAGCTTTTGACGGTCTTGATAAGATAGTTGAAAAGCGCACCAAGAAGACCACTATCGGCTTCGGTGCAGACATTCAGAGCGCAAGCGAGCGCGATGTTGGTGAGCTGCTTGCTCAGGTGCAGCAGCACGATCTGCTGAAATTTGGCATTATTCCCGAGCTTATCGGCAGACTTCCCGTAATTGCGCCTCTGCGTTCCCTAGGCCGTGAGGACCTTGTTCGTATCCTCACCGAGCCTAAGAATGCAATGACAAAGCAGTATCAGGCACTTATGGGCATCGACTGTGTTGACCTTGAGTTTGAGCCTGAAGCTCTTGATGCTATTGCCGATAAGGCAATAGAAATGAAAATCGGCGCACGTGGACTGCGCAGCGTGATGGAAAATGTGATGACGGAAATTATGTACAGTGTACCGTCTGACGTAACCATCGAGAAAGTAATTATCACCGCCGACTGTGTGAAGAACAACACCAGCCCCGACGTTATCCGAAAGAACTGATATCTTTTTACGCAAGACGGGGCATTTGTCTCGTCTTGCGCTTTTATCCCAAGGGAGTGAAAAACATGGGTTTAATTAACAGAGAAAATACACGTGCGCTGCCTATTCTGGCTCTGCGCGGACTTAATATTTTTCCGGGAATGCTGCTTAACTTTGATGTTGAGCGTCCGGCATCTCTGTCTGCACTCAACCAGGCAATGAACGGTAACCAGGAAATATTCCTTGTTACCCAAAAGGACATTGCCACTGATGTTCCCACAATCTACGACCTTTACGGCATCGGCATGGTCTGCCGCGTAAGACAGATGGTGCGTCAGCCCGGCGGCAAGCTCTGCAAGGTCATGGTTGAGGGCATCTACAGAGGTGCCATTACTGAAATTCATTACGAAACACCGAATTTCTTCGGAGATATCGTACGTATTCCCGATAAATCTGACAGAGGAACTGATGACGCAAAGCTTGAGGCCCTTATGAGAACTGTCGTCGGATATTTTGACGAATATGTGCGTCTTTCAGGTACGATGGCGCCGGAAATGATTCTCAATGTGGTAATGAGCAAGGACCCTGCTTATGTGTCAAATTACATTGCGCAGAACGTTCATTTCCTTTATACCGAAAAACAGAAGCTCCTTGAGGAGCTTCACCCTGTAAGACGTCTTGAAAAGCTTGTTGAGATGCTGAGTCATGAGCTTGACGTAATGTCAATTGAGCAGGAGCTTGCCGAGGCTACCAACGAGCAGATGAACAAAAACCAGCGCGAATACTATCTGCGAGAGGAAATGAAAATCATTCAGCAGGAGCTGGGTGAGGACGATATCGGCGATGAGATAGGTGAGTTCAGGGCAAAAATCCGCGAGATGAACCTTGACAAGCCCGTTGAAGAAAAGCTTCTGAAAGAGGTTTCGCACCTTGCAAAGCAACCCTTCGGTTCTGTTGAGGCAACGGTTATCAGAAACTATATTGAAACCTGCCTTGAGCTTCCCTGGGGCGTTAAAACCGAGGAAACTCTTGATATTGATGCCGCAAGAAAGATGCTTGACGAGGACCACTTCGGCCTTGAAAAAGTTAAAGAGCGCGTCATTGAATATCTTGCGGTCAGAAAGCTTTCCCCCGAAATGAAGAGCAGTCTGCTCTGCTTTGTCGGCCCTCCGGGAACCGGCAAGACAAGCATAGCAATGAGTATTGCAAGGGCAACAAACCGCAATCTTGTGCGCATTTCCCTTGGCGGTGTGCATGACGAGGCGGAAATCCGCGGTCACAGAAAGACTTATGTGGGCGCAATGCCCGGACGCATTATAAACGGACTGCGCATTGCAAAAAGCAGCAATCCGCTTATGGTGCTTGATGAGATTGATAAGCTGGGCTCCGATTATCGCGGCGATCCCTCTGCTGCACTGCTTGAGGCACTTGACCCGGAGCAGAACAGCACCTTCAGGGATAATTTCCTTGAGCTGCCCTATGATTTGTCCGACGTTTTCTTTATCACAACGGCTAATACAACTGAGACAATTCCCAAGGCGCTTCTTGACCGAATGGAAGTAATTGAGCTTTCAAGCTATACTGATGAGGAGAAGCTTCAGATTGCAAAGCATCATCTTCTGCCTAAGCAGCGCAAAAAGCACGGTCTTAACGGACGCCAGCTTAAGATAAGCGACGATGCAATCCGTGAGATTATCAGCCTTTATTCCCGTGAGGCAGGCGTCAGAACGCTTGAAAGGCTTCTTGCTGCTGTTTGCCGCAAGTGTGCGGTTATTATCGGCAAAGGCGAAAAGAAGAGCGTAAACCTCCGCGCAGGTATGCTTAATGACTATCTCGGAGCGCCTAAATTCAAGCCCGAGCAGGCAAGAATAAGCGATGAAATCGGTCTTGTCCGCGGTCTCGCATGGACTTCGGCAGGCGGCGAAGTGCTTGATGTTGAGGTCGCTGTTGTTGAGGGCACCGGCAAGCTTGAGCTTACGGGTAATCTCGGCGACGTTATGAAGGAGTCCTGCCACGCAGCTGTAACCTATATACGCAGCCGTGCTGAAATTCTCGGAATTGACAGGGAATTTTATAAAAACAAGGATATCCACATTCATTTTCCCGAAGCTGCCGTTCCTAAGGACGGTCCTTCCGCAGGCATTACCATCTGTCTGGCTATTATTTCCGCGCTCACCGGAAGACCGGTACGCCATGATATAGCAATGACCGGCGAAATCAGCCTCCGCGGAAGAGTGCTTGCAATCGGCGGACTCAAGGAAAAGACTATGGCTGCAATGCGCAACGGGGTAAAGACCGTTATTGTCCCTGCTGACAACGAAGCAGACCTTGCGGAAATTGACCCGAGAGTTTATGCGGCGCTGAATTTCATCGTTGTTGACCACATGGACAAGGTGGTTGAAAACGCGCTTGTCAGCCTTGAAGCTGAAAACAAAAACGAGGTTGTAATTCCTGTGCCCGCAAAGATGGGCAGCAGGGAAATCAGACAATAAGGTGTTTTATGGCATCATTGAATGTAAACAAGGCTGAGTTCATTAAATCAGCCGCTGACCCTAAAGGCTTTATAAAAACCGACTTACCCGGAATTGTATTTTCGGGTAAGTCAAATGTAGGCAAATCCTCGGTAATTAACAGACTTCTCAACAGAAAAAACTTTGCAAGAGTCGGTCAGTCTCCCGGAAAGACCATTCATGTAAATTACTTTCTTATTGACGGCAAAGCATATTTTGTTGACCTTCCCGGCTACGGCTACGCAAAGGTTTCTCAGTCCGAGCGTGACCGTTGGGGAAAGCTTATGGAAAAGTTTTTCGCCACAGAGGGCGTTATCACTCTCGGCGTTATGATTGTTGATTCCCGACATAAGCCTACGGCAGATGACATCACCATGGCACAGTGGTTTATGAGCACTGAATGCCCGCTGGTTGTTGTTGCCAACAAGTGCGATAAGCTGAAAAAAAGCGAAATTGAACCTAATATGAAGCTTATTCGCGATACTCTTGAATTGCCCGAGGAAGTTCAGCTTATCCCGTTTTCCGCGGAAAAAGGAACGGGAAGAGAGCTTTTAATGGCAGAGATACTTAAGTTTATAAAGTGATATGAATACTACTGCTTCTTTCTCCGATGTAATGCACAGCCTTGACTGGAGTGTGCTTACGGATATGCTTTTTGCCGTTATTCCAGCGCTAATATGTATTACTCTGCATGAGCTGAGTCACGGATTTGTTGCCTATAAGTTGGGGGACAACACGGCAAAAAACATGGGAAGGCTAACGCTTAATCCGATTAAGCACATTGATTTGTTCGGTCTTGTAATGATGGTTGCGTTCAAATTCGGCTGGGCAAAGCCCGTACCCGTTGATATGCGCAATTTCAAAAACCCTAAGCGCGATATGGCGATAACTGCGTTGGCCGGCCCCGTATCAAACATCATTATCGGTTGCGTTGCGCTTTTCGTACTGGGATTAATATGGGTTCCGTGCTTTAAGAATAATTCCGAATTAGGCTATGCAGTCATTAAAATGGTTTATACCACTGCATATCTTAGCGTTGCGCTTGCGGTTTTCAACATAGTTCCCATTCCGCCGCTTGACGGATCGAAGGTGCTGTTTTCGCTTATGAGTGATTCGGCATATATGAAGCTTATGCGCTATGAGCGCTACGGAATGATTGCGCTTTTGCTTCTTGTTGCAACGGGAGCTTTAGGCAATCCGCTTTCTTCCGCGACGCAGTTTCTTGTTGATAAGCTCTGGTTCATGACCGATTGGGGATTCAGGCTTATGGAAGTGTTTATGTAATATGGAAGATTTAACTTTTCACCTTGAAGGTATTGTAAAGGAACGCAACGAGCTCCAGGATTTTCAGGGCCCGCTTAGCCTTATACTTATGCTTCTGTCAAAAAATAAAATAGAGATTCGCGACATAAAAATTGCAGATATTCTCGATCAGTACCTTGAATATCTTGCGGAGATGGAGCGCATGGATCTTGAAATTGCGAGTGAGTTTGTTCAAATGGCATCGCACCTGCTGTATATCAAGACGAGAACGCTTCTCGCAGGCGATGAAGAGGTAAGCGAGCTGGAAGAACTTATGAGTTCTCTGGAACAGCTTAAAGCCAAAGATATTTACACAGCGGTACAGAAGGTTACTCCCGAGCTGAAAAAGGCTTCTGAAACGGGTCTGCTGTATTTTGCAAAGCTGCCTGAGCCCTTGCCGAAGACCGCAAGAGAGTACGAGTACAGGCATGAGGCCTCAGATCTCTTCAAGGCTTTGCATGACGTTGTTACGCGTGGCGGCAAGCCCGTCGAGCCTGAATTTGCCCACAGAATAGCTCCGTCCCGCATTGTTTATGAGGTCAGAACCAAGAGCCGTGAGCTTGTTTCGCTGCTTCAGGCAGGTGATGCGAAGCTTGAAACGCTTTATGCTCAGTGCGAAAGCCGCTCCGAGATTGTTGCAACCTTTATCTCTATTCTTGAGCTTTGCAGCATGGGCAGCATTGTCCTCGAAGGTGAAGAAGGAGATTATACGCTGAAATTTGTCGGCGGCAATATTGATGAAATACTCGAAAGAATTGTTGAGTAGGTACGATATGGAAATTCAGAATCTTAAATCTGCAATAGAAGCAATACTCTTTGCATCGGGAGAACCCGTTCCCGCGGCAAGATTATCCCTTGTCCTTGAGGTTGACGAAGATGAGGTATATGCTGCCGCCAAGCAGCTTTCCGATGAATACAGCTTTAATCAGCGCGGCATCAGACTTTTGAAGCTCGATAGGAGTCTGCAGCTTTGCTCAGCACCTGAATATGCGTCTGTAATCAGTAAAACGCTTGAACAGCGTAAGCCTCCCATGCTGTCACAACCCGCTTTGGAAACCCTTGCGGTTGTTGCATATTTCCAGCCTGTTACTCGAGCATATATTGATCAGGTGAGGGGCGTTGACAGCTCCTACACAGTGGGTGTTCTGCTTGATCGAGGACTAATTGAACGCTGCGGAAAGCTTGATGTTCCCGGCAGACCTTCTCTTCTGCGCACAACAGACGTTTTTCTGCGTACAATGGGCGTCAGCAGTCTTGAAGAGCTTCCTGAGCTTCCCGATATATCAAGCAGCGATGGCGTAAAAAAGCTTGAGGACGCCATTGAAAAGATGACTACAGTCGGGGAAGACCAGATGCAGATTGAGGAAATCAAATAAGCGGGAGTGTTTTTATGCTTGTTGCGGCTATAATAATTGTTGCGCTTGTACTTATTCTGCTTATTCCCGTAAGTGTTGCGGCAGACTACGATGAAAACGGTTTCAGGCTTTCAGCCAGGGTACTCTTTGCAAATTTCAGAATCCTTGCAAAGAGAGAAGATGCTCAGGTCGAGCTCGAAACAAAGAATAAGAACAAAAAATCCAAGGGAAAGAAATCAAAAAAGAAAAAATCCAAACTCAGCTTCAGCATTGGTGAATGGATTGAAATAGCAAAAAAAGGCATTAAGATACTGGGAAGATTCAGAAATAGCATCAGATTTGACAGACTGAAGCTGATTTTTGTTTCTGCAACCGATGACCCCTGCAGCACGGCGATTCGCTATAATGCCGTTAATGCCGCAATTCATACCCTTGTGCCGTTGGTTGAAAGAACATTTAAAGTCAAAAAACGCGAAATTGATGTTTTAACTGACTACGATTCTGACGAAAGCCGATTGGAATTCGGACTGACGCTTTCATCAAGAATAGCTCAGATAATCTATGTTGCTCTGAGCGCGGTATTCTCTTATGCAGTAATTTATGTGAAGAAACGAATTAGATTAAAACGCGAAAGGAAGGCAAACCGTGGACAATAAGCTTGGCGAATTGATGAACACAACCATGAGCAACATTGAAGAGCTTGTTAAGGTCAATAATGTTGTCGGAGAACCTATTGTAACCCCTGACGGCATTACTCTTATCCCTATCTCCAAAGTCAGCTTCGGCTTCGGCGGAGGCGGCGGAGATGCCAAAAACAGCGGCAGGGACAGCTTCAGCGCAGGCAGCGCCGCAGGTGTAAAAATTGAGCCCGTAGGCTTCCTTGTAATTAAAGACGGCGGCGTGAGAATGGTGAATGTCATGCCTCCCGCAAAGACAAGCATTGACCGTGCGCTTGACCTTGTGCCGCAGGTTCTTGATAAAGTTGACCAGTTCATCGACAAGAAGTGATGATTAAATAATCGCATAATTGACTATAATAAGCACTGCCTTGAAAGGTGGTGCTTATTTTTGAAAAAACGCACTTTTATTTGTGTAATTATTGTGTTAACAATACTATTTTCTTTTCCGGCCTATGCTGAGCCGAAGGAGATTTCGGCACAGTGTGCCGTGCTGATGTGTGCAGATACGGGTGAGATTTTATATGAGAAGAACCCCGAAAAGCACATGCTCATTGCCAGCACAACGAAAATTATGACTTCAATTGTTGTCATTGAAAACTGTGAGCTTGACGAAAAGGTCAGAATTGATACGGAATGGTGCAATATTGAAGGCTCGTCAATGTATCTTGAAGCGGGAAAAGAGTACACGGTTCTCGAGCTTTTGACCGGCATGATGATTACATCCGGTAATGATGCAGCCACAGCTCTTGCCAACTATGTATCGGGAAGCGAAGAAGCTTTTGCTGTGCTTATGAACAAAAAAGCGCAGCAGCTGGGAATGGCAGACACATCTTTTGAAAACCCGCACGGACTTGACGGCGAAAGGCAGTATTCAAGCGCAAAAGACATGGCCGTACTTGCTTCATATTGCATGGAAAATGAAGTTTTCAGGGGGATAGTATCCAAAAAAACGGCTGAAATAGGCGATATTACCTTTGTTAATCACAACAAGCTGCTTTGGAATTGCGAGGGCTGTATAGGAATTAAAACGGGCTATACTATTGCGGCGGGCAGAACACTTGTCAGCTGCTGTGAGCGCAACGGTATGAGACTTATTTGTGTCACCCTCAATGCCCCTGACGATTGGAACGACCACATGAAGCTATATGACTGGGCGTATTCAGAATATAAGCTTTCAGCTTTCAGAAAGGATTCGTTTTCATTCCATATTCCCTCAGTTTCGGGCATAAACAAATATGCAAGCATAACGGTTGAAAATGACCTTGCTTTTCTGACAGACGGTACTAGTGAGGTTACAATTGAAACTGAAGTGCCCAGATTTCTTTTTGCGGGTGGATTTGAGGGAGAAAAAGTCGGAATAATCAGGGTTTATTTAAACGGTGAACTTGCGGCAGAGGAAAATCTGGTTTATACTGTTGACAACACAACAGATATGAGCAATAAAGCTTCTATTATCGAAAGAATTTTCGGCTCAAAGCCGTATTATATTGCAGGTAAGTAATGAAAGAAAGAATACAGAAAATAATATCCTCCTCGGGCTATGCCTCGCGCAGAGCAGGGGAGGAGCTGATAAAAGCAGGACGCGTGACCGTAAACGGCAATGTTGCATTACTGGGCGACAGCGCAGACGCTGAAGTGGACGTGATTGCCGTTGACGGCGTGCGCATTTCCGCTGAGCCTGAGAAAACGTACATAATTCTGAACAAACCCCGCGGTTACGTTACAACAATGAAGGACGAAAAAGGCAGAAAATGCGTTACTGAGCTTGTAGCCGGCGTAGGCAAAAGAGTGTATCCCGTTGGCAGACTTGATATGTATTCTGAGGGACTGCTGATAATGACCGATGACGGTGATTTCGCTAACAGTCTGATGCACCCCTCGGGGCTTGAACGCAAGACCTACCACGCATATATTTCGGGTGATTGCCCCGAAACCGCAATTGATATTCTCAAATCTCCGCTTGTCATTGACGGATACAGAATTAAGCCTGCGGAAGTAAGTATTTTCAGAAAAGATTCAGGCAGGACAGTTCTTGAAATTACAATTCACGAGGGCAGAAACCGCCAGATAAGAAAAATGTGCGAGATAGCAGGACTTAAGCTTACGAGGCTTAAGCGCGTTTCGGAAGCAAATTTTGTTCTCGGCAATCTCAAACCGGGTGAATGGAGATATTTAACCAAAGCTGAATTGCAAGATTATTTTGACAATCAAGCTAAATGAATTAATATTTTATGTAAAATTAGCCTCAAACTTCCGAGTTTTGCAAGTTTGAGGCTAAAAAATTGCAAATTAATATTGCAATTTATCTCGATAAAGAGTAAAATAAAAGCACTTTAATCTGGAGATGATTTTATGGAAGATAATCTTCTCACTAGGCTTTCAAAAGATTGCAGCAAATTTTCAAAAGGTCAGCGTGCCATAGCTAAATATATATTGACCAATTACGATAAGGCTGCGTTTATGACCGCTGGAAAGCTCGGCGAAATCGTAGGTGTCAGTGAATCCACGGTTGTCCGTTTTGCTACGGAGCTTGGTTATGACGGTTATCCTACAATGCGCAAGACTTTGCAGGAAATGATAAGAAACCGTCTTACTTCTGTTCAGCGAATTGAAGTTGCACGCAGTATGCTTGATGAAAAGGACATAGTAAAGTCCGTTATTACAAGCGATATGCAGAATCTGCAGGCTACGCTTGACAATCTTGACCAGACAAGCTTCAATACTGCGGTGGACGAGATAATCAAGGCAAAGCGAATTTTCATCGTTGGCATGCGCACTTCGACGTCGCTTTCTTCCTTCCTGGGTCTGTATCTTAACCTGCTGCGCGACGGCGTTACGGTTGTGCGCGATACTGCCGCGAGTGAAACCTTTGAGCAGCTTGTAAGAATTGGCGAGGGCGATTTGTTTATCGGTATAAGCTATCCACGATATTCAAGCCACACCGTTGAGGCAATGGAGTTTGCAAAGAAAATGGGCGCAAATGCAATAGCAATTACAGACAGCACCGCTTCTCCCGTAAACGGAATTGCCGATATCTGTCTTTATGCAAAGAGTGATATGGTTTCCTTCATTGACTCGCTTGTTGCACCGCTGAGCCTCATCAATGCAATTATCATGGCAGTGGCAAAGAAAAACCGCGAAGATGTTCTCAAGACCTTTGAAAATCTTGAAAATATCTGGCAGGAGCACGATGTTTATGAAAAGACAAACAGCTGACGTTGTTGTAATCGGAGGCGGCGCGTCCGGTATGCTGTGCAGCGGCGTTGCGGCTGCGCGCGGGCTTGATGTTGTTCTGCTTGAACCCAATAAGGTTCTTGGAAGAAAGCTCAGAATAACGGGCAAGGGAAGATGCAATGTTACAAATAACTGCGAGATTAAGGATATTCTTGCCAACATTCCGGGTGACGGAAGATTTCTGTATAGCGCGCTGAACAAATTTCCGCCCCGAGAAGTAATGTCGTTTTTTGAAAATCTCGGTCTTCCGCTTAAAACAGAACGTGGAAACAGAGTTTTTCCCGTTTCCGACAATGCCAATGACGTTGCGGGAACGCTTCAAAGATATATGCAGAGAAACGGAGTCAGACTTGAGCGCTGCAGAGCAAAGAGGATTCTGACTGAGGATAATGCCGTTGTCGGAGTTGAAACCGAAGACGGCATTATTGACTGCCGTGCCGCAGTTATATGCACAGGCGGCCTTTCATATCCGCTTACGGGCTCAACGGGCTGGGGATATAAGATGGCAGAGGAGCTCGGTCACACCGTTTCGCCGCGCAGACCGTCCCTTGTACCTTTGGAAAGCGCAGATGACTACTGTGCTCAGATGCAGGGCTTTTCGCTGAAAAATGTGGTGCTTTCGGCATTTGAGGACGACAGGCTGATTTATAAGGAACTGGGCGAAATGCTGTTTACGCACTTCGGCGTAAGCGGACCGCTTGTGCTTTCCGCAAGCGCACACATGAGGGATTTTGCCAATAAGAAATACAGACTTGAAATTGACCTTAAGCCTGCGCTTGACGAGAAAAAGCTTGACGCGAGAATACTGCGCGACTTTGAAAAATACGCAAACCGCGATTTCGCAAACGCACTTTGCGACCTTGCGGGCAGAACAATGATTCCCGTTCTGATTGAGCTTTCGGGAATCCCGGCTGAAACAAAGGTCAACTCCATAACGCGTGAACAGCGTCAGAGGCTTTTGAAGCTGTTTAAAGCATTTCCCGTTTCTGTCATCGGCACACGCCCCATTGATGAGGCGATTGTCACATCCGGAGGCGTTTCGACAAAAGAGGTAAACCCGAGAACGATGGAATCAAAGCTCGTTCAGGGACTTCATTTTGCGGGAGAGGTGCTCGACCTTGACGCATATACTGGCGGCTTCAACCTGCAGATTGCATGGTCAACAGCTTATACGGCTGCAAATTCACTTTGAGAGGTAAATTAATGATTTCTGTTGCCATTGACGGCCCAAGCGGTGCCGGTAAGAGTACAATTTCCCGCAGAGCCGCGGAATTTTTCGGATTCATATATGTGGATACAGGGGCGATTTACAGAACAATCGGTCTTGCGGCATTTAAAAGAGGCTTCGATACGAAGGATAAGAGCCTTATCCTGCCGATGCTGCCGGAGCTTAATATTGAGCTTAAATATAACGAAAACGGCGAGCAGAGAATGTATCTTGACGGAGAAGATGTTTCAAAGGAAATTCGGCTTCCCGAAATCTCCATGTGTGCTTCAAATGTTTCTGCCATGCCGGAGGTAAGGGCTTTCCTTATGGATATGCAGAGAAGCATGGCGGAGAAGTATAATGTCATAATGGACGGCAGGGATATAGGAACTGTTATTCTGCCAAATGCCGACGTCAAGATATTCCTCACCGCAAGCCTTGAGGCAAGAGCGTACCGCCGCTATCTTGAGCTTCAGGCAAAAGGCATGGACGACAGCCTTGAGGCAGTAATGGAAGATATGAAAAAGCGGGACTATCAGGATTCCAACAGAGCGGCGGCGCCTCTCGTTCCGGCAGATGATGCCGTAATACTTGACACAAGTAATTATAACTTTGATGAAAGTCTTAAGCTTGTCTGCGATATAATTTCTGAAAAATCCGGCGCAAAGGCGGTAACGGAATGAAAGAGATTATCGTTGCAAAAAGTGCTGGCTTTTGCTTTGGTGTAAGCCGTTCCGTAAAGATGGCTGAAGAGCTTCTGCAGGAGGGACCCGCATATTCTCTCGGTCAGCTTATTCATAATGACGATGTAGTTTCAAAGCTAAGCTCTGACGGCCTGAGTGTAATTAATTCCCCCGATGAGCTGCCTGAGGGCGCAAAGGTTATGATACGTTCACACGGTGTTTCGAGGTCTGTGTATGAGGTACTTGAAGGCAGAAACGCCGAGATAGTGGACGCAACCTGTCCGAAGGTAAAAAGAATACACGGTATTGTGAGCAGGGCCACGGAAGAGGGGAGATTTGCTGTCATTATCGGCATGCGCAATCACCCAGAGGTTGAGGCGGTCTGCGGCTGGTGCGGTGAGCATGTGCTCTGCGAAAATGCCGCCGAGCTTGAAGATTGGTTTGAAAAAAATCCCGAATTTTATACTAAACCGATAACAATGGTCATTCAAACTACCCAGACACGCAATAATTTTACCGAATGTGAGAATTTCTTAAAAAAAAGATGTACAAACGCAGAAATCTTTGATACAATATGCGGTGCAACGTCCACGAGACAGGATGAGGCCTCAAAACTCTCGGCCAAATGTGATGCCATGGTTGTCATAGGCGGTAAACACAGTGCCAATAGCGTGCATTTAGCGGAAATTTGCCGTGAATCATGTGCCAATGTTCAGTTCATAAATAACGCAGATGAGCTGAATACGGACATGCTTGCAGCTGCGGAAACCGTCGGTGTAACAGCCGGAGCATCAGCTCCGTCGTGGATAATTAAGGAGGTAAGTAATAAGATGAGCGAAGAGATCAAAATTGATGAAACTGCAGTAGAAGAGAAGGAAATGTCCTTTGACGAAATGCTGGAGGAAAGCATCAAAACTATATATAATGGAGATAAGGTAACCGGCTATGTCGTTGCTATTACCGGCACTGAAATCAGTGTCGATATCGGCACCAAGTACAGTGGCTTCATTCCCACTACCGAGTTCACCGATGACGGCATCAAAGTCGAAGACGCTGTCAAGGTCGGCGATACCATTGAAGCAGTTGTTGTCCGCGTAAATGACGTTGAAGGTACCGTAATGCTCTCCAAGAAGCGCCTTGACGCTGCAAAGAGCTGGAACGACGTTGAGGAAGCTGCAGAAAACGGCGGCGTTCTCGAAGGTGTTGTTACCGAAGAAAATAAGGGCGGCATTGTTGTTTCCGTCAAGGGTGTCCGCGTATTTGTTCCCGCATCTCAGTCCGGTCTGCCCAAGGAAGCCGAGATGAGCCAGCTCCTCAAGCAGAAGGTCCGCGTTAAGATTACCGAGGTTAACCGCAGCCGCAAGCGCGTTGTCGGTTCTATTCGTGCTGTTGCACAGAAGGAACGCCGCGAGCGCGCAGAAGCTATCTGGAACGAAATCGAAGTCGGCAAGAAGTACCACGGCACCGTTAAGTCCATGACCAGCTACGGCGCATTTGTTGACATCGGCGGTATTGACGGTATGGTTCATGTTTCCGAGATGAGCTGGAACCGCATCAAGAACCCCGCTGAAGTATTCGCAGTAGGCGACGAGGTTGACGTATATGTTATCAGCTTCGATAAGGAAAAGCGCAAGATTTCCCTGGGCTACAAGAATCCCGAGGACAACCCCTGGGCAAAGTTCATGGCAGCATACGAGGTCGGCGCAGTTGCATCTGTCACCATCGTAAAGCTGATGCCTTTCGGCGCATTTGCAGAAGTTCTGCCCGGCGTTGACGGCCTTATCCACATTTCCCAGATTGCTAACCGCCGCATCGGCAAGCCCGAAGAAGTTCTGACTGTCGGTGATGTTGTTGAGGCAAAGATTACTGCTATCGACGAAGAGAAGCAGAAGATCTCCCTCTCCATCCGCGCACTTGCTGAGCCCGCACCCGCAGAGGCTGAGGAAGAAGAACCTGTTGAGGTTAGCGAAGAGTAATCAAAATTGATTTTTCAGTGCCTGCCGATTATGTCGGCAGGCACTTTTTTCATTGATAACTCAGTATTTTTTGAATTTATATGCTTGCAAAAATTAAACATTTAGTGTATATTTAGTTTAGGATACTATTATCCATTTTACCGGATTGGAGGCATAATTTTGTTTTGCATTGGCGACTATATTGCTCACCCCATGCATGGTGCAGGCATAATTGAAAGCATTGTAAAAAAGAAAATAGACGGAACTGACCGCGATTATTATGTCCTCAAATTACCGGTTGGCGATATGCTTGTTCTGGTACCGGTTGAAGGCTGCGAGAATATCGGCGTAAGACCGATTATCAGCAGCGAAGAGGCAAAAAGTGTTCTTGACGCATTTTCGGCAATTGATGTCAGCATGACGCAGAACTGGAACAAGCGATACAGAGAGAATATGACCAAAATTAAAAGCGGAAATCCCATGGACGTTGCTGAGGTCGTCAAGGGGCTTATGACAAGGGATGCCGAGCGCGGCTTGTCGACGGGTGAACGCAGAATGCTTCATTCCGCAAAGCAGATTTTTATATCTGAAATGGTTGTTGCACTCAATTTCACGTACGAACAGATTGAGCTTATGCTTGAAGAAAGCATGGCCTGATTGGAGATATAATGTCAGTTATTAATAAAATCCGCAAAAAAATTGCTCCTCAGGTGCCTCACTGTACTGCTGTAATTCTTGCCGCAGGCAATTCTCAGCGTATGGGAAGAGATAAAATACTTATGAATATCGGCGGTGCGCCAGCAATTGCTTATACGCTTAAAGCATTTCAGACTTCTGACAGAATTGATGAGATAGTCGTAGTCACAAAGCATGACAGTATTCAGCGTCTTGCGGATATCTGCAATGAATACGGAATAACCAAAGCGAGCCGTGTTGTCAGCGGCGGCAATACAAGAGCTCAGTCGGCACTTATCGGCGTCTGCAACGCAAATGAAGGCGCTACGATTATCGCAATTCATGACGGCGCAAGGCCCTTTCCCTCAGCATCACTCATTGACCGCGTGATATATGCCGCCGAACAGTCAACTGCGGCTGCGCCTGCCGTGAGAGCTACTGACACCGTGCGCATTCTCAATAAAAAGGACGCTGTTGTAGATACTCCAGACAGAAGCCTTGTTGCACTTATTCAAACGCCTCAGGCCTTTGACGCTGATATAATCAAGGGAGCGCTGACTAAAGCGGTTGAAAAGAACCTTCCGATTACCGATGACTGCTCTGCGGTAGAAGCTATGGGCATCAAGGTTGCGGTTGTTGACGGTGAAGCTGACAACATTAAGCTCACCACAAAGCGTGATGTATATGTTGCTGAACAAATTCTTGCTGACAGAGGTGAACTGATGTGAGAATAGGTCACGGCTATGATGTTCACCGACTTGTTGAAGGGCGAAGGCTGATAATAGGCGGAGTTGAAATTCCGTACGAGAAAGGCCTCGACGGACATTCCGATGCCGATGTTATGACTCATGCGCTTATGGACGCATTACTTGGCGCGGCGGCACTTGGAGATATCGGTAAGCTTTTTCCCGACAATGACGACGCGTTTCTCGGTGCCGACAGCATTGAGCTTCTTAAAAATGTGTGTTCTGTCCTTGACAGCAGGGGATATGAAATTGGAAACGTTGACTGCACGGTAATTGCGCAGCGGCCTAAGCTTGCTCCGTTCATTGAACAAATGCGCGAGATACTTGCAGGCGCAATGCAAATTCCGCTTGACTGCGTGAGCGTTAAAGCAACAACTGAGGAAAAGCTCGGATTTACCGGAGAGGGACTCGGAATTGCGGCACACGCGGTAGCACTTATAGAGAGAAAAAAGTAACAGACGCGGTCTGTTACTTTTTTTGATTGCCAGCATAGAATGATGTAAAAGCTGTAAAGGGGAATTCTATGCGGTTTTTATTTATGTGCAAGTCGCTGACTTACGCACAGCGTTCCGAAAAGGCACTTGAGCGTGCCGGAATTTCGGCAAATATTATTAAATCACCGGCTTCACTGTCAACAAGAGGCTGCGGATATAGTGTAAGTGTAAACGCAGGCAGAGGTCGTCAGGCTGCAGAACTGCTCAGAAACGCAAATCTGCTGCAGGGGAAAGTTTTTGTCCAGCAGCCAGACGGCAGCTACAGGGAGGCGGAGCTTTGATTTATCTTGACTCGGCCGCAACTAGCTTTATTAAGCCGCAAGCTGTTGAAAAAGCTATGCTCAGAGCGATTCGGACAATGTCAAGCCCCGGCAGAGGCGCGTATCATCAGGCTCTTCTTGCTTCGGAAAAGGTTTATGAATGCCGTGAGCTTATTGCCAGGCTGTTTAACTTTGACGATACCGAAAGAATCGTATTTACCTTAAATGCAACGCATGCCTTGAATATCGCCATAAGATCGCTGGCTGAAAAGGGCGACAAGGTTGTTATCTCAGGCTATGAGCATAATTCGGTTACAAGGGTTCTCAATGATATCGGCGCAAACGTGGTTGTTGCTGATGCTCCGTTATTTGACTCTGATGCTGTTATTGACAGCTTTGAGAAAAAACTTACAGGTGCGAAGCTTGCCGTCTGTAATCACATTTCCAACGTGTTCGGCTTTATCCAGCCGATATACGATATTGCAGAGCTTTGCAATGAAAAGGGTGTACCGCTGATTGTTGACGCATCGCAATCTGCGGGGGTATGCAATATTGATGCCGAAAAGCTGAATGCGGCATTTATTGCAATGCCCGGCCATAAGGGGCTCCTCGGCCCGCAGGGAACCGGTGTGCTGCTGTGCGGAGCTGAGCCTAAGCCTTTCATGTTCGGCGGAACGGGCTCGGACAGTATTCTGCAATCCATGCCCGACTATCTTCCCGATATGCTTGAGGCGGGCACACACAATATCCCGGGAATTGCGGGACTTGCCGAAGGCGTAAGATATGTAATCAGCAGAAGCCCTGAGAAAATCGGCGCGCATGAGAGGCAAATGTGCAGTCTGATGGTTAAGCGCTTAAAGCGTATAAACGGGCTTGAGCTGTTCTGCTCTGAAACGGATAATCAGGCGGGAGTACTTTCAGTCAGGCACCCTGATATAGATACTGAAGCTCTATGTGAAATGCTCGGGAGGAGGGCAGTTGCCGCAAGATGCGGTCTGCATTGCGCTCCTCTTGCGCACAAAACAGCGGGAACGCTCGACACGGGTACTCTGAGATTGAGTTTCTCACCGTTTATTAATAAAAATCAGGTGATAACAGCGGAAAATATTTTGGAAAATATAATTGTTCATAAAAAATAAACTTTTAGGCAATTGCCTTTTTTCCTACTTTGATTTATAATATATTGACAAAAAGTATGCTTGTAAATGCTGACCGATAAAATCAGCATTTACAGCTTGACGAATGGAGAAATTATATGCAAGGAATAGTTGATTTCTTTGTAAACGGATTTACCTATCTTTCGACAATTCAGCTTGCTGACATTATCGACATTGCAATAGTTGCGTTTCTGATTTACAAGATTATCGGACTGATCAGAAAGACAAGCTCTTACAATCTTGCAAGAGGCATTGTTCTTGTGCTGATTGCCGTGTGGCTGTCAGGCGTATTGAATCTGACCATGATAAACTATCTGCTCAGAAAAGCAGTTGAAATCGGCTTGATTGCCCTTGTTATCATATTCCAGCCCGAGCTGCGCAAGCTTCTTGCCAAAATGGGCAGCAGCAGCTTTTCCGGAATTTTTTCGGCAAGGAACGGAAACACCTCCGAAATTGATTCCGTAATCAATCAGACCGTGCTTGCATGCGAGCAGATGTCGGCAACAAAGACCGGTGCTCTTATTATTTTTGAGAGAGGGTTTATTCTGAATGACATCATAACCACCGGTACGGTAATTGATGCAGACATAACCGCCGAGCTTCTGAAAAACATTTTTTATCCCAAGGCTCCGCTTCATGACGGCGCACTTATAATCCGCAATTGCAGGGTTGCCGCCGCAGGCTGTGTACTGCCGCTTACCGAAAAGACAAATCTCAGCAAGGACCTGGGCATGCGCCACAGAGCAGGTATTGGCGTAAGCGAGGTTTCCGATGCGCTTGTAATTATTGTTTCCGAGGAAACCGGCGGAATTTCCGTCGCAATCGAGGGTATGCTTAAGCGCAACCTTACCAGAGAAACCTTTGAACGTCTGCTCCGTCAGGAGCTTGTTGTTGAGGATACAAGTAATAAGAAAACTCCTGCTGATTTCATAAGCAATGTCAAGAAGGCTCTGAAGGTGAAGAAATGAACGAGAAAAAGCGTAATGGAAAAATTTACGACAGTAAGATTTTCTGGGCAATAATCTCCGTGATTCTTTCCCTCATTATCTGGTCGTATGTTTCGAGTGTCAACGGCTCGATTATGGAAAAAACCTTTTCGGGAATAGAGGTTCAGTTTGCCGGAGAAAGCAGCCTTGTCAATCAGAAGGGACTTTCAATAACAAACGTTGAAACCACATCTGTCAGTGTACGTATCAGAGGCAGCAGGGCGAACATAGGAAAGCTTAAAGCAACCGACATCAAAGCTGTTATCGATGTAAGCAAGATTACTCAGCCCAATGAGATGTCATGGTCTTATGAGCTCGTGTTCCCGAGCTATGTTGATACGAATGATATTACAATTATCAGCAGCAGCACGGATAAGATTACATTCTCGGTTGTGAAGAATATCAGTAAGACCGTGGGTGTTAAGGGAAGTTTTGAGGGAACGATTGCCGAGGGCTGTGTTGCAGAAGAGCTTGTTTTTGATCCTGCAACTGTTGTGATTACAGGTCCCGAGAGCATTATAAACACCATCGACTATATTTGGGTAACATTTGGCGAGGGCAGAGAAATTGATAAAACATATTCTGTTGATGCAAGCTTCTCGGTTATTGATAAGAACGGACAGCCTGTATCCATGAGTATGCTGGATATCCCCGTTAACTCCATTAACGTTACTCAGCCGATTTCTATTGAAAAGGAGCTGCCGCTTGTTGTTAACCTGATTCCCGGAGGCGGCGTAACCGAAGATGACTGCAAGATAACAATCGAGCCTGAGTCTATTGTCGTTGCGGCAGACTCAAAACTCATTAAAGACAAGAACAGCATTGCAATTGCCTCAATAGATCTTTCATCTTTCAAGAACTCGTACGAGCAGACATTCACAATTGCACTTGATGACGGCGTTGAAAACCGTTCAGGTGTTACTGAGGCAAAGGTTAAAATAGAAATTCCCGGAGTAAGCGTGCGTACAATCCGCGTATCCAACATTTCTTACATGAACTGCTCAAGCGGATACAGCGCATCTATTGTAACGTCTTATGTTGATGTTACTCTTCGCTCAAAGGACGCTTCTGCGCTTGCTGCTGTGAAGGCTGAAGATATATCGATTGTTGCGGACCTTTCAGACTACGGTTCCACAGTCGGACAGGTACGTGCAAACAGTAATGTAATCATCAGCGGCGTCGGTGGGAAGGTCGGCGCTGTAGGCGATGTCAGCGTTACGGTTAATATTCAGAAAAATTAAGGAGAATTTGCATAATGACTCAGGACGCTGTAGTAACAAAAGTTCTGAATAACGGCATGGCCGAGGTTGTTGTAACACGCGGCACAGCCTGCGGCAGTAACTGCGGCAATTGCGAAAGCTGCGTATTTCAGAGTGAACTTAAGGCTTTTGCAAAGAACACGATAAACGCCAAAAGGGGAGAGAAAGTAATTATTGAAACTCTCTCGTCAAGAATTTTCGGGGCGGCATTTCTTCTGTACATTGTGCCTTTTATATTGTTCTTTATTGGTTACGCTGTGGCTGCACACTTTAATCTGGGCGAAGGCCTGCGTATCCTTGTAAGTGCGGGATTCTTTGCCCTTGCGGTTGCAGTTGTGGTTATTTATCAGCGTGTAAACAAGAAGAAAAACCCGATTAAATTTGAAATAGTTCAGTTTCGCTGACAGGAGGAGCTATGATTAAAAGCATGACAGGCTACGGCAGCGCAAAAGGCACTGTCGAAGGCATTGAAGTTACAGTTGAATTAAAAAGCGTAAATAATAAGTTCCTCGATACATCTGTCAGACTTCCGAGAAGCTTTATCTTTGCGGAGGAAACCTTAAAATCTGCTGTCCAGTCCCATATAAGCAGAGGCAAGGTTGACGTGTTTGTCACCGTTGACTCCTCAATGGCTGACGATATGGTAGTAAGAGTTAACGAACCGCTGCTTAAGGGTTACTTTGACGCAATCAAAAGCATTTCCGATGTCTTTGAGCTTCCCAACGATATGACGGCAATGAATGTAAGCCGCTTTCCCGATGTCCTTTCCGTTGAGAAAAAGGAGCTGAACGCCGATGCGGTTGCAGAGGGAATAAAGGCAATTGCCGAGCAGGCACTCTGCGATTTTGATGCAATGCGCATCAGAGAGGGCAAAAAGCTGCATGAGGACGTGCTTAGTAAGCTTGAAACCATAGACAAGCTGGTCACCGCCGTGGAAGAAACAGCACCCCAGACTGTCGCAGCTTACAGAGAACGTCTGCTTCAAAAGATGAATGAGGTTCTCGGTACAGCCGGAATTGATGAAACACGCATAATTGCCGAGGCCGCAATTTTTGCGGACAAGGTTGCCGTTGATGAGGAGACTGTACGTCTGCGCAGCCACATGGAGCAGCTTAAAATTATGCTTGATGCAGGTTCGCCAATCGGAAGAAAGATTGATTTTCTTATTCAGGAGTTTAACCGCGAGGCAAATACAATCGGCTCAAAATGTCAGAACAAGGACATTTCTTATGTTGTTGTTGAGCTGAAGTCAGAGATTGAGAAAATCAGAGAACAGATTCAGAATATTGAATAAGGAGTCTTTTAATGAAGCTTATCAATATTGGATTTGGAAATATGGTTGCCGCTGAAAGAATTGTTGCAATCGTAAGCCCCGAGTCCGCGCCAATCAAGCGAATGATTCAGGATATACGTGATAAGGGCCTGCTTGTTGATGCTTCCTTTGGCAGAAGCACAAAAGCGGTGGTTGTTATGGACAGCGGGAACATTGTTCTCTCCGCGCTGACACCTGAAGCATTGGCTGCACGAATGACAAATAAATCAGAGGAAGGAATAAATAATGGCTAAGCAAAGAGGAAAACTTATCGTAATTTCAGGCCCGTCAGGCGCCGGAAAAAGCACCGTAGTTTTTAAGGCCCTTGAGGGACGCAGTGACTGCTGTTTCTCCGTTTCAGTAACCACAAGAAAGCCCCGTCCCACTGAGGTTGACGGCAGAGAATATTTCTTTGTGGAGCCCGACAGGTTCAAGGAAATGATTGCAAACGACGAGCTTCTTGAACACGCGGAATATGTTGCAAATTCCTACGGCACTCCGAGAGCGTATGTGGAAAAGAAGCTTGATGAAGGAATCAACGTAATCCTTGATATCGAGGTGCAGGGTGCTCTTCAGGTACATAACAAGATGCCTGAAGCAATTCTGATTTTCTTCATTCCTCCCACAATGGAGGAGCTTGAAAGACGTCTGCGCGGCAGAGGCACCGACTCTGAGCGCAAGATTCAGGCAAGACTCTACCGTGCAAGAGAGGAATATGAGCTTGCAAACTTCTATGACTATATAATCGTCAATGACGATGCCGATGTAGCGGCAAATGAGTTTTCGGCAATTATTACTGCGGAAAACTGCAAATTTGAGGACAGAAAATTCTATTTGAGTGAGGTAAAATAATTATGATGCTTTATCCCCCCGTTGCTGAACTGGTTAACAAGACCGGCAGCCGTTATCAGCTTGTAAATCTGGTAGCAAGAAGAGCCCGCGCTATTTCCAACGAAGCAGAGGAAAACGGTGAAATCCTTGATAAGAAGCCCGTTTCCGCCGCAATCGACGAAGTATATACCGGTAAGCTCACTATCGAAAAGTAATTATTATTACAGCGGAGCCGTACAGCTCCGCTGTGTTTGAACTGAGGGGAGGTATGGCCTGTGAAAGTTGCAAAAATTGCGGTTTCCGCCGCTACATACTGGCTTGACAGACCTTATGATTACCTCGTCCCAGAAAAACTTGAAGCTGCCGCTGTTCCGGGAGTGCGCGTGACTGTGCCGTTTTCAAGGGGAAACCGTCGAAGTGAGGGCGTTATACTGAGTGTCGCTGACCACAGCGATTATGATAAGCTGAAAGCTGTTGAGTCTGTTCTTGACTCTGCACCCGTACTTTCGCCTGAGCAGATTAAGCTTGCCATGTGGATGCACGACAGATTTTTCTGCACAGTATATGATGCAGTGAAGACCATTCTGCCTGCGGGTCTATGGTTCAAGTCTGACGGAAGCCGCCGTGCCAACGATAAAACGGTTGAGATGATTGATATTGCCGTTCCGGTTGAGGACGCGCTTGAAATCTCCAAACAGAAAAAGCGCAAGGCGCCAATGCAATCCGCAATTCTTGAACTTCTCTGCACTACGGGAAGGGTTCCTGCGGCGGACGCATTGCAGTTTGTAGGCGCTTCAAGACAATCTCTTAAAGCACTTGTAAATGCAGAGCTTGTCAGCATTGACTATGAGGAAGTTTTCCGCAGACCTGAGGTATGGAGCGATGAGCTTGTTCCCGTACCGCAGCTTAATGAAGCTCAGAGCAAGGCGTATGACGGTCTTGTAGGATTACTTAACCGCGATAGTGCCGAAGCGGCTCTGCTTTTCGGCGTAACCGGAAGCGGTAAGACCTCGGTATATATCCACCTGATATCTGAAACGCTCAGCAGGGGAAAGACGGCAATTCTGCTTGTTCCCGAAATTGCGCTTACACCGCAGATGCTGGATACTTTTTCGGCTTATTTCGGCAATGATATTGCTGTGCTCCACAGCAGCCTCGGTGTTGGCGAGCGATATGATGAGTGGAAGCGTATCAAAAACGGTGATGCAAGACTTGTAATCGGCACAAGAAGCGCTGTTTTTGCTCCTAATGAAAATCTTGGTCTGATTATCATTGACGAGGAGCAGGAGGACAGCTACAAGTCCGAAAACAGCCCCAGATACCATGCAAGAGATATTGCAAAGTACCGCTGCGCAAAAGCAAAGGCTTTGCTGCTTATGGGCTCAGCAACACCCGATGTGGAAAGCCGCTATGCCGCCGAAACGGGTAAGTACAGCTATTTTGAGCTTCCGAACAGGTATAACGAAATGATGCTGCCCAAGGTAAGCATTGTTGATATGAAGCGCGAGCTTCGACGCGGTAACGTCGGCAATCTCAGCGTTATGCTTCAGAATGAGATTTCCGAGAATATCAGCCGCGGAGAGCAGAGCATTCTGTTTATTAACCGCCGTGGTGCGCACAAGCTTATAAGCTGCGGAGAGTGCGGTTATATTTATAAATGTCCGCACTGCAGCGTGTCGCTTACTTATCACAGCGTTAACCGCAGGCTTATCTGCCACTACTGCGGCTACAGCCGCAAGCCCGACGAAGAATGCCCCAATTGCAGCGGCAAGCTGACCTCCGTCGGTGCGGGAACACAGCTTATTGAGGAGGAGCTTGCTGAGCTTTTCCCCGATACCAAAGTGCTGCGAATGGACGCTGACACGGTAAGAAAAGCAGGCTCCCACGATGTTCTGCTTGACCGTTTTATAAACGAAAAAATTCCGATTATGGTTGGAACCCAGATGGTTACAAAGGGACTTAACTTTGAAAATGTAACCCTAATCGGCGTTCTTTCCGCAGACCAGAGTCTGTATTGCGGAGATTACCGTGCGGGTGAACGTACATTTTCACTAATAACGCAGGTTGTCGGCCGAAGCGGACGCGGAACAAAGCCAGGCAGAGCAGTTATTCAGACCTTCACGCCGCAGAATGAAATTATTCTTCAGGCAGCAGCGCAGGATTATGACAGCTTTTACAAATCTGAAATTGAGCTTCGCAGGCTTCAGGAAACACCTCCGTTTTCGGATATAATATCTGTTACGGCAACGGGACTTGACGAGGATCAGGTAATCAGATGCTGTGTTGATATAAGAAATATTCTTACTGCATCGGTTAAGCACCGCGCTGATGTGCGTGTACTCGGACCTGCGCCCCTTGCGGTTGTAAAGGTAAACAACCGTTACAGATACAGAATTAACATTAATTGCAAAGCAGATGCGGAAATACGCAGAATAGTTTCCGCAATTCTGATTAAGTGCAATTCAGACGGAAAATACAAGGGTGTCAGCATTTTTGCCGACAATAATCCCTCTGATTGATACAGGAGTACAGATATGGCGTTAAGAAACATTGTGACTAAAGGCGAAAGCATTCTGGGAAAGGTTTGCAGACCTGTAAGTAAGTTTGACGAAAAGCTTCACATTCTGCTTGATGATATGGCGGAAACGCTTGAAAATGCCGACGGTGTCGGTCTTGCAGCACCTCAGGTAGGCATTCTCAGACGTGCTGCGCTTGTCCTTGAAACTAATGTCGGGGAAGATGAAGAGGAATTTGTCATTGAATTTATCAACCCTGAAATTCTTGAGTTTTCGGGCGAGCAGACCGGGGCAGAGGGCTGCCTCAGCGTTCCCGGCGAATACGGTATCGTAACCCGTCCCGATTACGTAAAAGCCAGAGCTCAGGACAGAAACGGTGATTGGTTTGAGTATGAGGGTACCGGGCTTACCGCAAGATGTATGTGCCATGAGTTTGAGCATCTTGATGGTCATCTTTTCCTTGAAAAGTGCGAGCGTATGCTTACCGAAGAGGAAATGAGCGGCGGCGAGGAGTGATTAAATGCGTATAGTTTTCATGGGTACGCCCGATTTTGCGGCTGAATCTTTGAAAAAGCTTATAGATGAAAAATACAATGTTGTCGGTGTTTTCACCCAGCCCGACAAGCCTAAAAACAGAGGAATGCAGCTTGCCTTCAGTCCCGTGAAGGAGCTTGCACTTGCAAATGACATTCCCGTTTTCCAGCCGGTTAAGATGCGTGACGGTACGGCATTGGAGATTGTTAAGAGTCTTGAGCCTGACATTCTTGTTGTTGTTGCCTATGGCAGAATCCTGCCCGATGATATTCTTGCCGTTGCCAAGTACGGTGCAATCAACGTTCATGCCTCTCTGCTTCCGAAGTATCGCGGCGCGGCACCTATTCAGTGGGCCGTACTCAACGGTGATAAGGTTACGGGTGTATCTACGATGTATCTTGCATCTGAGATGGATACGGGCGACATTATTTACACCGATGAAACCGAAATCGGTGAGTTTGAAACCTCCGGCGAGCTTTTTGACAGACTTATGGTTATGGGTGCGGAGCTTTTGGACAAAACGCTTCGTGATATTGAGGACGGTGTTGCTCCGAGAACTCCTCAGAATCATGCCGAGGCAAGCTATGTTACCATGCTTGACAAGAGCATAAGTCCTATTGACTGGAGCAAATCGCCCAGAGAGATAGTAAAATGGATTTACGGTCTGCAGCCCTGGCCCGTTGCCACAATGCAGATTAAGGGCGAAACCTTTAAGGTGTTCGCTGCGGAATACACGGAAAACAGCACCGATAAAGAGTGCGGCAAAATTGTCAGCGCGGGTAAAAATGGCATTGAAGTTGCCTGCGGCGAGGGAAAGACGGTTCTTGTAACCGAAATTCAGGCACCCGGCAAAAAGCGTATGAAGGCGGCAGATTATCTGCTCGGCCATCCTGTTAAGGCGGATTAAGAATGGACAAAGCAAGGGCGGCAGCGCTGGAAATCCTGGAGCGCTGCAGAAGAAACAGCGCGTGGTCATCGGCGACTATCGATTCTGTAATAACTAAATATTCTCTAGATGCCCGCTCTGCTGCGCTTGCTTCCGGCATAAGCCTCGGCGTAATGCAAAACTCAAGCCTGTGCGATTATTATATCGACTGCTTCAGCACCTCAAAGATTGAGCCGAAGGTTCGCGACATAATGCGCGCTGGGGTTTATCAGATGTTGTTTATGGACAGGATCCCCGATAACGCCGCTGTGAATGAAGCTGTTGAGCAAGTCAAAAGCCTTGGTTTTTCAAGGGCTTCGGGCTTTGT
>JAZRVW010000043.1:0-57506 GCA_045599385.1 Oscillospiraceae bacterium | reverse complement strand
ACGGCTCTGCCGTGGAGAACGATTCTGTGGCAGAAGTCCGAGCTCTTTTCGGGAGGCAGAATTTTGCGGAGCTCACGCTCTATCTTCTCGGGCTCCTTGAGGTTGTCAACTAAACCCAGACGGTTTGAAATGCGTATGCAGTGGGTGTCCACCACCGTTGAGCCGGGTATGTGATAAACATCACCGAGAATGAGATTTGCGGTTTTGCGTCCCACACCGGGCAGCTTAAGAAGCTCCTCCATAGTGTCGGGAACCCGTCCGTTATAATTCTCAATAAGCATCTTTGCGCTTGCAACGATGTCCCGTGCCTTTGCCCTGTAAAAGCCGCAGGAGTGGACGTACTTTTCCACTTCCTCAACCTCGGCTTCAGCGAAGGCCTCAAGGCTGGGAAAGCGCTCAAAGAGAGCGGGCGTTATCATATTGACTCTTGCGTCCGTGCATTGCGCCGCAAGACGCACGGAGAAGAGAAGCTCATAGTCCTTTTTGTAATCAAGCGAGCATTCGGCAAGAGGATATTCCTCCTCAAGAAGCCGCAGGATTTCAAGCACCTGTTCGGGTGTTCTCATAAGCATCACCTCGCAAAGAGGATAGCATAATCCCAAAGATTAAGCAACGATTTTCAAGAGGTAAATGTATGTACGACAAACCTTTAGCCGACGAAATTCGCCCTGCGTCGCTTGACGATGTTGTGGGACAGAAGCACATACTTGGCGAAAACGGAATGCTCCGCCGCATTGTTGAAAGCGGACAGATTCCCAACATGATTTTCTACGGGCCTTCGGGTACGGGCAAGACTACCGTGGCGCGCATCATCGCCGAGAAAACCAACCGCACCCTGCGTAAATTAAACGCCACCACAGCGGGAATTGCGGACATAAAGGCAATCATTGCCGAGCTTGACACCATGCTCACCCCCGGCGGCGTGCTTCTGTATCTGGACGAGATTCAGTACTTCAACAAAAAGCAGCAGCAGAGCCTTCTGGAGTTCATCGAGGACGGCAGAATAACGCTCATCGCCTCCACCACGGAAAACCCGTATTTCTGCGTTTTCAACGCAATTTTGAGCCGCAGCACCGTGTTTGAGTTCAAGCACGTTGCCGCCGCCGATGCCGCGAAAGCCGCGGAGCGCGCGGTGAGAATAATGGAAGAGCGCATGAGCGTGAAGGCAGAGCTTGAGGACGGCGTTCTGAAGCGCATCGGCTCCGCCTGCGGCGGCGATGTCCGCAAGGCCATAAACGCCGTGGAGCTTCTGTTCTCAGCGGGCAGAGCGGAAAACGGCGTTATGCCGATTACACTTGAGAACACCCTTGCAATTTCTCAGCGCAGCGCCATGCGCTATGACCGTGACGGCGACGAGCATTTCGATGCTCTGTCCGCGCTGATGAAATCTTTGCGTGGCTCCGATCCCGATGCCGCACTCCACTATCTCGGCAGACTTCTTGAGGTGGGTGACCTCATCGGCGCCTGCCGCAGACTTCTGTGCTCGGCAAGCGAGGACATCGGACTTGCCTATCCTCAGGCGGTGCCTATTGTGAAGGCCTGCGTTGACTCCGCTTTGCAGCTTGGACTCCCCGAGGCAAGACTTCCTCTTGCGGAGGCGGCGATTTTCCTTGCCACCGCGCCGAAATCCAATTCGGGAGTCACGGCAATCGATGCTGCGCTTGCGGATATCCGCGCGGGCAAAACGGGCCCTGTTCCGAGAGAGCTGCAGAACGTTCACGCCGACGGAACGGGCTTTGAGCGTGAGCAGGGATACAAATATCCCCACAATTTCAGCGGTCACTGGGTGAAGCAGCAGTACCTTCCCGATGTGCTGAAAAACGCCCGTTACTATGAGTACGGCGACAACAAAATCGAGCAGGCGGCAAAGAAATACTGGGACGAGGTCAAAAAGTAATGGACATTCAGGTGGGCGACATTTTAACCATGAAAAAAGCACATCCCTGCGGTGAAAAGCGATGGGAGGTGCTTCGCATCGGCGCTGATTTCAAGCTGAGATGCCTCGGCTGCGGACATGAGGTCATGGGCGCAAGAAGCAAATTCGAAAAGAACATAAAAGATGTTGAGAGAAAATAAAAAGGACTCCATCGGGAGTCCTTTTTTATTTCTTTCTGTCGGGTAATTCGCTTATAAAGGTTGCGCCGAGAACAAGCACCGCGCCCACAATTCCGTAAACGCCGAGAGGCTCCTTCAGGAAGAGCGCCGACAGCAGAATTGCAACAATTGGGTCAAGGTAGCTGAAAATCGCAACGGTCTGGGCGGGAAGGTCCTTCATGCCCGCAAAGTAAAGTGCGTATGTAAGGCCGGTGTGGACAATGCCCACAACGGCAAGAAGTACAACAACCGTCAAAGTGAAATCCGAGGCGGCAACGTGCTGGGTAAGCAGAACGTAGGGCAAAATGACAACACCCGCTGTGCCGAGCTGCATGACAGTTCGGTCATAGGCTTCAATATCGTGCAGCTTTTTGTTGAGAATCATAACGCTTGCATAAAAGCAGGCTGCACCGAGTCCGAACAGCACGCCCACAAAGTCGCTGCCGCCGGATTTTGCCTCAAGCACACCCGAAACAAAGACCATGCCCACAAGGGCAATGAGCACGCAGACAAGCTTTTTTGCCGTGAGCTTTTCTCTGAGCAGCAGAGGTGAAACAAGGATAACGATTATGGGCGCAAAGTAATAGCAAAGCGTTGCCGTTGCAACGGTGGTGTAGTTATATGCCTCGAAAAGCAGTATCCAGTTTATGCCGAGTGCGGTACCCGAAAGCAGAAGCACCGGCAGATTGTTCTTAATGGCGATTCTGTCGGGCTTCTGCCTTTTAAGCGCCATAAAAAGCAGAAGGAAAATTGCGCCCGTAAAGCCGCGAACCATGGCAATGAAGGCCGAGGGAAGCGGCAGATAATGCACAAAAATTCCGATTGTGCCGAAGAGGAACATGGAGGATATGAGCTTTGAACGCGGACTCACATTAATCACCTTCAGAAGATTTTTTCTTATGGTAGCACAAGGCGTGAAGGCTGTCAATTTAAGTCTTCGGCAATTGGGCTTTATACCTCGATTTTAAACTGTTTGCCCGTGTTTGCGTCAACGCAGACTCGCACGGAATCGCCGTTTTTGTTAACGCAGTCAAAGGCATAGCACAGCCGTTCAAGACTGTTGTCGGCGCAGAGCACAAGCTCTGTGTTTTTAACCGTAAGGCTGTCGGGAACTGCGGCAATTGCCTGCTCTTTGCTGATTTGCGGAGGTGAAAGCTCGCGGTCTTTGTGGTGGGTGTAATACTCCGTTGCGTCGTAGGCGTATATGCTTCCGTCGTCTGCCGCAACGGAAACCTTTATGCAGTCGTTTTCGCAGAGAACGCCGTCCTTTCCGCAGGCGAAAACTGCGGTCAGCACGCTGTCGCTGCGGCTTGAGGAGGTCATTCTCATTTCCTCAAAGCCCTTTTCCCCGAGAAAATCCTCCGCCGCGGCTTCAAGCTCGGCGCTGTCCATATCGCCTGCCACGGCGCGCTGTGAGGACATGGAAAGAACGTTGCCGCCCGCGTCAACGGTGACCGTTCCGCCCTCAAAGGCAAAGCAGAAAACTCCGCCCTCGGTTTTGTACTGTGTGTCCCCCGCCTTTATGCCGAAAAATTCCTCGGCGGCCTTCTTTGCCGCCTTTTCAGAAACGGGATTGTCAAATTCCGCGGAGGGATTATCGTAATAGCTTCCGTTGTAGTCAAGGGTGGGAAGCTCGCCCAGCTCATGCTCCATTTTCAGCATGGCATCGCTCATCACACGGGCGTTTTTGTCCGCGAAAATGTTTTCGGGCGCGTCCATGATAACGCTGCCATCGTTGATGCTCCGGGAAAGCTCGGAAAGGCTTTTCTTAAGACTTCCCGAAATGTCCGCAAGGCTAGCCATGTTCTTGCGCTCGGTGTCGGAAAAGCCCGTTTCGCCCGCGGTTTTGAGAAGATACTCCGCGTAGTCGTCGGCGATGTTTATAAAGGCTGCGGTCTGCTCAAGCTCCTGCGTGGAAAAGGGCAGAACGGCCATGGTCATTTCGGCGGTGTGACAGCCTGCGCAGATGTCCGCGCAGACCTCCGCGCTGACCTCGCTTCCCGTGGCATACTGACCCCTCTTCAATGCGTTGTCCAGCTTCTCGAAGGATGTCACAAGCTCGGAAAAGGCGTGGCTGTAGCCGTATTCCGCAGTTCTGCGGTAGGCCGTGCCGCTGACGTTTTGCGCGATTGCATAGCCGCCGAGGGCAAGCACCGCTGCGGTGAGATAGGTAATTATAAGAACAAAAGTTTTCTTTCTGATGTGCATAAAAAACACCCCTTTTGGCTTATTGTTTCCAAAAGGGGTAAATTTATTTTTGTTTTATTTTGAAAGTTTTTCTACTGCAATTCTCATGCGGCGGAGGGATTCCTCCTTGCCGAGAATGCGGCAGATTTCAACGGCACCGCCGGGAGTTACGGCCTTGCCCGCAACGGCAATGCGCACGGGCCACATGACCTTTGCGTTCTTGCATTCCTCAGCCGCGGCCATGTCGGTCATGGCGGTGAGAATGTTCTCGTCGCACCAGTCCTCAATCGCCTCGAAAACGGGCAGCATTTTGTTAAGCATATCGAGGGAAACCGCCTCGTCGGTCTTGCTCTTTTTGTGAACAAACAGCTCGGTTTCATACTCGGGAAGCTCGTCAAAGAAGTCAAGCTTTTCGGGAATGTCATTGAGCACCTCGGTGCGCTGCTGAAGCAGAGCCGCAATGGCTGCGGGGTCAATTTCGGGCTTCTTTACTGCCTGACGGATAAAGGGCTCGGCAACCCTTGCAAAGTCCTCGGCGCTCATGCTGCGGATATACTCGGCGTTAAAGAATTTAAGCTTCTCAATGTCAAAAATCGCGGGGGATTTGCTGAGTCCCTTGAGCTCAAAAATTTCTGCAAGTTCTCTCATGGAGAAAACCTCGCGCTCACCGCCGGGGCTCCAGCCCAGAAGTGCAACGTAGTTCACAACCGCGTCGGTGATGTAGCCCTGAGCGATAAGATCCTCATAGCTGGGGTCGCCATGACGCTTGCTCATCTTGTTGTGCTGATCGCGCATGACGGGTGAGCAGTGGACGTACTTGGGAATGTCCCAGCCGAAGCCCTCGTACAGCAGGTTGTACTTGGGGGAGGAGGACAGATATTCGCTGCCGCGGACAACGTGGGTGATGCCCATGAGATGATCGTCAACGACGTTTGCGAAGTTGTAGGTGGGCAGACCGTCGCGCTTAATCAGCACCTGGTCGTCGAGAGTTTTGTTTTCAACGGTGATGTCACCGAAAATTTCGTCATGGAAGGTGGTTGTGCCCTCCTCGGGAATCTTCTGACGGATAACGTAGGGCTCGCCTGCGGCGGCTTGTGCCTCGGAGTCCTCTCTGCTCATGAAGCGGCAGGGGTCGGCGGCCTTTTCAAAGCCCTCGCTCTCCTCCTCGGTCTTCTCGCAGAAGCAGCGGTAGGCAAAGCCCTTTTCAACGAGAAGGTCGGCATATTCCTTATAAAGCGCGCGGCGCTCGGTCTGGATATAGGGACCTACGGGACCGCCCACATCGGGACCTTCATCGTGGTCAAGACCGCATTCGGTGAGAGTGCGGTAAATGACATCAACCGCGCCCTCAACGTATCTGCCCTGGTCGGTATCTTCAATGCGGAGAATGAATTTGCCGCCTGCGTGACGGGCGATGAGCCAGGTGTAAAGCGCGGTGCGCAGGTTGCCTACGTGCATATATCCCGTGGGACTGGGAGCAAAACGGGTGCGCACTTCGCCCTTGGGGATACGCGCCTCCATTTCCTCGTACCATTTCATATCTTTCATGGTTTTCCTCCGAAACAGTAAAAATCTATTACCGTAATAGTGTATTTTACATTTTGCCCATTGTCAAGTAGCAGTTAAAATGGTAATATATTAATTTAGAAAATTATCTTTTATTGGAGATATAAGCAAATGGAAAACGAAATCAAGAAAAAAGTAATGCTCTCCGGCATACAGCCCTCCGGCGACCTTCACCTCGGCAATTATCTCGGCGCGGTCAAAAACTGGGGCGAGCGTGCAGATGAGTTTGACTGCTATTATTTCATGGCTGACCTGCACACCCTCACCGTGCGTCAGAATCCTGCGGAGCTGCGCCGCCGCACTCTTGAGCAGCTGGCACAGTACATCGCCTGCGGTCTTGACCCTGAGAAGAACACCCTTTTCGTGCAGAGCCATGTTCACGAGCACGCGGAGCTGGGCTGGATACTCAACTGCTACACCATGTTCGGCGAGCTTTCCCGCATGACACAGTTCAAGGACAAGAGCGCCAAGAATGCCGACAACATAAACGGCGGCCTATTCACCTATCCCGCGCTCATGGCGGCGGACATTCTGCTGTATCAGGCAGACTTCGTTCCCGTAGGCGAAGACCAGCGCCAGCACTGCGAGCTCACCCGTGACGTTGCAATCCGCTTCAACAATATTTACGGCGATGTGTTCAAGGTTCCCGAGCCCTATATTCCCAAGGCGGGCGCACGTGTCATGGGACTCGGCAACCCCACCTCCAAGATGTCAAAGTCCGATCCCAACGGCTGCGTTTTCCTTATGGAAAAGCCCGAGGACATCGCCCGCAAGTTCAAGCGCGCTGTCACCGACTCCGACACCGAGCATTGCGTGCGCTTTGACCGCGAGGCAAAGCCCGGCGTTGCAAACCTCATGAACATCTACTCCGCCGTTACGGGCAAGAGCTTTGAGGAGATTGAGAAGGAGTTTGACGGCTGCGGCTACGGCGTTTTCAAGCCCGCTGTGGGCGAAGCGGTAATCGAAACCCTGCGTCCCATCAGGGAGGAAGCAAGCCGCCTTCTTGCCGACAAGGCATATCTTCAGAAGGTCTATTCCGACGGTGCGGAGAAGGCAAGCTACATTGCCCGCAAGACTCTGCGCAAGGTATATAAAAAGGTCGGTCTTGTAGAAAAGCCCTTCTGATGCGTCGTCCCCTGTGGGACAAATAAGGAGAGATATAATGGTCTTCAGTACAGAAGTCTGGATAAAGATAGTGTTTGCCATAGGCGTTGCGTTTATCATTTCAAACCTCATGACGCCCGTGGTGAAAAGCTTTGCAAAAACCGTCGGCGCCATTGACGTTCCCGATGAAAAACGCCATATTCACAAGGCACCCACTCCCCGTATGGGCGGCCTTGCGATTTTCCTCGGCTTCCTGCTGTCCGTTCTGGTTTTTTCCAATGTGACAACGCAGATTCGCGGCATACTTCTCGGCGCAATTCTCATTGTTGTCGTGGGCGCCATTGACGACGTTCTGAACCTCAACGCATGGCTTAAGTTCGGCGTTCAGATTATCGCCGCCGTAATCGCCGTGCTTTCTGGCGTTCTGATTAACGTTGTTTCAAATCCCCTGCTTATCACAAGCGGACAGGCCCTCACCATAGGCGTGCTTTCGGTTCCCGTCACAATACTGTGGATTGTGGGCGTCACGAACTCCGTCAATCTCATTGACGGCCTTGACGGCCTTGCCTGCGGCGTTTCCACCATTGCGTCAGTTTCCATGCTGGTTGTTTCCATGCTGGTTTCCGATGCAAACGCCAACGTGGCAATAATCCTCGCCGCGCTCTGCGGCGCATGCCTCGGCTTCCTGCCCTACAACCTCAATCCCGCCAAGATTTTCATGGGCGATACGGGTGCGCTTCTGCTGGGTTATATCCTTGCAACCGTGTCCGTAATCGGCATGTTCAAATTCTACGCAATCATAACATTTGTTCTTCCCGTTCTGGCGCTTGCCGTGCCTCTGTTGGACACGGTCTTTGCCTTTACCCGACGCATCAGCCACGGTCAGAGCCCATTTGCCGCCGACCGCGGACACTTCCATCACAAACTGCTGGATATGGGACTTAATCAGAAGCAGGCGGTTGCCGTTCTGTATGCGGTTTCCGCAATTCTCGGTCTTGCGGGCGTACTGCTGACCTCCACGGGCATTGTCCGAATGATTGTTGCCCTTGTTGCCTTTGTGATTGCGGCGTGTATCTGGCTCTTTGTTTTCAGACACAACAAGAATATCCATATTCACCACCATGCAGATGCGGCTGAAGCCGAAGCCGCAGCCGCCGAAGAAGCCGCACCTTCCCAGGAGAAAAAAGATGAAGAAAATTAAGGTTATGTCCGTTTTCGGCACCCGTCCGGAAGCTATTAAAATGGCACCTCTGGCGCTGGAGCTGAAGAAATATCCCGAAATTGAAAGCCTTATCTGCGTCACCGCCCAGCACCGCGAGATGCTGGACTCCGTCATGGACTGCTTCGGACTTAAGGCCGATTACGACCTGAACATCATGGGCAAAAACCAGACGCTCACCGATGTCACCACAAAGGCGCTGAAGGGCCTTGAGGAGTGCTTCAAGGAGGCTCAGCCCGACCTTGTCCTTGTTCACGGTGACACCAGCACCACCTTCTCCGCGGCTCTGGCGGCCTTCTACGCAAAAATTCCCGTAGGTCATGTGGAGGCGGGACTTCGCACCTATGACCGTTACAGCCCCTTCCCCGAGGAAATGAACCGCTGTCTTGTGGGGCGCCTTGCAACGCTGCACTTTGCACCCACCGCAAAGAACGCCGCGAACCTCACCGCCGAGGCTGTCACGGGCGATATTTTCATAACTGGCAACACCGTTATCGATGCCATGAAATACACCATCGGCGACGGAAGCTTCAATTCCGAGGAGCTGAAGGCAATCGACTTTTCTGGGCGCGTTGTGGCAATGACCTGCCATCGCCGCGAGAATTACGGCGAGCCCATGCAGAACATTTTCTCCGCCGTGCGTGAGCTTGCCGAAAAGCACACCGACGTGGAGTTTGTATATCCCATACACATGTCACCCGTGGTGCGTGAGACCGCTCACGGAATCCTTGACGGACTTGATAACGTCAAGCTCATCGAGCCTCTTGACGCCATGGATATGCACCGCCTTATGAGCAAAAGCTACATGGTCATGACCGACAGCGGCGGACTTCAGGAGGAGGCGCCCTCTCTGGGCAAGCCCGTGCTTGTTCTCCGCAGGGAAACCGAGCGTCCCGAGGCCGTCGAAGCGGGCACCGTCAAGCTCTGCGGCGTTAAGAGGGAGGACATCGTCCGCGATGCCGAGGAGCTTCTCACAAATCCCGCCGCATACGACAGAATGGCTCACGCCGTCAATCCCTACGGCGACGGAAACGCCTGCCGCAGAATTGCGGAAGCAATTCTCTATAACGCAGGCTTGCGCGATGAAAAACCCGACGAATTCCGAGTATAAAAAAAGACCGCTTTTGCGGTCTTTTTTCAGCCTCGCAGATGGGGTTTCATACTGCGGCAAGCGGAGGATGGTTTTCAAAGTAGGGAACGGTCTTGACCGTTCCGAATGAATCACACCGCAAACTCCAAAACGGTTATTCTGAACGTCAAAAGAGATTCTTCGTCGCTGTGCTCCTCAGAATGACACTTTACTACAGTCTTGACCGATTTGTTTGCTGACTTTACAGAAGATACATGGCACCCATTATGAGCAAAAGCTCTTTATCTCCGCTTTCGCGGTACATGAGATAGAGTATTAAAATCAGCAGCAGATCCTCGGTTTCAAGCTCGGAAAGATTGCGGCTTATGCTTTTCGGCAGAAGCCCCGAAAGATTTCCCACAGCCTGCTGAGGTCTGTTCTGCGTCTTTTTCGGAACGGGTACGGATTTCGGCATCTGACGGGGCGGAAGATTTTCCTCCATGCGCTGAGGCTTTCCGCTGTTGCCGCGATAGCGGTTATACATCGTCCTTACCTCCGAATTCCTCCGCGGCAATTGAAGCAATGTGCGCCATTTTCGCAAGCTTCACCGCTTTGTCCATTTTGCTGCGGCGCTTTTCCGAAAGGAAGGGACGCATGGCGTCAAGCAGCCTTCTGTCCTTGCTGTCTGCGGCGGAGCTGTTTCGCATAAGTCCGCTGATTTTCTGTATGACTCCCATGTCAAAGTCGGGGGTGCCGCCGCTTTCCTCCTGCGCTTCGCCGCCCATGAGCGACTTTGCAAGATTTGCGATTTTCTCCATCTGCTCGGGATTGTTCAGAACCTGATTCAGACTGTCCTCAAGCTCGCCCACGGGCTTTTCACCTACCTCATGGCATTCTTTATACTTTCGGCAAGCCGCCGTCCCTCATCGGTTCCAAGCACCGCGTTCAGTATGCTTTGAAGCGCGGCGGTATCGCCGCTTTTCGCCGCCTGCTCCACCGCGCCTGCGTCAAGCATACGGCTCAGCGCCTTTCCGTCCTCGGATTCGGCAATGCTTTTCAGCTTATCCGCCCTGCCGCTTTTTTTAAGCTGCTCGTTTATCTTTTCGAGATTTTGCATAGGGCATCACTCCTAATGCCAATATATGCGTCTTACCTATGGAGGTTTACTATGAAAATTGCAGTTTTTTCTGACAGCCACGGTTCATCAAAGGGCATGGTAAAGGCCGTGCGCGAATATGAGCCCGAGCAGATTATCCACCTCGGTGACGGCAATGCCGACCTGCGCGCGCTGGAAAGGGAGTTCCCACGGATTCCGATATGCGCCGTCTCGGGAAACTGTGACCGCGACTGCCTTGAGTCCGAATACAAGGTCATAAAGCTCGGCACGCTGAAGGCCTTCATCACCCACGGCCACCGCTACAATGTGCGCTACGATATACGCACGCTGCTTTTTGCCGCGGACTGCAACGAATGTCAGCTTGCCATGTACGGCCACACTCACAGGGCGGGCTTTGAGCAGATTGAAGGCATATTTGTGCTCAATCCGGGCACGGCGGGCGTGGGCAGCGGCAAGACCTGGGCAAAGCTTGAAATCGGTCCCGAGGGTGAAATAAAATGTGAGATATGCGACATATAATACTAATACCTAATAAAAACAATCAATTTGAAGCGGTGTGATTTCCGCCATGCTTCGTTGAAGCCCTTGGAAATACATAGCCAGTATTCCCTGCAGTCTTCGCCTTGCCTGGCAAAAATCATCCTCGCTTCATTCTTAAAGCTTTTCATTAGATATTAGTATAAAAAAGACCGATGCGATTGCCGCATCGGTCTTTTGCGCTTTTTTATTTTCTCCACGTGCCAGGAGCAAACAGCACAAGCAGGGGGAATATTTCAAGTCTGCCCAGGAACATATCAAAGCACAGCACCATCTTGCTCAGAACGCTTGTGTGGGCAACACCCATGGAGAAAATCTGGGTATCCACGCCCAGTCCCACGTTGCCCATGGAGGAGATTGCCGCGGTGAGTCCGTCACCGAAGGTTATGCCCTCGAGGGTGAGGATAACGCCGCTGACAACAGCGAAGACTGCGTAGGCAATGGCGAAGCTGCTGACGGTGGAAACGGTTTCCTCGTCCACGGTTTCACCGTCCTGATGGATAAGGTGGGTGGAGTTGGGAACGATGGTTCTCGCAAGTGCGCGGTAGGTGGATTTGAGCATAATCATTATGCGGGAAAGCTTTATGCCGCCGCCGGTAGAGCCTGCCATGGGGCCCGTGAGCATGAGCACGATGAAAACGGCCTTGGCAAAGTTTGACCAGACCTGCGGCTCAACGGTTACAAAGGCTGTGGTGCTTATGATGCCAATGGAGTTAAACACCGTGTGGTGAACGGCGTCACCCGTTGAGGCAAAGCTTCCGTAGCTGCTGATGCCCGCAAAGGCCGCTGCGAGAAGAATGATAAGTACATAAAATCTGAATTCGCGGTTTTTTCTGATGCGCAGGAAATCCCTTGCGACAATGCAGTAGAAAATACTGAAGGAAACGCCGCAGAGGAACATGAACACCTCGGTGACCACCTGCGCGTAGCGGCTGTAGGACATCAAGCTGTCGTTTTTGACCGCAAAGCCGCCCGTGCTGACGGTAGTGAGGGAAATGTTCACCGCGTCGAAAACGGGCATTGCAAAGCAGAGAAGAATAATCTGCAGGATTGTCATGAGAATGTAAATCTCGTACAGAAGCTTTGCGCTTTTCTGCATTCTCGGCACAAGCTTGCCTGCCATGGGACCGGGAAATTCGGCGCGGAGCAGGAACATTGCGCCGCCCTCGCGTGCCATGGGAATGATTGCGAGAAGGAACACCAGAACGCCCATGCCGCCCAGCCAGTTGGTGATGCTTCGCCAGAGAAGCACGGCTTTTGAAACGGACTCCACGTCCTTGAACACGGTTGCGCCGGTTGTGGTGAAGCCCGAGATGGTTTCGAAAATCGCGCCCGAAATGCTTTCTATTGCGCCGCTGGCGTAATAGGGAATGGCACCGAAGAAGGACATGATAATCCATGCGAAAGCAACGGTGACACAGCCGTCGCGCGCGCCGAGTGAGCCGACGCCGCGCCTTATTAGAGCGCAGGGCAGACCCACGAGCAGCAGCGCCGCGATTGCGGTGAGGAAGCCCGTAACTGCCGCAGCATCGCCCTCAAAGAGCGCGAAAACCAGAGGCGGCAGCATGAAGCCCGCCTCGATGCACAGTATTACACCAACGGTTTTTCTGATAGCGTTAAAGTTCATATCATGCAAAAATGTCGTTAAGGTCGATTATGGCACGGCCTGCGGTGGTAACGACAACCACCGTATCGCCGCTTGAAAGCATATCGGAGCCGCCTGGAATGATAATCTGTCCCTTGTGGCTGATGCAGGCAATAAGAATGTCGGGCTTGAGCTTCAGCTTCATGAGAGGAACGCCGAGATTTTCCGTGGCGTCCGTAACCGCAAACTCCTGAGCCTCGGCCTTGCCGTCAGCCAGCTTGTAAATGGTGAGAACCTCGCTGCCGCCCGTGTTTTCAAGGGCGCGGACGTAGCGCACGACCTCAAAGGAGCTGAGCTCCTTTGAGCTGACAAGCGCGTCTGCACCGCGGTCGCCGAGGATTTCGCCGTATTCCATGCGGTTTATTTTCGTAAGCACCTGAGGCACGCCGACTCTGCGGGCAAACATGGCGATGATGATGTTTTCCTCGTCCATATTCGTCAGGGGGAGCACAGCGTCCATGTGCTCGATATTGTGCATTTTAAGAACGCGCTGGCTGGAGCCGTCAGAGCAGATGATGTCCGCCTCGGGCATAAGCTCGGCAAGATATTCGCAGCGCTCGCGGTTGCGCTCGATAATCTTCACGCGGCTGCCGCTTTTAAGCAGCATTGGCGCGAGAAATTCCGCAATTTTGCCGCCGCCGACAATGAGCACGTTTTTGGATTTTCTGCTGCGGAGCTTGAGCTCGTGGGTGAGCTTTACAAGCATGCTTGCGGGCGCGGTAACGTATATTTTGTCGCCCTCGGCAAGAACGAAATTACCGTCGGGGATAAAGGCCTTGCCGTCGCGGATAACGGCGCAGACAAGCACCTTGACCTTTACCTTTGAGGGCATATCCTTCAGACACAGACCGTTGAGAATGCTGTCCTTTTCAACATGAAGCTCAACGTTCTCGGCGCGTCCCTCCGCAAAGGAGTCGCGGTTCATGAACGCGGGCATCTGCAGAAGTCCGTAGAATTCCTTGGCGGCAAGCAGCTCGGGATTGATGACCATGGAAAGCCCCAGGTCCTCCTTGAGCAGATACATCTGCTCGGTGTAGCCGCGATTGCGCACGCGGGCAATGGTGTTGGGACAGCCCAGCTTACGAGCCACGATGCAGGCAAGGATATTCAGCTCGTCCTCAGCGGTGGCGGCAATGACAAGGTCTGCCTCGTCAACGCCTGCCTCGCGCTGTATTTCCGCAAGTGCGCCGTTGCCGTACAGAGTCATTACGTCCATGGTTTCGGAAAAGACCTTTATTTTCTCCTTGTCGTTGTCCACAATGACGATATCGTGATTTTCGTTTGCAAGCTCGGAGGCGAGCAGAACGCCCACCTTGCCGCCGCCGATGATTACTATTTTCACAGCAACAATTCCTTTAATAAAATCAATGTTAAGATATTAATATAACATTATACCATAATTGTCAATCCGTTACATCGTTCTGATTATGTGGGGATATGTATTGTCAGGGCCTGCGGCGAAAAGTTTCAAAAAAGTTTCGTTGAAATTTTTGCAAAAATCTGCTAATATTTCCTTATG
The DNA here is from genome assembly GCA_045599385.1 of Oscillospiraceae bacterium. Lineage (GTDB taxonomy): Bacteria > Bacillota > Clostridia > Oscillospirales > Oscillospiraceae > F23-B02. Next base: position 43,449 of record JAZRVW010000043.1, on the reverse strand, counting down.
AATGCTTTAGGGGGTAATATAAATGTCCGTTACCGTTGAATACCTTGAAAATCTTGAGTTTGAAATAGTCAAGCAGAAATACTACAATGCAAATAAGGTCAATGCAAAGCTTGACGAACTGAAGGCAGGCGTGCTTGAGCTTATCGAGGAAAACGAAAAGCTGAAAAAGCAGGCAAAAGAGGAACGCGATGAAATAAACGCCGCAGGTGAAGCCCTTGTCAATTCCGCACAGCAGATTGCCAACGCCACAATAAAGGACGCTCAGGCAAAGGCGGACAAGATAATCGCCGACGCAAAGCTTGAGGCACAGAGCATTACCGCGGGAGCAAAGACCTCCGCAGGCGTCGCAGCCGCAGCCGGTGAGCTTACCGTTGCACAGCTTGACCTTCTTGATGAGATAAACCGCCAGCTTGATTCCCTGAACAAGAATCAGGCGACACAGATTCTCAAAATCAAACAGCGCCTCATGAGTATCGCCATTGTTTGAAATCGAAAAACAAAAAGAGCACCCCGGGCGAACGGCCCAAGGGTGCTCTTTTTTCGTCAAGTTGTTTTGTCGGGCATGGGAGGAAGAGGGTGCTTGTCGGGAATTTCGCCACGTTCGATTTTTTCCGCCTCGTCCGTAAGCCCCGTGCGTCTGAGCTCATTTTCCCTGTCCCAGATAAAATCCACGCGAAGCTCGCGGTTTTTGCTGATGCGCCTGAGGTTTTCGATATGCTTTGCAAAAACGGGAAAAGCTACCGTTCCGAGAATTGCGGCACCTTCCCAGTTGCCGCTGATAAGGCCGCGGTAAACGGGGTAAAATACAGAGGCGGAAATGGGAACTGCGCACAGATAGCGCGTTTTCAGAAGCACCGCCGAAGCAAAACAGAGCATGGCTGGGAAATCACCCAGCGCAAGAACGGTGCCGCCTATGCAGGCAAGCCCCTTGCCGCCGCGGAAACCCAGCCTTGCGGGAAACATGTGTCCCAGAATTGCGGCGGTTCCTGCGGTCTCGCCTGCGCTGGTGTAATTCGGGAAAAGCCTGCGGCAGAGTCTGACCGAAGCCGCCGCCTTGCCAATGTCGAAAAGCATGACAAAAGCGCCGGCGAGCTTGCCCTCCAGCAGCATGACGTTTGTGGCACCTGCATTGCCCGTGCCCTTTTTGCGTATGTCGTAGCCCTTGTGCGCACCGAGAATATAGGCGGAGTTGATTTCACCCAGCGAATATCCCAGTCCCGCGCAGGTCAGAGCCCGCAGAGTATCCTTTGTCAGCATTGTATCTTCCTTTAATACGGGTATATTATTATTCTATAACAACCCCGGAGCATTTGCAATATCCGACACGTTGTCGAAATCTCTCGCCTGAGAGCGCGCAATTTGTCGGGGTGTTGAGCAGGCTTCGGCCGAGGATTATTATTTGCCTCTTATTCATTGTTAATCACCGTGTTGATTTTATACCTGCCAAGAATATTATTAAATAATTCCATTGACCGAAACTGACAGTATATGTTAATATAAATATCCATCTGATGTTTTACAAAGCTGAAAGGGGGTATCGGCTTGGAACAGAAAACAATTTTCGAGGAGCTTCTCGACGAAGCGCCCGCAGTGCATGAAAAGCGCCGCAAGCTTACAAAGGCAAAGCATTGCATTTCCCACGAGGAGTGGAACGAAGCCGATGCCATTTATGAAGAAATACTTGCGGAGTTTCCCGATGATGAGGAAGCGCTGAAGGGCAAGCTGCTTCTGAAGCGCAGAAAAGAGCAGGCTGACAAGGAGCATCAGCGCGAGGAAGAGAAAAAACGTCTCCGCGAAGAGAAAAAGCAAAAGCGCGAAGAGAAAAAGCTTGCGCGTGAGGCGGAGGAAAAGCGCCTGCGCGAAGAGGAGGAAGCTGAGGCAGAGCGCGTTGAGCCGATGGAAAACAGCCGTAAGCCGCGCAGCTCAAATCGCCGCGTTCTTACCCTTGTGCTGATTCTCGTTATGGTGCTTGCCGCCGTTGCGGCTGTTGTGGGAATAATTTCCCACAGAAACAGCATAAAAGAGATGTACGCCGAAAATGAAACGGCCGTCACCGACACATATCTGATAACAGAACAAAAAACGGGTGTTTGAGACACCCGTTTTTTTTATCATTATCAGTCAACGCAGATTAATTCATAGTCCTTACTGCCGAAGCCCAGCTCCTCTGCGGCGTCCATGATATGCTCGCCGTTGCGGGACTGAACGCGCTTGAGGAAATGCTCTCTGCCCTCGTCCTCCGAGGCATAGATAAGGTCCATGCAGGCGCGGTCAAGGGCAACAGGGTCAAGGGAGGAAAGAATGCCGATATCCTTCATGCAGGGGTCCTCGGCATTGGCGCAGCAGTCGCAGTCAACGGAGAGGTTGCACATCATGTTGACGTATGCCGCGTTGCCGCCGAAATACTCGACTACGCTGCATGCGGCATCTGCCATGCAGGTGCCGAAATCGGTATTGGAGGCCATGTGCAGCCACACTCTGTGCTGGCTGTCGGTGAAGCCTGCGGAGTGGATAAGGCATTTGCCCGCGGTGGAGGCGCAGCCGATGGAAAGCTGCTTCAGAGCGCCGCCGTAGCCGCCTGCGGGGTGGCCTTTGAAATGGGACAGCACCAGCAGGGAATCATAATTCGCAAGATTTTTGCCCACGAGATTCTTTTTGAGGATTTTGCCCTTGGGAATGTCAAGCTCCATGTCGGGACCCTCGGCATCGAGAAGGTCAACGTCAAAGACCTTTGACCAGCCGTGATACTCAATGAGCTTTCTGTGCTTTTCGGTGGAGTTTCTCGCGCCGCCGTAGGCGGTGTTACACTCAACGACGGTGCCGTTTACATACTCCACTGCGGGCTGCATAAATTCGGGGCGCAGGAAATTCTGATTTCCCTTTTCGCCCGAATGCACCTTTACCGCAACCTTGCCGGGAAGCTCCTTGCCGAGCACCTTATACATCTCGACAACAGCCTCGGGCGAAAGCTTGCGGGTGAAATATACCTTTGGTTTTTCCATGATGTCAACTCACTTTGCAATGTAAATATTGTCGCGGGTGATGTCCTTGAGGGTGGGAGTTCCGCACATTGTCATTGTGTCGCGGAGCTCGCCTGTAATTCTGTCCATGAAGACCCTGAAGCCTTCTGCGCCTTCCGCGTAAATGAAGGGAACGACGGGACGTCCGATGAGCACCGCGTCAGCGCCCAGAGCCAGAGCCTTGTAAACGTCAACGCCGCTTCTGATGCCGCCGTCGACGAAAATTTTGCAGGCGCCGTCAACTGCCTTGACGATTTCGGGCAGAACCTCTGCGGTGGAGGGTGTGCAGCCCTGAACGCGACCGCCGTGGTTGGAAACGACGATGCCGTCGGCGCCTGCGGCAATTGCCTTCAGCGCGGAATCGGGAGTCATGATGCCCTTAACGATGAAGGGCATATCGGCATAGGCGATGATTTCGCTGAGCTCTTCAACGGATTTGGAGCCTGCATTGGGGTTCATTGCCTTGAGGAAGGGCAGACCTGCGCCGTCAATGTCCATTGCCGCGGCAAATACTCCCAGCCTGTTGAGTATATCCAGCTTTTCAAAAACAAATTCCTTGTTCCAGGGCTTTATTGTGGGAATGCCCACGCCGCCGACGGCGGCCATGTCCTTTGCGGCATTCTTCAGAACCTCGGGGTCAACGCCGTCACCTGTGAGGGCGCATACGCCGTATTCTGCGGCGGCGGGGACGAGAATGCGGTTGTAGCTTATGTCGTTGTGCAGGTCGCCGTAGTGCATGGAAAGAGCGCCGAGAGGAGCAATAAAAACGGGCGCGGAAAAGCGTTTGCCGAAAAGCTCAAAGGACGTGTCCACGGGTACATTGGGACAGACGGTGTCCATGTTGACGAAAATTTCCTGCCATTTGTCAAAATTGCGTGCGGCAACATTACCGGGCAGCTTGCTTCCGGGACCGGGCATGGCATTTCCACAGGCTTTGCCGTTGCAAACGGGGCAGGCTTTGCAGTAGGGACCTACCATGGTGCGTGCTTTTTCAAGAACTTCATTGTAATTCACAGTAATACCTCCCAGATGATTTATACGGTTGTACGTTTACGGGGATTCGAGTCAAAAACCTCTTTGCTGAGCAGATTTTCGCTTTTTGCCACTGCGAGAGAAACGGCAACATCGCCTATGACGTTGGAGGCGGCAAGAAGCATTTCCGCAATGGCGTTGATGCCTACGATGAGGCTGATTGCCGCCAGGGAAACGCCCATCTGACCGAGCAGAACCGTCAGACAGATGTTGACCGAACCCGGTGCCATGGGTGCGCCGAGTGAAAGAATAAAGACGGTAATCATAATGGGAATGAGGTCGCTGCCGAAAATGTCCACGCCGCAGATTCGGGCGAGGAAAAGTCCCGCAACGGCGAGGTATATGCAGTTGCCGTCAACGTTTACGATGGCACCGAAGGGAATGGAGAAGGAGCTTATCTTAGGGGATATGCCCAAGGAGTTTTTGCAGGTGCGCACGGTTTTGGGAATGGCGGCAACGCTGCTGCCGGTGAGCAGAGCCTCACGCATGATGGGAACACATTTGCGGATAAAGGTAACGGGACTTACCCGTGCCATTGCGAGAACAATCAGCAGGTAAATAAGGCTGATTGCCGCAAGTCCCGCAAGGAGCGTTCCAAACATTCCGAGCAGGGAAAGCAGAACGCGGAAATCCACATTCAGCATACAGGACATGGTTGCGGCAAAGCTTGCGATGGGAACGCACTTGGCCACAATCTCGATAATCTTGGAGAAAAGCGTGTCCATTGCCTCGGCAAAGCTGCGCAGCGCCGAGGAATGATCACCCATGCGTCCAAGGGCAATGCCGCAGACAATGGCGATAAAGATAAGCTGGAGTGTGTTGTTGTTGAGGAAGGGAGCCACAATATTTGTGGGTATGATTTCCGTAACGGTTTTAAGAAAATCCGTGTTTGTCGCAAGCCCCGCCTGCTCCACATAGTCTGCCAGTATTCCGGGGGTGCCGGGTCTGAAAAGACCGAAGGCGGCAACGCCGATAAGCACCGCTGTAATCGAGGTCAGGGCATAGCCGATAAAGACCTTTATGCTGACCTTGCCCGGATCGGAGAAGGAGGCGTAGCGTGCAACGGCGGAAACTATGGAAAAGAACACGGCAGGCGCCGTTACAAGCATGAGGAAGTTTATGAACAGCGTTTCAATGGGCAGCAGCAGATAGGTGTCAAGTGTGCTTATTACTCCTGAGGGCAGGGCAAAGCGGAAGATAAGTCCCAGCACCGCCGCAATCACAAGTGCCTGCACCGTGTGGATTGTCAGAAGTCTTTCGGGGGAGCCCACGGTGATTTTCATGAAGTTGTATCTGCCCTTGCGGACATAGTGGATTTTATCCTGATACGCCTTCAGCAGTATTCCGCGGATTGCCGATTCGCTTCCGCGGTCGATTTCCTCGCTGCCGATGCCGAGGTCAAAATCCATGGCGTCGGGCTGAAGCTCGGGACCCGGGGCGGAAAGGGATATGGAGGCAAGGCCTCTTTTGTTTTTTATGTGGATATGTATGGTGCCGCCGGAGGGTGCGCGCTGGATAAGACGCACCATGCACTCCTCGGAAAGCAGCATCGCCTCATGCACGGCCTTGCTTTTAAAGTTATACTGTTTAAGCGAGTTTTCGATAAAGTCAAGACCTTCGCCGAGGGCGAGAATCTGTGCGGGAATTACAGCCTTGAGCAAGCAGCTCACCTCTTTCGTGGGGTGTATTACTCGATTGTGAGAATGTCGCAGAAGCCGGTGATTTCAAAGACCTCCATGATGTCACCGTTGACATTGCGGATAATCATTTCGCCCTGTTTGTTCATGGTTTTCTGTGACGAAAGCAGAATGCGCAGACCTGCGGAGGATATGTAATCAAGCTCTGAGAAATCAAAAACAAGTCTGCTGATTCCGTCGAGCTCAAGCTCGGTTTCGAGAAGTGGAGAGGTGGTGGTGTCGAGCCTGCCTTTAAGCGCAATGCTCAGTTCGTTTTCGTTTTTCGCTTTGATAATTTCCATTGTATTTCCTCCTTGTGTCAGATGCAGAAGCTGAGGCTGTCGATGCGGCCCAGCAGCTCGGAAAGGCTCTTTGCGCAGTGCTCAATGAGAGCTCTGCCCTCTTCGGTGTTAAGACCGTTGCGGCGTATGGTGCGGCGCATCATGCGGGTGTAGCCGATAACCTTTGCCCTGTCCTCGTAGCTGCGGAGGACCTCCTCGTCCTCTGTGCCGAAATAAAGACGGAGAGTGTCGTCCCAGATTTTCGAGGTGATGTCACGGGGAATGCCGAGGAAGTTTTTGACTACCTCATGGTCAAGCTCACTGTAGCCCATGTAGGCCAGCCAGATTGAAGCAAACTCAAATACGGGGTCGCCCACACAGAGCGTGTCCATGTCGATAAGCAGAACCTCGCCGTCCTGAAGCATGACGTTCTTTACGTGGTAGTCGCCGTGGAGCATGTGGTCGCTGTGGGGAACGGCCTCAACAAGCGCGTAAAGCTTTTTGAAGTCGGCTTCGGGCAGGTAATCCTTCAGAAATTCCGCCCAATCGAGAGCAACGGCCTTCATGTCGGGCATGTCCCCGGGCTTAACCTCGGTGGAGTGGATTTTCTTCAGCAGGTCAACGGACATTTTCGTGCACATTCCTGCGTTTGCGGGGTCTGCGATGATAAGCTTCGCAAAGCTCTTTGCGTTGAGCAGCTCAAATACTGAGCCGTAGCCCTCGCCGACCTTGACTACGTCATAGGGAATCGCGGTGGGAATGCCGAGGACAAATGCCCTGCGGGCAAGCTCGCGCTCACGGTGAATGTCGGGAAGCGCGTCGGGATTGAGATATACCTTGATGATGGTGTCCGGGTCAAGACGGTAAACCTTGCCGTTTGCGCCCTGGCCGATTACCTCGCAGCCCTCAACGGAAAGCTTGCGGTAGGCCTTTTCCACGGTCAGCATTTCCGTAAAGCCCGTAATATCGAAAATGTCATATACCTCCGGTGAGGCATTCACGATTTTAAGCTCGGGAAACTTCTTGCGAAGGCGCAGAACAATGCGCAGTCCCGCGCTGGAGAGGTATTCGAGGCTGTCGACATCAATAATGAGATTTTCCACAGCTTCCGCACCGATGAGCGCGTTGATTTCCGCTTCGACGGTATCCGCGTTTGCGGAGTCAATTCTTCCCTCGGGAAATACGGTGAGGGTGCCGTTTTGTATACTGTTTTTCATTCGTCATTACCTCCGTCGATGTTTTTGAAGATTTCGTTTACAAGCTGAACAAGCTCTCTGTATGCGTCGGTGTCCTTCAGCTCGGGAATTGATTTGATTATGGTGCGGTAGTACCAGGCCTGCTCCTTCGGGTCCTTCTGGTTGAACTGCTGCCACAGCGCGTCGCCTTTTTTGAGATATTCGCGGTAGAAGGAGCGCACATTTGAAAGCTTGTCGCCCAGCCACATCATCTTGACGGAAATGTCCTTTGTGTGCTCAAGCATGATGAGGGTTTCTTCCTTGCGGAGATGCCAGGTTTCCGCGGCGGGCTTATCGGGGCGCTTGTTTTCGGTTTCCGTCATGACGAGAAGCGCCACGCGCTTGCCGAAGTTCTCGCGGATTTCCTCAAGCGTTGTGTCGGTGTCCTCGATTGTGTCGTGCAGAACCGCGGCACACAGCGTTGCCTCATCGGTTGTCATGGTGCCGACGATGGAGGCCACCTCAAGAGGATGGAGTATGTAGGGAGAATTTTGAATTTTTCTGGTCTGCCCGCTGTGCTTTTCTATGGCAAAGCACAGGGCACGGTCAAACAGTGTCATTTTATTCCTCGCAATGCGTATAATATCTTAACTATACAGTATATCTTATTTTTATGAAAAAATCTACAGCAAATATGCAGTCTAATGTCGATATTATCGACATTAGACATTAAAAGAAGCGAGCCCAAAGCCCGCTTCTTTATGCCTTCTTCAGTTTTTTCGCGCCGCTGAGCTCATAGAATATTTTCAGGGTGTTTATGAACTTCATAACAAGTCTGCCGTCATCTAGAACGCAGCGGTAAATTTCCTGTCCGTTCTGAATTTCAAAATGCACGCCGGGGCTGAAGGGAAGCGTCGGAAGCTTGGCGGAGGGAATGACGTAGTCAATATTCTCGCCGTTTATCTTTCCCTTCAGATTGAAATGGTCCCTGCACAGCTCCACGGTGCCTCTGCCGACCTCGGTAAACTTATGCTTGTCATAGTCAATCATGTGGATTTTTGTGGGCGCGCTTATGGAATAATCGGGTGCGGCTTCTATCTTCTCCTTAAGTCTGTCGAAAATCAGGCGGCTCCACTGGGGAACATGGCGCAGCTCCTCGCCCAGACCTTTTTCATTGTGCAGAAAGCCGTATTCATCGCAGGTTTCCTCGTAGCCGCAGGCGGAGCATCGAATGGTGCTTCTATCATGCACGCTCACGGTAAATTCGCTGCGGCAGTTGGGACACTGGTAAAGAACGTTTTCAAGACCGTTAATGTCATCGCAGTCCTTGTATTTTATGCGCAGTCTTTCCTGATCCTCGTAGGCGTTAAACAGCAGGGCCTCCTCAACAACGGCCTTGATTTCGCTTACCTTCATGCTCTCAAGGGCTTCCTTTGTGAGAAGCTTGTAGATGTCAAGATATGTACGGCCCCTGCGCATACCCGTTGTCCACTTGGGCTTTGAAAAATAGGTGCCCGTGGTACGCGCGGCATAGACGTCGGTGTCCAGCCACTTCAGGAACTTGTAGGTGGCCTCGGGTATGGGTGTTGAAACGCCGTCCTCGCACATGAGTCCTGCGGGATAAAGCACAAGAGAGTTGCCGCTTTCAATGACGGCCTTCATCTTCTTCATGTCGCTGACGGTGGTCTGGAATTGCTGCTTGGGGATTACGCCCAGACTTTTGAGAATGCGGTTGACGGGCAGAGAATTATAGAAGGAGTTGCTGAGAACAAAGGTGAGGCGTTTTTTAGTTGCGCCGATAAGATTCACAAAGTCAAGGGAGCATTGGTGATTTGCGACGATGACATAGGCATCGTCAACGCCCCTGACTTCGTTTCGCAGGAATTTGCGCCTGAAAACAAAGGTCGCAAGAACAAGACTTGCAGCCTGCGCGCCGACGTATGCAATGAGATTCGGTTTTACATATAAATCCGTATTCATGGTTTTCCCGCCTTGTTTCGACTTGATGAATTAATAATAACACACAACCGGAAACACTTCAATATTTTTAACCAAAATTTTCACCTGAAGTAAAAAAGAACCGCCATCGTTTTCCGATGACGGCTTTGTGCGGATTCAGTCGGCAAAAAAGCTCAGCAGACGCGCCTTGTAGTCGGGCGCCTCGTCATAAACCGCGTGGCTGTAGCCCTCGTACATATACAGCGGGCTGCCGATTTTTTCTGCAATTTCCACGGAGCTTTCACCCAAAAGAATGTTGTCACCCCAGGCTCCGATTACGAGTACGGGACAGCTGATTTTATCAAGCTCGTCATAGATGTCGAAGCCGATGATTGCATCTGCCACAAGGGCGAAGCGCTGAAGCTCCTCCTCCGTGCCGTCGTTTTCCATGGCGGCAAAGACGTCCCTGTAAAGCTCATAAAATTCGGGAGAGTAGACCTTCTGCGCGAAGCTGCGGTTTAAGCTGACCTTGTCGCCGCTGAGTGCGAGGTCACGCCACTCCGCAAGCGCAGCAGCGCCCGATTCATTGGGGCGTGAATAGGTGGAGGCAAAGACGGCCTTGTGCACAAGCCCGGGATAGTTGACGGCAAGATACTGCGCCATCATTCCGCCGAGAGAGCAGCCGAACACAACCGCGGCCTCAAGGCCCAGCTCCTTCATTGCCGAAGCAACGCAGTCGCCGAGATATGCCACGCTGCAATCTGCGGGAAGCTCTTTGGGAAGGTCAAAAAGATATACGGTGTAGTCCTTTCCGAAATCCGCGTAGGCCGCGGCAACAGCGTCGGCGGAAAGAAGCACGGATCTGAGGCTCAGACCCGGAAGCATGATAAAGGCTCTTTTGCCCGTTCCGAAAGAAAAATAATCCACTTGAAAACTCCTCCCTCACGAAAGTAAAACCATTATAAACTCCAAAGCCTTTAAGGTCAACCGAACAAAATGCAACACTTTTGTATAAACTGTACTTGACTAAAACTTTTATAACTGATAAATTAATAACATAGTATACTGTCGAAAATGAGGTATTACATGAAAGCTCCCCTTGTTCTTGAAATAAAAGGCAACTCCCTTGATGACGGACCGGGTATCCGCTCCGTCGTTTTTTTCAAGGGCTGTCCTCTGAGCTGTATCTGGTGCCATAACCCCGAAAGCAAAAGGGTTAACGCGGAAATCTCCTATGACCGCGAAAGCTGCATCGGCTGCGGCACCTGCGTTAAAAAGTGCCCAATGAGCGCGGTTAATCCCGCAAATCCGTCTTTTGTGGACAGGGAGCGCTGCAATCTCTGCTATGAGTGCGTAAGCGTATGTCCCGCAAAGGCAATCACCCGGGTGGGCGCTGAAATGACGCAGGAGGAGCTTCTGAAAAAGCTTCTTTCCGACAAGCCCTTTTACGACATTTCGGGCGGCGGCGTGACTCTCTCCGGCGGCGAGGCTACCCTCTGCACCGAATGGGTGGGCGGACTTGCGAAAATGCTTCACGAAAACGGCGTTAAGGTTCTCATCGAAACCTGCGGCTTTTTCGATTACGACAAGGCGGAGAAATTTCTTCTGCCCTACGTCAGCGACATATACTGCGATATAAAGCTTTTTGACCGCGAGAAGCACAAAAAATACTGCGGAGTTTATAACGATAAAATCCTTGAAAACTTCCGCAGAATGTATGCCGAAAAGGAAAAGCACGGCTATAATATCATGCCCCGCGTACCCCTTATTCCCAACATAACCGACACGGACGAAAATCTGGACGCCATTGCGGAATACATGTCCTCCTGCGGTGTCACAAAAACGGATTTGCTGCCCTACAATCCCACCTGGTATCCCAAGAATGACAAGCTGGGAATTGCACTTCACCCCGAGCTTCAGGACGCGAAAAGCTGGCAGTCAAAGGAGCAGGTGGAGCACGCAAAAGAGTTCTTTAGAAAACGGAATATAGATTGTTAAGGAGAGAAAAGCAATGAAAAAAGGCATAATTCCAAACGTGCTGGCAAACGTTGTCCTCAGAGGTATGGGCTTCATGTTCAGCCACGTCAAGAGTAAAAAGGAATACCTCAAAACCGTTGACGGCTGGATGAATTTCTCCATCGGTCTCACCACTGAGGACGGTCTCGTAAAGCAGAGCATTCACTTTAAGGACGGCAAGGCAAAGGTTAAGGGCAACATCGAGAATGTTGACACCCTCCTCACCCTGCAGGACACCTCCGTCATGGCACAGCTTGCAACTCTGCCTCCCAATGAGGTGCTGAACCTCATGCTGAAGAACAAAATGTCGTCCAGCGGCAGTATGTCCTATCTCGAATACTTCAATATGCTTCTGTCCGTCATGATGAAGAACAAGCAGATTAAGCAGATGAAGGCACAGAAGGTGGAGCGCGACAAATTCGGCAAGACCATGTCCGACATCGTTGTTGCGGAAGCAAAGCGTCCCCGCAAGGAGTTCATTAAGGCCGATGCCGTTGATGCGGGCGTAGTATGCCTGCAGGACGACCCCTACCTCACCGCTTACGCAATCGAGGACTTCCCCCGCCTTGAGAAGTATCTTGAATATCATCACAAGGGAACTCCCGCGGTCTGCACAGAGCGTGCGGGACTTCTCACCGACTTCTTCCGCGCAAACGGCTTTGAAACAAAGAATGACGGCACTCCCTGGGTACCCGAGGTGCGTCAGGGCAAGGCCTTCCGCTACCTCATGGAAAACCGCAAGCCCATTATCCGCGAGGGCAACCTCATCGCAGGTACAACCACCACCAAGACCGTGGGCGTTCCCATTTATCCCGACGGCGTAGGTCTCATTTTCTGGGGCGAGCTGCTCACCGTTCAGGACCGTATGCTCAACGCCTACGCACCTCTCTCCGAGGAGGAAATCAAGCGCCTCAACAGCGATGTTTTCCCCTACTGGACTCACCGCAACTTCCGCGAGTATGTTCGCGATAAATACAACGAGCCCAAGTGCCAGCAGCTTGACGAGCGCTGGGCGGCAATCTTCATGTGGAAGACCGTTGCTCTGTCCCACACCATTCTCGACTATCCCAAGCTTCTTAAGAAGGGTATCCGCGGCATCATCGCCGAGGTCGAGGAGGAGCGCGACAAGGAAGGCAACACTCAGGAGAAGATTGATTATCTCAACTCCATGATTGACTGCTGCGAGGGTGTCATCGCCTACGCACGCAACCTTGCCGCCGAGGCAAAGCGCCTCATGGACATCGAAAAAGACCCCAAGCGCAAGGCAGAACTCAAGGTCATCTACGAGGCGGTTTCCCATTCCCCCGAATATCCTGCACGCAATATGGACGAAGCCGTGAACGCCATCTGGATTCACTGGGTAGGCGTACACATGGAAAGCACCAACGCGGGCTTCTCCTTCGGACGCATGGACCAGTGGCTCCAGCCCTACTTTGAGGCGGACATGGCAAAGCTCTCCACCAAGGAGGAGAAGGACGCCTACGTAAAGCACGTGCTTGAGCTTCTGGGCTGCTTCTTCATCAACTGCCAGGACCACCTGCCCATCATTCCCGACATCGGCAACTACCTTTTCGGCGGCTCCTCCTCCGACCAGGCAATAACCCTGGGCGGCATCACTCCCGAGGGTGAGGACGCGGTCAACGATATGACCTACGTTTTCCTGAAGGTCACGGAAATGATGAGCATGCGCGACCCCAATATAAACGCGCGCTACAACTCCGAAAAGAACAGCATGACCTACCTCAAGCGTCTGTGCGAGGTAAACGTCAATACAACCTCCACTCCCTCCATACACAATGACACCGTTGTAATGAAGTCCCTTGTTGACCATCACTACGACGAAAAGGACCTCAATGACTGGTCTGCAACGGGCTGTGTTGAGCCCACAATTTCGGGCTAGCACACCGGTCACACCAACTGCATGATGTTCAACATGGTTGCCGCACTTGAAATGACCATGTTCAACGGCTACCACCCACTCATGCGCTGGGAGCTGGGTCCCAGAACAGGCGAGGTTGAGGAGTTTGACACCTTCGATAAGTTCTTCGACGCCTTCTGCGTACAGCTTGCAAACCTTGCCGACCTTGCCTGCGAGTACAACAATCTGCTGGGCGAGGCCCACTCCGTACTCCGTCCCACTCCTCTCATGTCCACCATGATTGAGGGCTGCACCGAAAAGGGCATTGACTGCACCAAGGGCGGCGCAAAGTACAACTCCTCCGGTACCGCCTGCATCGGTCTTGCGGATATCGTTGACTCCCTCATGGCAATCAAGACCCTCGTCTATGAGCAGAAGGCCTACACCCTGCGTGAGATGGTCGATGCCGTCAAGGCAAACTTCGAGGGCTATGAGGTAATGCGCAGCCGCATTCTCACCGAGGTTCCCCGCTTCGGCGGCAACAGCGACGAGGCAGTCGCCATGGCAAACCGCGTAACCAAGTTCATGAAGGACTGCTTCTGGGAGCACAAAAACTTCCGCGGCGGTCACTACACCACGGGATTCTGGAGCATGTCCAACCACGTTGCCTTCGGCACTCTGGCGGGCGCACTTCCCTCAGGACGCCTTGCAGGTCTTCCCTTTACTCCGGGCCTCACCCCCGAAGCAAACGCCTCCAAGAGCCTTCTGGATAACATCAAGGACGTAACACGTCTTGAGCCCACCAGCATGAACAACAATATCGCCTTCAACGTCAAGGTAAATCCTGCACCCAAGGATACCCACGCGGAAACTGTTGAGCATCTCACAAGCTACGCCAAGGCATATTCTACTCTGGGCGGCATGCAGATGCAGTTCAACGTGGTGTCCAGCGACACCATGCGTGCGGCCATGGCAAATCCCGACGCCTACCGCGACCTCATGGTTCGTATCTCGGGCTACAACGCCTACTTCACTTCTCTGAACAAGGAGCTCCAGCTTGAGCTTATCCGCAGAGCAGACTACGGCATGTAAAATAAAAAAGACTCACCGAAAGGTGAGTCTTTTTTATTGCGCAGACGCAATTTTCGGTGTACAATGATTTCAACAAATTTCCAAGGAGGATTACCATGAGCAAGAATATAATTTACTGCTACTCCGGCACGGGCAACTGCCTTGACATCGCAAAGAACATCGCAAAGGAGCTGGGCAACACCGACATTGTTATGATGCGAAAGGCACCCGAGATAACCGACGCACGCGGCTATGAGCGCGTTGGATTTGTATTCCCCTGCTACGGCGGCGGTCTTCCCGGCGGCGTTGAGGAAAGCATCAAATCCATAAAAATCGATTACGACGCCTACAAGTTCGGCGTGGTGAGCTATGCGGGCTACATGGGCTGCGGAATGCACAAGGTAAACAAGATTGTGTGGCTGAACTACTGGGCGGGAGTTTCCCATCAGTGCTCATGTATCTGGCTGTTCCCCCACAAGCTCCAGATGCCTCCCGTAGGTCCGAAGCTTGCCCAGAAACGCAGCGAGAAAAAGGCAAAGAAAATCGGACAGGACGTGCTGGCAAAGCGCGCCACCAAGGCAGCGCCCAAGAAGATGGTCAATGCCGTGGAAAGCGCCGGCTGGCCCTTAATCGCAAAGCTGAAATCCAAAAAATTCGCCGTCAGCGATGCCTGCATCGGCTGCGGCCAGTGCACCCGCCTCTGCCCCAAGGGTAATATCACGCTGGTGAATGGAAAAGCTCAGTTCGGACGCGAGTGTATTCAGTGCCTGAGCTGCCTGCAGTACTGCCCCAACGGCGCAATCTCTCTGGGTAAAATCACCGACAAGCGCGAGCATTACCATAACCCCAAAATCAAGGTTGAGGAGCTCATGCAGGCTGTAATACATATTGACTGACTAAGCCGAAATGCCGCTGGTACAAACTGGAAGCATACACAGATGTAAGTAAATGGAAAAACATCAAATTGTTTATTGATTTGTTACAAAAATTCCGGAATAATTTGTGCAGTTAACATAAATTATTACTGATTTGTAAATTTTTCGGCAAAATTAACCAAACAGATATCAGAAATTTGTCTAAATTTTTGTGTTGACTATGTACAGGCAGTAATATATAATCTAATACAGCAAAACGGCACTAAGCTTAGTTTTCATTAAAAAAATTTTTTTAAGGAGAAAAATTATGGACGGAATTCTTGCAATCGTAAAGGAAATCAAGATTGGCGACATCATCGGCGGTTTTGAGAAGCTCATCCCCCAGCAGCCCAGCTTCGCCGAGTCCTTCGGCGGCATCATGGATAAGATCGGCGACGTTGCTGGCGCACTCGGCCTCGGCTTCGACTTCAGCGCAATCACCAACATCGTAAACGCAATCGCCGGCATCTTCGGCGCATAATTTCAGGTGCGATTTAAAAATGGGGCAAGCTTTCAGCTTGCCTCATTTTTATTTGTCAAATCATTATCTTGGGGCGGACCGGCTCTGCGATACAAGTTGTGCCGGTTGACACCACATTGAAATAAGTTTAAAATAGTAATACTATATTGATGTTTTCGGAAGGCACGGAAATGAAACGAACTGCTTTCAATGTAATAGTAAGTATACTGCTTATCCTCATGAGTCTTGTGGGAATTGCCGGCGGCGCTCTGGGCGGAGTGGAATGGTATATTCTGAAGTCCGCAAAGGACAATCTCGGCGATATGATTGAGCCCATTGACAAGCTTGATGAGGCTATAACACTTTTGCAGGACAACGAGGAAATCTATGCTGAGGGCGTGGAGGCCTGCTTTGAGGGTGACGAGAAGCTCCTTGAAGGCCGCCGGCAGATTGACAACGGCAAGTATGTTATCAGCGACGGCAGAAGCAAAATGGCCGAGGCGCAGAAAATTTATGATGATGCCGAAGCCCAGCTGAAAGATGCAAAGGCGCAGTATGCCGTAGCGGAAGCGAAAATGGAGGAGGCGCGTCCCGCCTATGAAGAGGGCAAGGAAGCGGTGGCACAGCTTGAGCAGCTTCAGCCCTATGTGGACACCTATGCAAGATTTAAATCCGGCGTTCTGGACAGGATTCCGGGTTTCCCTTCTGTTGACGCATGGTTCGTTGCGATAGTTGTTCCCGCTGCTGCAAGCAGGGGAATTTACCTGCCCAACGATATTAACCAGTTCTCTCAGACCATGGGCCAGCAGATTGCCGAAGCAAACGCCAAGCTTGCGGAATATGAGGCTGCCGATGCGGAAATGAAAAAATCCAAGGCCGAAATCCAGAAGGCAGAGAATGAGCTTGCGGAGGCAAAGAAGCAGCTTGACGAGGGCTACTCCACCATTGACAACGGCGCATCGCAGCTTGCCTATGCGGAAAGCCAGCTTGATGATGCCGCAAAGGTGGTTGAAGACGGCAAGGCATCGCTTGATGAATTTCAGGCAGCTGTTGACACCGTCAGGGAAGCGGTTGTGACCTGCTTTGAGATGGAGCCTATCTGCAAACGAAACGGCGATGTTGCGGTCAAGGGTGTTGAGGCACGCTTTGACGAGGGCTTTGATATTTATCTCCATAATGACGAGGGCAAAATCCTTGCCCTTGAAAACGGGGAGCCCCGCCTTGACTATGATAAGTGCCGCCAGGTAACCCAGGCATTCCGGTTCTATGTAAGCGATTATGAAAAAGACCTCGGACGTGAAATGGTTGTCAGATTTGTTCTGGCGCTGGGTCTGATTCTTTCGGGCATATTCGGAATCTGCGCTGCGATTTCCGCGCTGCGCGGCAGGGAACGCGCCGTAAAGAGAAGTAAAATCCTTTTCGCAGCCCTTATGGTGCTGAATGTTTTCGGAATTTTTGTCGGATACACGAACTTTGCACATCCTCACGGTGAGGAAAACTTTCAGGGCACGGTTCCCGCCTTTGCCATGTGGCTGCTGACAATAGCGGCATTCGTGTTTATGCTTGCGGTTAAAGCGGGTCATAAAAAGGCTGTCAAAGCGGAGCTTGAGGGTGTAAAAAATCAGCTTCCACGTGAGGAGAACGAAGCGGCTTATGCCGCGGTCTTCTCGGAGGTGCTCGGTACCGACGCGCCTGACGAAGAGCCCACGGCAGATGAAGAGCCCGAAGCTCTTGAGCTTCCCGAGCCCGTCATAAAGCCCGAAGCAGAGCAAATGACTGAGAAAGAGAAAGCAATTGAAAGCACACAGTCTGCGCTTGAAAACGCACAGAAGGAGTACGATGAAGCCCTGCGCAGATACTATGAGCTGA
The DNA here is from genome assembly GCA_045599385.1 of Oscillospiraceae bacterium. GTDB lineage: Bacteria > Bacillota > Clostridia > Oscillospirales > Oscillospiraceae > F23-B02. The sequence goes on along the minus strand of JAZRVW010000043.1, from coordinate 26,139 downwards.
AAAACCGAACTAAGAAATAAAACAAAACCGGTAATACTGAGGTATTACCGGTTTTTGCTATATACGGATTATGTTTCCGCCGAGCGCCTGAAGATATTCCTCGCGGCAGGTGAGGAATATGACCTGGTGGCGTTGGGCGGCATCTTTTATCAGCCTTATGGACTGTTCCGCACGCTCCGCATCCATGTCGGAAAGCGGGTCGTCGAAAACAATGACGCCTCTGCCGTTTGGGAACAGATGGTCAAGCACCGCAAGTCTGAAGGCAAGGGAAACGGTTTCCTTTGTGCCCTCGGACAGCCTGTCGTAGTCAAGCAGGCGGTCACCGCTGTAAACATTCATGCTCAGCTTGCCGGACTCGGTAAATTCGGAGGCGACTCTGCCGCCGGATATTATGCCGAGATAGCGGGTGAAGCTTTCCGCAATGTCGCTCATGGGGTCGCTTTGGAGGCGGGATTTCTGCTCTGCAAGCACCTCGGCGATATGCCGCCAGTGACCGAGAAGCGCCTTCTGCTCTTCAAAGGCGCGGCGGGCTTTCTCTGCCTCTTCCCCGGGGTCACCCGAAAGATTTTCCTTGTAGCTTTCGAGCTTGCTTTCTGCGGAAACCTTTTTTGTGAGCGCGTTTTCGCGAAGCCCGTTCACGATATCGGCACGGCTTTTCAGCTCACCGAGATAGCCGTCGGGGTCCGCGATGCCCATATATTCGGGAGGAATATCTTCTGTACTGCGCAGCTCCTGCTGCGCTTTTTCAAGCTCCGCCTCGGTGTCGGAAATTTTTCCGCGCAGAGCGTTTTCGCTTGTATATTCGCTTATATAACGCTCGAGAAGAGCTTCGGTTTTTGCAATGAAGCCTGCAAGGTCGGCGTTTCCGCAGAGTGCGGAAATTTCCTTTTCTATTTCGGCGGTCTGGCGTGGTGCCTTTTCAATGGCATCTGCCTCCGCGCTGAGAGCGTCAAGCTCTGCTCCGCCCAGAACGATGCCCAGCTTTTCTCTGAGGTTTTCTGCCCTGCTCTTTGCGTCGGAAATGCTCTTTTCAAGCTCCTCAAGAGCCTCGGGGCTGTCAACACCGTAGCTGCCGAGGATTTCGCTGACTAGGGCGTTTTTCAGGGCGATTTCCGTTTCGGTTTTGCTGACGTCGACATCGGCAGGCGAAAGCACCATTTCCATTACGTCGGGAATTACGATGCTGACGGCCTCGGTGACGGCAACGTTTGCCTCCGAAGCGTCAAGAAGTCTTCCCGATGTGAGAGACCTTATCTCGATGCTGTTTTCGCCCTGCATTTTTATGAGTGCGTTCAGATTCATTCCGCAAAGGCTGTTTTTCAGCCTGCCGATTTCGCCCAGAGCCTTTCTGACATCGGCGATTTCGGCTTTTTCGGGACACGCTCTGCCACGTACCGCCTCTTCGGCGGCGCTGAGCTCACGGGCAATGCTTTCCGCCGCCCCGTACTTGTCGAGAAGTGCGCGGCTTTTCTTTTCAAGCTGAAGCGCCTTTGCGCCCTCAAGCGCTTCGGCGGAGGGCCATGCCGCCAGGGCGGCTTTGTATCTTTTAAGGTCATCGGATAGTCTTTCGGCGGTGTTGCTGCGCTCACGGAAAAGGGCAAGGCGGTTTGCGAAGCGGCTGAAGGTGCTGAATGCCTCATCTGCGTCTTCTGCGTTTTTGCCTGCCTCCGCATAAGCTGCCGCGGCTCTGTCGGCCTCCTCTTCAAGACGGGTGATTTCCTCCAGCACGGCCTCCGCGTCCTCAAGGGCGTAGTAGGCTTTAAGCACCTCGCCGAGCTCCTTTGTCCAGCGCCCCGCTTTCCTTGCGGGTGCGCTTCGTGCTTCGTCCCAATGCTTTCCCCTAAGCTCCTCGATTTTCGCGTTTACCGCCTGCTCCACGGCATCGACGGAAACTCCGCCGCTTTCCGCAAAGGCCGCGGAAACTGCGTCGGTAAGCTCCTGCTTCGCGTTGGTTTTCGCTGATGCGTCAAGGATTGTTTTCAGAGAGCTGTCGGTGTTGCGCTGTGAGGAAAGGAGCATTTCGGAATAAACACCCTCGCCGTATATGAGCACCTCCCGCAGAGCCTCGTCAACAGCCTTTTGGTCACGGATTACTCCGTCAGGGGAGGAAAGCGTGCAGCGGGGCTCGCTGCCCCATTCCTTTGTGATTACATAGGTGCCGTTTTCGGTTTCAAGGGAAAGCTTGCCGTCGGCAAAATCCGCGGCAATGCGGCTTCCTTTTTTTGCGGCGGGGAAGTAAAGGTCGAAAAAGGTCTTGTCACTTCTGCGGTCAAGACGGGCGTTCTGAAAAAGCGTGCGTGAAATGAGATTTACAAGGGAGCTTTTACCGCTTTCGTTTTTGCCGTAAATGACGTTTATGCCTTCGCTGAGGGAAACGCTTCTGTCGCGCATGCCCGCAAACTGTGTGCAGGAAATGTTTTTCAGCAGCATATCATTTGCCCTCCTTCATGGATTTCAGAAGCTCGTAGGCAAGCTGAGCCTCCTTGGGCTCGTCAAGCAAAGCGGTGAGCAGCGCGGCGGAAAAGGAGGTTTCGGGGAACTCGGAATCAATAAGCTCCTTTGAAATGAGCCTGCTGAGTCCGTAATCGATGTATGTACCCTCGATAAAGCCCGAAAGCGCCTTTTCGATTATCTCCCCGCGGCTGTCGTATTCCTCCGCGGAAACGGCGCCCGACAGAATGATGTCCACAACGGAGTCGGGACCCATGCCCTTCAGCGCGGCGCTGAGCTTTTCCTCAAGCTCGCCTGCGGAAACGCTGATGCTTTTGCGGTAAAAGCGCAGATTGCCCGAAGGCACCTTCTTTGCGCGGACGTTTTTATCGCCGTCAATCTCGATGATGAAGCACTGTCCGTCCGTGCCGCAGGAAACGTCGGTCTGCACATGGGTGCCAGCGTTGAAAATGCGCTCGCCCGCGCTGTACCCGTCCTCACGAAGATTGCGGGGGAAGGGCACATGGGTGTGACCGATAAGCCACAGGTCAAGGGGAATGCTCTCAAGCTCATCGCGCTTCATGAGGAAGTAGGCGCCCTCGCTGTCAATGGTTTCGCCCTCAACCGCGCCGTGAGCAATGCCGACGCGGAATACAGCGTCGGGAATAATGTTTTCGTTTTTAATCCAGTCAAGATTGTTCTCGCCTGCTGCGGAATGAAGCGAGGTGCAGAGCGCGGGATATACCACGACCTCCGCATCGCCCACCGTGAGCCCGTAGGGTCTGTACTCCGTAAGCAGCATGATGTTGTCGCGGCCTTGCAGAAGGTCTCTGAAATACTGCCAGAGCTTAGATTCCTTGTCGTAATAGTCATGGTTGCCGGGAAGCACGATGACGGTGCCTCTGAAGCAGGACAGCATATCGAGAAGTCTGCTAATATCCCTCTTTGCAATGCCGTAGGTGTTTTCAAACAAGTCGCCTGCGATGACGAAAAGTGCGCAGTCTTCATCATTGGCAACCCGCACCATATCCCGAAAAGCCTCAATGCGCTTTTCGCAGAGCAGGGCGGCTTTTTCATGGCTTGCGTATTTCAGACCGATGTGGTTGTCGCCCGTCAGAAAAAGCTTCAGCATTCCTATCCCTCCGTCCTTGAAAACATAACAGTCTTTGGAAATAATATAAAACAAAAGCCGATTAAAATCAATGACCTGCTTCAAGACATGACAGAAAGGACACCTTCGTGTCCTTTCTGTCATGTCTTATGCTGTTTTCGCTGCTCGAGAAGCCCGGGAACAATCGCCATGCCCGAGCCGATAAGAAAGCAGATTATGCCGATAATCATGTTTATGGGGATTTCCTCCCGAAGAAAAACAAAAGCGAAAATCGGAGCAAGAATGGGCTTGAAGAAGAACACGAGGGAGGCGGTCTGCGCTGAGGTTTTTTCCATTGCCAACATGTGACAGACATAGCCGCCTGCGGTGACGATGATGCAGATGTAGAGGAACGGCACAATAGCCCATAGCGGCACATGGGGAATAATCGGAACGTTCGTAAACACCTTGAGTCCCACGGCGCTGAAAAGACCTCCTACGGCCTTTGTTTTGCCCAGCAGGAGCAGCGTCATAAGCTCAAGACTTCCGAAAATAAAGCTGAAGCAGGTCACGGCGATGCTGCCGAATTTAGCAGACTTTTTCTTGCCGACAACGCTGTAAAAGGCAAACACAACCGCGGCGCAGACGGAAAGCGCCACGCCCGCCGTGTTCAGCTTTGCGTTGAAGGGGTTAATGATAATCACAATTGCAAGCAGCTCAAGCACAAGGGCGACAATCTGATTGCGGCGGATATCCTCTTTTAGAATGAGGTGGGCAAGCACGGTAACGAAAATCGGGTTGCAGGAAAAAATGACCGCAACGACGGAGGCGTTGGTGTGCGTAACCGCCATCTGATAGAGCACCATGCTGAAGGCAACGCATAGGAAACCCGAGAGCGCAAAAAAGCCCATGTCCGAGCGCTCAAAACGCGCACCCTTTTTTCTGACGGAGCGCAGGGCAAAGGGAATGAGCAGAACGCCGCCGATGAGAAAACGCAGAACGGTAATCTGCATGGGGGCAAAAACACCGCCCACGGTTTTGAGCATAACCTCCATGGTGCTGAAAATCACTGCGCTGAGGATAATATAAATAAAGCCCGAGGAAAACTTCTTCATGGAAAAACTCCTTACTTCTTACGAACCCATACAAGATACACCTTTGCACCGCAAAATGCAAGCATCGAAAAAGAAGGGGAAGCAGGCGGATTTTGTTGAAAGCGGAGGCAAGCAGACACCCGAATAAAAAACAGGCATCGCAACGCGATGCCTGTTTTTTTATTTGTTTCCGAGAAGCGCCAGCGCGGACTCGTAGTCCTCCTGCGTGTTGCAGTCGCACAGAAGCGTTTCGTCGCCTTTGTAGCGGAACACTCCGAAGCCCGCACGCCTGAACAGAACTCTCACCGAGGTGCTGTCGCTTTGAAGAATCTGCTCCGCGATGCCGCTGAGCCAGCGCTCGTAAACGGCCATAAGCGGCTCTATCTCGTTTCCGTGCGCCAGGACGGTAATGTTGCTGCTGCTGTTTAAATGGGTCTGTATGAGCGCTGAGAGGGCTTCTGAGGGCACAAGGGGCGTGTCAATGCTCACCACAAGGCAATGTGAGTTTTCTGCGGCGAGAAGTCCTGCGTGAATGCCTCCGAGAGGTCCCTTGAGCAGATACTTGTCCGGAGCAAAGCGTGTGCCATCAAGGTGCTTGGGATAGCCCGAAACAATGATGTCGTTTATACCCAGCGCGCGCAGCTTGCTCACCTGATGCTCCAGAAGCGTTTTGCCGTTCCAGTCAAGCTCGGCCTTGCACTTTCCCATGCGGGAGGATTGACCGCCTGCAAGAATTATGGCTGAGATTTCTTCGCGTTTCCGTTTCATTCCGTATCTATCCTCACAACATTTTTCACATCGCGCTTTGCGTTGCCGTCACCGAAAACAATAAGCTGCATAGTGCCGTCGTCCGAGAGTATAAGGTATGCGTTTTCAATTTCATCGGCGCTTACGACGGCTCTGTATTCGTCCGATGCCGTAAGAGTGACCGTAGTATAATCACCGCCGCAGACCTCGGAAAGACAAATGCCGCGGGCATCAATCTGCTTTTCCTCGCCTTTGCCGTTCACAACGCTGCCCTCAACCTGCGAAAGCTGCAAATCGGCAATGACAACAGCTTCGCCGTCAACGAGAATTTCGCCCTCAGCGTCAGGCGTGCGCGTTGTCAGATACACTGCGGCAAGCGCTGCCGTCAGCAGTATAAGCGCCGCTATGCTTATGAGAATGCTTTTTTTCAAAAATATCTTCCTTTCCGAATACGGGCTCAAGCTTTGCGGCAACGCTGCCTGCAAGAACGCCGCATACCGCACCGGTTGTGAGCGATACGCAGAGATACAGCGCAAGCACGATACCGCGCAGATTGAAGACAATCATGTTTGCCGCAAGGCACGCCGTGACAGAGGCGGCCGCGTTTGCAAGCACCAGACTTTCGGCTCTGCCGAGCTTAAGTCTGCGGGCGGAAAACAGCACGCAGTCAATGACAAGCGCGGGCAGAATATAGCCCACGGGTGCAAGTGCGCCCATGCTGCCCACGGTGCCCATGCACAGAGCAATGCCGCTCTGCACAACGCCCATGAGTGTTGCGCTTCCGAAGCGCGGTACGAATACCGCCGCAACGACAATGAACATGAGGGAAAAGCCCGTGCCTATGCCGCCGGGAATGTGCAGCGAATCGGTAAGGATATTTGCTGCGGGAACAATGAGCTTTTTTGCGAAAATGCCCAGATCGCAGCACAGCGCCATGAATATAAGGCGCCTGAGTTTTTCACGTTTCATATTTAACTCCTTTTCAAATACGTGAAGGTGTGAGCGTTTCCACTCACGCCCCGGTTCTGCGGCCATGGCCTGCGCTTTAGGCCGCAGAACTCGGAGTTGGTGTATTTTTACTTAATCAATGTGAATGACGCTTTCGCAGAGGTCATCGGGCTTTACGTTTGCGTTGTGGAAGCGTGCGCGTCTGACGGTAATCTTGCCCACGTTGATTGCTTCGTTGGGGCAGTATTCAACACAGGCCATGCAGCCTATGCAATCAGTACCGATGGTGGCCTTGCCGTCAACGACTTTAATGTTGCCCTTCGGGCAGATTTTAGCGCAGGTTCCGCAGCCGATGCACTTGCCGTTTACGTTCATGGCGGCGTTAATCTTCTTGTTGATATCCTGCATTCCCTTACTCTCAAGAGCGAAGATGCCGTTTCTGGGAGGCTTTTTGTCCTTGACGACCTTGACTCTTACGCAGTCGGCAATGTACTTTGCGGTTTTGTCGCTGCGCTGCTGCGCGCCGCTCAGTGACGTGGGAGGCATGGTGAGGTAGTGGGGCATGAGCCAGATCGCAGAGCAGTGGTTGGACATGCCCGTCCAGTAGTCGAGGCTTACGATTTCGTCTATCTTGTGCAGGCCGCAGCCCTTGTAACCAGCATACTGAATTACGCCGAACTTGTAGGAGGAGGGGTTGATTTTAATAGACTTAATATGGTCCTCAACTCCTCCGGGGAGACCGCCGCCGTAGCAGGGTGCAATGAAGCCAACGCGCTTATATGCGGTGGCATCGGTGATTTCGGGAGCCTTGCGCATGAGGCAGATATCGGTATCGCCAAGCTCGGCGGCGATTTTCTTTGCCATGTCAAGACAGTTGCCTGAGCCTGAATAGCAGTAAATAATATTTTCGCTCATTTTCGTTTTCCTTTCTTAGCCTACGACCTTGATGATGTCGTATTTGTCCATCTTTTCGACGGCCTTTTTCACCTGTCCGAGATTGTGGCAGATAAGAGCCTTGTACTCCTTGCCGTTTTCAGTGAAAACAAGCTCCTCGGCATCGCCCTTAAGACTCCAGCCGCCGTTATGGAACAGCTCTGAGTAGCGGTCACAGCGCTCATAATCGCAGAGCTTGTCGGGGGAAACGCCCTTGCGCAGAGCGGGATTTACGCCTGTGCGCAGGAAGATGCGGTAAAGCTCGCGGGTGTTGATGAAGTAGTCCGCGTTGCCCGTTTCATAAGCCTCGGCGCCGAAGGAGTTGCAGCTGTTGATGCTGTATAGCTTTGCCTCGGGATTGCTTCCCTTGACAATTTCGCTGAATATCTGCTGGGGACTGTCGTAGAAAAGGAAGCTGTCCTTAAGCTCGGGGAAGTTCTTCGTGAGGAAGTTCTTCGCGGCGTAGTCGCGGGTAATGATGACGCAGCCCTTGCCCAGCATTTCGTCAAGCTTTGCGGAGGCGCGGTGACCTGCAATGTGCATGGCGGCGGCAGGGTCATAGACCTTGTCAATGCCGATTTTCTTAAGTCCGTCAACAACCTGCTCCAGAGTGAAGCTGCCCTTTGGTGCCTTGAAAAGCTCCTCCAGCTCTCTCAGCACGCAGGCACATACCAGAGCCGCAGTTTCGGTGCCGTACTGATGGGCAAAGTAGATCTCCTCGTCCTTGTGCTCCTTCATGAACAGAGCACCTGTGGGGCAAACGCTTACGCAGCGTCCGCAGCGGACACAGCCGTCAGCCATGAGAGAATTTTTTGCGCCCACGGTCTGACCGTTTTCGGTCTTCACAAGTCCGAGAATGCCCACGCCCTGAGCCTTGCAGACGTCGGTGCAGCGGCGGCACTTTATGCACTTGTTGGGATTGCGGATAATGCTGCCCGTGGAGTCGTCTATGGCAAAGTCGTGCTCATGGATTTCAAAGGGAAGCTCGTCAATGCCGAACTCAAGAGCCTTCGCCTGAAGCTCGCAGAAGCCGTCGCGGACGCAGTCGCAGAAGTAGCAGTCCTTGCAGAAGCTCGGGTCAAAGTCCTTTGCCTTGGTGGAGCCTATGCGCAGGCAATGGTGGCAGTCAACTGTGTGCTGACGGAACATTTCCTGCACGGTCTCCTTGCGCTTTGCAAAAAGCTCCTCGCTGTCGGTGGTGATTACCATGCCCTCTTTGACCTTGGTGGCGCAGGCAAGCTTGTCGCTGTCTTCGCCTTCGATGCTGACGATACAGAGCTTGCATGCCGCCTTGGGCTTCATGTCCTCGTAGGCGCAGAGAGTGGGGATATAAACGCCGTTTGCCTTGGCGGCATCAAGAACGGTGCTTCCTTCGGGAACGGCAATTTCTTTTCCGTTAAGAATGATATTTATCATGTCCTTACCTCCTTAAATCGCTTCAACGCGGCAGGGTGTGTAGCGCCATGTGGGGTTGCCCGTGATGACGTCAAGGTCCTTATGACTGGTGAGAACATTGACGTGCTCACCCACCTTTTTGCCCATGAAGGTATAGCCGAAGTGGTGGGGAATCATGACGTAGCCGCGTGCGGTCTGCCATGTGTACTCAACGGGAATGGTGAGCTCGCCCGCCTTGGTGGATACCTTAACCATCTGACCGTTTGCAAAGCCCATTTCCTCTGCGTCCTCGGGGTTCATGGCAAGAGTGTAGGGCTGGCGGTGCTTGAAGGTTGCGGGGTTGCGCATGGTGGCGTTCATGCCGTCCTCGGAGTGACGTCCCGCGGAAAGAATGAAGTTGCAGCCGTCCTTGAGAATGAGCTCCTCCGCTTCCTTTTCGGGAGTGATGTTCTTCAGGAACTCATCAATTTCCTCGCACCACAGATGGAACTTGTGGTCCTTGTGCGCGATGTGGCGCTTCAGCATTTCGTCGGGCTTTGCGTAGCCGATGATTGCGCCTTCGGGGTGGCTGTCCACAAGCTCAAAGGCGGCGTCCATCTCGCACCAGTCCTTGAGCATGGGCAGGCGGGAGAGAACGGGGTGCTTTTTCTTGTCGTACTTTGCGGTGACAAGACCCTTGCCGCATATTGGGCTGGTGAGCATGCCCGCCCAGGATATCGCACGGGCTGCGCTGCCGTAGGCCTTGCCGAGAGTAAGGGCAATGACAATTGCAAGCTGGTCAAAGTATTTGAGGTGGCCCGAGGCTGTCCAGAACAGTACTCTCTCGAAGTATTTCATTCTGTCGCCCGTGAGCACTGCCTCTTCGGCAGCCTTGTACAGATACTGTGGCAGTCTGGGGACAACTCCCATGGCCTCCGCAAGCTCGGCAAGTATCATGGTGTCCTCTCTGGGATCGCCGACGGGTTTGACAACCTGCTTGCGTGACTGGAAAACGATTTCGGGATAGTTGAGAGTAAAGGCGTTCATGTCGCCGCCGCCCTCGTAGGCGTTCATGCCGGGAAGCACATAGTCGGCGATGCGGGTGACCTCGGTTTCGGCGCAGTCAATTGCAACAAGAAGCTCAAGATGCTCAAGCGCCTCCTTCATCTTGTTGGAATCGGGATAGCTGCGCAGGGGGTTGCCCATTGAGGTGAACATTATGCGGATTCTGTCCTCGTTATTGCCGAGAACCTCGTCGGGAATAATACCCACGGGGAAAACGTTCATAACGGGAAAACGGTTGGTTACGGGACCGCGCCATGTCTTAGGATTGTTCTCATCGCAGAAGGTACCGCGCTCGATGACACATTCGGGAACGATGCTGCCGCCGGGCACAAGTGCCATGCCGCATATTACGGTGAGCAAAATCAGCAGATAGCTGCCCAGAGTGCTGTGGCGTCCGAAGAAGATGCCCAGGTCCTGATGCATACCCCACTTTTTCGTGGTCAGAATCTTTGCAAATTCCTCAGTCTGCTTTCTGGGAACGCCGCAGATTTCAAGGTTTTTGTCGATGTCAATATTCTCAAACCATTTCTTTGCCTTGTCAAAATCCGCAACGTACTTTGCTATGTAGTCCTTTGCCTCCCAGCCCTTTTCAAGAATGAGGGCGATAAGCGCCTGAAGATAGAGGGAGTCGGTGCCGGGCTTCAGCATGATGTGCATATCCGACATTCTTGCGGTTTCGGAAAGACGGGGGTCAATGACGATAACCATCTTCTCCGATTCCTCGGAAAATTCGCGGCAGACCTTTCTTGCGTCGGGAATCTGATGGGAAACGTAGGAGTTTGAGCCCCAGTAGATTACGACCTCGGATTCCTTGTCATCGGGCTCAAGGAAGTGCATCTGGTCGCCGAGGATTTTGCCGTGGGCCCACCAGTTGCCCATGAACTCAATGCCGATGGGGTTAAAGACGTACTGGCTGCCCACACCGTAGGTTATTGCCTTGCCTATAGCGTAGGGAGTCTGAACGGAGCCCAGGGCGCCGCCCAAAAATGCAAAACTGCGTGGGCCGTGCTCGGCAAGAATTTTGTTTGCCTTCTCGGCGATTTCCTTATACGCCTGCTCCCAGGAAATCTGCTCGTAGTGGTCGCCCACTCGCTTCTTGGGATACTTAAGTCTGTCACCGTGGTCGGTGAAGTGCTTTGCGCTTCTGCCCTTGCGGCAGCAGTAGCCGTGGGTGCGGGGACTGTCAGGGTCGGGACGGACGCTGACGATTTTGTTGTTTTCAACTTCCATTTCCAAGCCGCAGCTCAGTCCGCAGAAGTTGCATTGGGTCTTTTTCCAAACGCCCATATGTATTCCTCCAAATAAGTATGTTACTTAGTTTTTTGCTTCTGTTTTTTCCACTCTGCAGGGAGTGTAGCGCCAGCGGGCGTTGCCCGTCAGCTCGTCAATATCCTTGTGGTCGGTGAGGAAGTTGACGTGCATTCCGTAGGTTTTGCCTTCAAATTTCAGACCGAAATAATGGGGCATAAGGCAGTAGCCCCGTGAGGTCTGCCATGTGTATTCAACGGGAATTTCAATGCTGCCCTTGTTTGTTGAGAGCTTTACGGTTTCACCGTCGGCAATGCCCATTTCCTTTGCGTCCTGAGGGTTCACGGCAAGCGCGTAGGGCTGACGGTATCTGAAGGTGCGGGTGTTACGCATGGAAGTGTTAACACCGGCATCGGAGTGGCGGCCTGCGGAAAGAATCATGTTGAAGCCGTCCTTGAGAGAAAGCTCCTTTTCCTCGTTTTCGGGAGTGACGCGCTTAATATACCCGTCAATCTCCTCGCACCAGAGGTGGAGCTTGCCGTCCTTATGCTTTATATGCCGCTCTAAGAGATGCTCCTCATCGCTTCGGGCGATGACCGCGCCTTCGGGGTGGTCGTCAACAAGCTTGAAGGCGGCGTCCATCTTGCAGAGGTCTGCGAGAATCGGCATTCGGGAGAGAAGAGGGTATTTCTTTTTGTCCACCTCTGCTGTCATAATTGCATTTTTGGGCAGAGGGCTTAGGAGCAGACCGCCCCAGGTCAGCGCGCGGTCTGCGCTTCCCATGGCCTTTCCGAGAGTAAGTGCCATTATTATCGGTGCCTGCTCGAAGTATTTGAAATTTCCCATGGCAAGCCACGCGCCGAACTTCATAAAGTACTTCATTCTGTCGCCCGTGAGAACGGCGTCCTCCGCTGCTCTGTGCAGCCATTGCGGCAGAGCGGGAACCAGTCCCATTGCCTGCGCCAGCTCGGCGAATATCATGGAGTCCTCTTTTGCCTCACCCAGAGGACGAACAATCTGCTTTCGGCAGCCGAATACGACCTCGGGATAATGGAAAGTGAAGATGTTGAAGCCGCCGCCGCACTCAAAGGCGGTTGTGGAGGGCAGAACGTAATCCGCGATCTGCGCCGTTTCGGTTTCAAAGGCATCAATGGCAACCAGAAGCTCCAGAGAGCGCAGGGCCTCCTCCATCTTCTGTGAATCGGGATAGCCGCGCAGGGGATTGCTGAGCGAGGTAATGGCAAAGCGGATTCTGTCCTCGTTATCGCAGAGAATTTCATCGGGAATGACACCCTCGGGGTAAACTCTCGTGACGGGGAAACGGTTTGTGTTTGGCGTGCGCCAGGTCTTGCTGTCGCGTTCATCGCTTCCGCCCAGAGAGATAACCTTTTCGGGAGGAACGTTGCCGCCCTTTACCAGCATTCTTCCGCAGACAATCATGAGAATAAGACACAGATAGCTGCTGAGAGTTGCGTGGCGGTTGAAGAACAGACCGAGGTCGCGGTGCATGCCCCACTTCTTCGTGGTGAGGATTTTCGCAAACTCCTCAATCTGACTGCGGGGCACTCCGCACACGCGGAGACACTCGTCTATGTCAATGTTTTCAAACCACTTTCTCGTCTTGTCCCAGCCCGTAGTATGCTTTGCTATGTAGTCCCTGTCCTCCCAGCCCTTTTCGAGTATGAGGGCAATCAGCGCGCGCAGAAGCAGGGCGTCGGAGCCCGGTGCGGGCATGATGTGCATGTCCGCCATGCGTGCGGTTTCGGACAGACGGGGGTCAACCACGATTGCCATCTTGTCGGGATTTTCCGAGAACTCGCGGCAGATGCGCTTTGAGTTCGGCATCTGATGGGACACATAGGCGTTGGAGCCCCAGTAAATCATAACCTCGGCGTTGCGCTCATCAGCCTCAAGGAAATGACATTGGTCGCCGAGAATCCTGCCGTGACTCCACCAGTCACCCATGAACTCAACTCCGATTGGGTTGAAGATATACTGGCTGCCCGCCGCCATAAGCAGAGGTGCCGCCGTTGCCGAGGGAGTCTGCACGGCTGCGGTGCCTGCTCCGATTACGGCGAAGGAGCGGGGACCGTGCTCGGCAAGGATTTTGTTTGCCTTTTCGGCAATTTCCTTATACGCCTGCTCCCATGAAATACGCTCGTAGCGGTCGCCGACTTTCTTTCTCGGATAGAGAACTCTGTCTGTGTGGTCAACGAAGTATTTTGCCGTTCTGCCCTTGCGGCAGCAGTAGCCGCTGCTCTGGGGACTGTCGGGGTCGGGGCGCACGCTGACGATTTTGCCGCCTTCAACCTCAAGCTCCAGACCGCAGGTTACGGCGCAGAGATTGCACCATGTTTTCTTCCACTCACCCATAGAATCATCTCCGAAGAAGCTTACTAATAATATTATATAATAATGTTAATCAATTGACCGGCAAATTTCAATCGGTATAATTTGCATTCTAAATTTTTCACAAAAATATTGTAGTTGATTTAATGACTGTTTGCAACATTGTGTTTGACAAAAACAGAAAAATAAAATATAATGTCCACAAAATATGGACACGATGTCCGAGGAGTAATTTTATGGCAGAAGCAGGTTCGAAAAACACAAAAATCATAATTGATGCCGCCGTTAAGCTTTTCAGAGAGCGGGGCTATGAGAACGTATCCGTCAACGATATCTGCAAGGAAGCGGGTATTGCACGCTCAACCTTTTATCTGACCTTCGCGGGAAAAAAGGAGATTATCGATAAAATTCTCGGCGATGTGCGCCTTAACCGCGATGACTTCTTCGGCGATTTTATTGCCGCAGAAAATGACTTTGAGCGTATGTGGATTCTCTGCTGCCGATATCTCGACGTTGCAATGAAATTCGGCCCTGAACTGACGGGCACGCTCCTGCGTCTTGAGCTTATGGGCGAGCTTGACGTTATGGACACCGTTCACACCGTGGACGAATGGTTTACGCAGATGACAAAGAACGCGCAGAAGGCAGGTGTTCTACTCAACGCAGAGGCTCCAGAGGTGCTGGCTCCTCTCGGTGTTGACATTGCCTACTACACCACTTATGAGTGGTGCAAACGTAAGGGCGGCTTCAATCTGCGTCAGGTTGTGCGCAGACGGGCGGAAGCGGTTTACGGCCTTGCTCCCGAGTGGCGCATGAGCGAGAAAGAATGGAAAAAGCTATAAAAAGCCGGAGGGTAAGGTATTCCCCTCCAGCTATATTTGAGCGAAGTAGCCGCAAAAAATTAAGCTTATGTTATTGAAAAATGCACCGGAGATTTTTCTCCGGTGCATTTTTGCGTTTTACTTTTCGGATAGGAGTGCGGCAGCCTTTCTGGCGCAGCTTGCGGCGTCGGGGGTGCAGAGGTCTGCCCCTATTCTGTCGCAGAATTCCTGTGTAATCGGAGCGCCGCCTATCATGATAGTCACGCTGTCACGTATGCCCTCGGCCTTTGCAAGCTCGACCACACGGGCCATCTCGTTCATGGAGGTGGTCAGCAGCGACGAACAGGCGATAATATCGCAATTGCGCTCCTTTGCGACCTTAACAAAATCCTCGGCACTCGTATCAACGCCAAGGTCGATGACTTCGATACCGCTGCCTTCAAACATGATTTTAACGATATTCTTGCCGATATCATGCAGGTCACCCTTGACAGTACCCATGACGGCTCTGCCGCTGACCTTGCTTTCACTTCCGGCAAGCAGGGGCTTGAGTATGACCATGGCCTCGTTCATGCACTTTGCCGCCATAAGCAGCTCCGGCACAAAGACCTTTCCGTCGGAAAACTGCTCGCCGAGTATGCTCATGCCTGCCGCAAGGCTGTCGTTCAGGATAACCGACGCGCCGATTCCCTCATCGAGAGCCTTTTCGACAAGGCTGACGACCTTTTTCTTCTGACCCTTTATCAGCGCGGCTTTAATGGCGCTGACGGTGTCGGTCGGAGCCTCTGCTTCCACCGCAGGAGCGGCGGAGGCGGTTCTCGCCGTGCGTCTTGCCGCGGTCACCGCGCGCCTCGGCATGTGGACACGGGCATTGTACTTTCTTATCTCGTCGTCGATAACGGGATCGACGTGCGGGAAGATCGTGCCTGCAAGACCGTAGGTTATCGAGGGTATGAAATGTCCTCCGGGACAGTATTCGTTAAGTGCCCTGCTGACATATTCACGTATCTCGTCTTCGCTGGAGTCGGGCGTGTCAATGCCGGCGCCGATGCCGCCCATGAGTATCATCCTGCCGGCCAGTCTCGACTGCAGCTCGGGGATATCGTTCTCGGGCAGAACGCCCTGCCAGCACTGGATACCGATTTCAACCATATCCTCCACAATGGGAGACAGATAGGAGTCGGCGTGGTGTATGGCGATGACACCTTGAGAGCGGATATAGCCGTATATCTTTCTGTAAGGCTCCTTGAAAAACTCGCGCCACATTTCAGGACTCATGAAAAGCTGGGTCTTCGTACCCCAGTCATCGTGGAAGAAGATTGCGTCGGGATGCAGTTTTTCGCAGACAAGCTTCATTACCTTGAGCTTGAACTCGCATAAACAGTCGATGAGCTCGTGCATCTCCTGCGGATGCTCAACGAGATTTGTGAGGGTGTCGGCAAAGCCCATCAGGAAATGGCACTGCTCGAACAGACCGGTAGCCGAAAAGGAGCAGAGAAGTCTGCTGTCGCCTGTGTCGGCTCTCGCCTTTTCCGCGCATTCCTCCCAGCCGTTCTGGCAGTTTGCGTCAAGGTCGGGAACGGTCACATAGTCGCGCCAATGCGTGATGTCCTTTATGACCTTGAACTCATCGGTCACGATGGGCTGCTGACCGGGGTGTCCCTCGGGCCAGGATACCGTCACGCCCCAGGGATTTATGACGGTCTTTCCGGGTGCGATACCGCCCGCCAGATAAGCGTTCACCGGGTCGAAGCGCCAGATATTCAGCGCCTCGTACTGAATGAGCTGTCTTTCCGGCTTGCCGTCGGGCTTGAGCATTTCCATGAAAATTTCCTTGGCATTCATTTTTCATTCTCCTTTTTATTTATCAGAATACATGATGTAAAGCTTATCGTTTTTTCGCCCTTGTAATAGGAAAGTCCCGAGGCGCTGCACACCTCGCTGACAAGGAGCCCGTAGGCCTCCATTGATGAAAGCCGCTTTTCCGGGAAGCGACAGGGTCTGTCGGGATATGTACACACATCACAGCGGGTGCAGCTTCCCGCCGAGAGCGGCAGACAGTCCGGGGAGAGCAGCCGCACCTGCCTTACAAGAGTGGTAAAGCGCCTTTTGTGCAGTCTCTGCGCCTCGGCAATGCCGTCCATGTCAAATTCGTCCTGAAGTTCTCCGACGGTCTGCACGAGAATGCCGTCGGAATACGAGGCAATTTTTCGGGCACAGCGGTCAAGGCTTCCGCAGGCAGGCGGACAAGCCCAGCTTCTGCCATAGACGCCGCATTTGTCGGCGGAACACATATCACGCACCTCGGGCAGACAGCGTAAAGCGGCGGTATTCAATTCGCAGCTGTTCTCAAAACCTGCGGCCATGGCAAGTTTTATCCAATCCATCTTGTAAAAATCACCCGTTTCGTGTAAAATGCATTTGCGTTAAAAACCGTTATACCGTTATATTATTAAACAGGTCATTGCCATGTCAATTATCACAATATACAATAATCAAAGCCGAACAGAGTGTTCCTTTCTCCCCGGTGCAAATCTCATGGAGCTTTTGCGCGAAAACGGCGCTGCTCCTGAGTCTCCCTGCGGAGGTCACGGTCTGTGCGGGAAGTGCCGGGTGCTGCTTGACACCGGCAAGGGACCGGAAAGCGTTACGGCCTGCGGCACCGTGCTTTACGGGGACTGCTCGGTATATCTTCCCGAAAGAACGGGCGATATTGCGTGGAACGCGGTGAATGAGCACTTTTGCGTTCAGAATGCCCGAAAGGGTTACGGCGCTGCGGTGGACCTCGGCACAACGACGGTGGCACTTTCACTGTACAGACTGTCGGACGGTGTCTGCCTCGGCAGCGTCAGCCGCTGGAATGCACAGAGCGTCTGCGGCGCGGACGTCATCACGCGCATCGGCTGCTGCATCGACGAGTCCGACGGACTGGGTAAGCTCAGCGGCATGATACGCACACAGATAAGCGAAATGCTGCTCTCTGTATGCCGCGAGCACGAGGTAGAGCTCGATGAGGTCGAGGAGATATTTCTTGCGGGGAACACGGCCATGCAGCACATCTTTGCCGCTGTCGACCCGTCCGGCATCGCCGCCGCACCGTATTTGCCCGCCACATACTTTGATGACGGCAAGCCGCTGATGCTCGGGAATATTCCGGTATATCTGTCGCCCTGCGTTTCCGCATATATCGGGGGCGACATTACCGCAGGACTTCTCGGCAGCGGACTTTCTGAGCGTCCCGGCAGGTCGCTGTTCATAGACGTGGGCACAAACGGAGAGATGGCTCTCGGCGGGAAGGACGGCTTCGTCACCTGCTCTGTCGCCTCCGGCCCTGCGTTTGAGGGCGCGGGGATAAGCTGCGGAATGCCGGCGGCAAATGGCGCCGTGAACCGTGTCGAGCTGTGCGGAGACGAATTATGCTATGAGGTAATCGGCGGCGGTGAA
Organism: Oscillospiraceae bacterium; assembly: GCA_045599385.1. Classification (GTDB taxonomy): domain Bacteria; phylum Bacillota; class Clostridia; order Oscillospirales; family Oscillospiraceae; genus F23-B02. The sequence goes on along the minus strand of JAZRVW010000043.1, from coordinate 8,596 downwards.
GCCGTCGGACTTTGCGGCTCGGGGCTTTTAGACCTTGCGGCATGCCTGACTGAGCTGGGCTACATTGACGAAAGCGGCTGTCTGGAGGAAAATGAGGACGGAGAAGCAGTCTTTTATCTCACCGACAAGGTATATCTCGACCAGCGTGACGTGCGTCAGCTACAGCTTGCAAAGGCGGCTGTTGCGGCAGGGATAAAGCTTCTCATGGAGTCGGAAAAGCTGAACTGTGGCGATATTGATGCGCTGTATCTCGCCGGCGGCTTCGGCAACCGTATGCGTCCCGAAAGCGCGGTCAGAATCGGAATGCTTCCCGCGGAAATGCTCGGACGAATCAGGGCCGCAGGAAACACCTGCCTTGCGGGCTCGGAACGGGCTTTGCTCGATTCCGCATCAAGAAACACGCTGCTCGACATCAAACGCAAGTGCAGATATATAGAGCTTTCTTCCCACCCGCGCTTCAACGACTGCTTCGTTGACGAAATGAGCTTTCCGGAGGTAATAGCGTGAAAACTCACGCTAAAACGATTAATATTATTAAGACGCCTGTTTCCCGCCTCTTTCGAGGCAACCGAAACAGATGCCATAACAATCACCGTTTCGGTGAATTTTGATTGCATTTTGCGTCTTGGAAAGAAATGGTGATTATTATGAACATAACTTTTCCACTTATACTTGACGGCGCCATGGGTACGCAGCTTCAGAAAGCGGGACTGCCCGCCGGCTGCTGTCCTGAAAAATGGGTGCTTGAGCATTCCGAGGTCTGCGAGACGATACAGCGCGCCTATGTCGAGGCCGGTTCGCAGGTGCTCTACGCCCCAACCTTCGGCGCGAATGCAGCCATGCTTGAGGGACACGGCATATTCAGCGAGGTCAGGGACTATAACGAGCGCCTTGTGGGGATATCAAAGTCTGTTGCCGGTGAAAAAGCATTGGTCGCCGGTGACATCTCCTCCATCGGCGGTATGCTTTATCCTCTCGGTGACATGAGCTTCGGGGATATGTTTGATATATATATCGAGCAGGCCGAGGCTCTCGATAAGGCCGGTGTTGACCTTTTCGTCATCGAGACGATGACAAGCATACCGGAGGCGAGAGCCGCTGTACTGGCGGCCAAGGCTGTGAGCGACAAGCCGGTTTTTGTCAGCTTCAGCTGTGACGAAAACGGCAGAACGATGATGGGAACCGATGTTTGTGCGGCACTGCTCATCATGCAGGGCATGGGAGTTGATGCCTTTGGGCTGAACTGCTCCGCAGGGCCGGCGGAAATTCTTACGCAGATAAAGCGTCTGTATGAATACGCGGAGATTCCGCTCATTGCCAAGCCGAATGCCGGACTTCCGGTGACGGTAGAGGGAAAGACGGTCTACAATGTTTCCCCCGTGGAGTTTGCCGGCTTCGTTCCGGCGCTTGCCGATGCGGGAGTCAGCATCTTCGGCGCCTGCTGCGGAAGTGATGAGCGTTATATAGCCGCGCTCAAAGCCGCGCTGGACTCGGTTTCGCTCAAAGGAGTCTCCCCGTCGCACCCCGAGCTTCTTCCCGCAGCCACGGAAAAGGACGTATTTCTTCTCTCTCCCGCAGCCGAATGCACAAGCGTTTTCGCCTGTGACGAGGAGCTTGAGGATAATATCTGTGAGCTTGACGAAAATGAACTGTTTGGAATCGAAATCGGCAGCATCGAGGACGTGGCCGTGTTCTCAGATGCGCAGTATACCGTCAAAAATCCCTTGTGCATATTCTGCGATGACGCGGAGCTGCTTGAAAAGGCACTTCGCGCCTATCAGGGCAGAGCGCTGTATGACGGTGCCTTGTCGGAAGCGGAGCTTCTTCCGCTTTGCGAAAAGTACGGTCTGATTATATGAGTCAGTTGTAAAACAAACGAAGCGGAAGACGTCATGTCTTCCGCTTCGTTTTATAAGTTAAGTGACGTACTATCCGACGCACAAAGCAGAAAATCCATGACCCGTTTTTCCGTGACAAACCATGCCCATGCGGCACATGGACATTCGGTACATCATGCGGATAACACAACGCATCATTTGCTTTCTCCTTTGAATTATGATAGAAACAGTATACACAAAAAGCCGCCGCCTGTCTATAGTAATCTTAAGCTTTTTGGAAAAAGAAACCGCACCCGATGATTAATACAATGCGCCCATGCGAAACTTTGCATGAGGTAAGCGCTATATAAAAACTCCGCATGGGGTGAGCTTGAGAGGGGAAGGTATTCCCCTCTCAATATTAATTGAGCGCAGCGGATAAATGCGGCGTAGCCGCTACCAAAAAGAAAAGACACACTTTCGTGTGTCTTTTCTTTTTGGTGGACGATACAAGACTCGAACTTGTGACCTCCCGCACGTCAAGCGGATGCGCTACCAGCTGCGCCAATCGTCCATTTTCATCGGCAACGAGTATTCTACCCGATGCCGATGCATTTGTCAATAGACTTTTTTGATTTTATCAACGTACATAAACCGTTGTCGATGCGGTCTTTCCGTAGCAGGTGAGGGTGACGGTTGCGGTGCCGGTGCCGACGGCAGTTACCACGCCGTCATCGCCGACGGTGACAACACTCTCATCGGAACTGCTCCAGGTGTACTCAACGTCAACAAGGTTCTGGGGATACCATCTGGGAATCAGCGGAGTCTTGGAGCCTACAGCGGCGGTAAAGCCTGCGTCGGTCTTGTCCTCGCTGTAGTAATAAATCTGCAGCTGGGTAATCTCCGGTGTTTCAGTGGGCGCTGGCGCATTTGTCGCTGCGGGAGTGGGCACGGCCGACATTTCGGGCACTTCGGGTCCGGAATTGTTTGCGGGGGTGTCGGCGTCCTTTACGCTGACGGCAATCATAACTATGAATGCGATGATAACGGCGGCTATGAGAATAGCGCCGAATATAAGCTGCCATTTACGGTTTTCGGCCACCTTTGCATTGGCGGCGGTACCCTTTACGGTGTCGGGTGTGGTGCCGGGAACGCGGCTGCTCTGACGAACGATGCGTGTGTTGCACTTGGGGCAGCGCTGACGCAAAGCGGAATATTTATGCTTGCAGCGGCGGCAGGTTACCTGAGGAATGAGGCTCATGTTAGCTCCTCCTTTTTTCTTTATCCAATAAATAATACAGCATACTTGCCGTTTCGTCAAGATATGACGCGGTGCTTTGTCAGGGATACTTTGTGATAATAAATCAGCGTCAGGACGCTGCACACAATCCAGCCCGCAGGATAGGACATGGCGATGGGCAGGACCTCGTTGGAGATGAAATTAGCCATGATGTAAAGGTAGCATTGGCGGAAAAGCACAAAGCTGCACAGCATGATGACCATGGGTGCGGTGCTGTTGCCTGCGCCTCGGAGAGCGCCCGAATAGACCTGGTTGATGCAGGTCAGCAGATAGAAGGGCGAAATCCAGCGCAGAAGCATGGTGCCGTAGGCCACGACCTCGGCCTTGCTGTTGAAGAAGGCGGTGAGCCATGGGGCAAAGACCATGACGGGAACAAGCAGCAGCGCCGTTGTTCCAATTGCAAGGAAAAGGGCGGTGCGGGAGCCCTTTCTTGCACGCTCCGCCTGCCCCTTGCCGAGATTCTGCCCCACAAAAGTTGTGGAGGCCAGCGCAATGGACTGCATGGGCAGGAACATGAGCATGTCGATCTTATTATACGCCGTCCAGCCCGACATACAGTCAGCGCCGAAATAGTTGATGTAGGACTGCACGAAAATGTTGGAGAAGGCGGTGATTGCCATTTGCAGAGCTGCGGGAATGCCGATTTTCACAATCTTGCCCAGCATATCTGTGTTCATTTTAAGGTCGCGGAGCTTCAGCTTTATTGCGGCGTCGTAGCGCATGAGCTCAATGACCACAAGCACGGCGGAAACGGCCTGAGCTATGATCGTTGCCCAGGCAACGCCCTCAACGCCCATGTGGAATCTGAGAACGAACAGAAGGTCAAGAGCAATATTTACAACGGCACAGACCACAAGGTAGTAGAAAGGCCGCTTGGAATCGCCGACGGCGCGTAGAATGCCCGAGCCCATGTTGTAAATCATAAGCCCCATGAGACCGCCGAAGAAAATGCGCAGATAGGCGGTGGATTCGGGAATTACCTCCGCGGGAGTTTTCATGAGCCGCAGTGCGTGGGGAATGAACAGCTCGCCGATTACGGTGAAAACCGCGCCGAGAATGAGTGTCATTACCATGGCGGTGTGTACCGCGTCATGCACCTTGTCGTCACGCTTTGCGCCGTAGAACTGGGAAATTACAACACCTGCGCCGCTGGAAAAGCCGATAAAGGCGCCGATGAGCATATTGACAATCGGACCGACGCTGCCCACGGCGGAGAAGGCCTCGTTGGAAACAAAGTTGCCCACAACCCATGTGTCAACAAGATTATAAAGTTGTTGGAAAATGTTGCCCGCAAGCAGCGGCAGAGCAAACATGATAAGGTGCTTAACGGTGCTGCCTTCGGTCATGTCAACGTCTTTTTTGCCGCTTCCGAGACGCTTTGCCTGAGTCATTCTAACCCTTCTTCAAAAATTTATGGAAATATTATATCACCCTGAAACAAGCAATTCAAGGACAGTAAATAACAGAAAAAGCCCTGTTTTCAGAGCTTTTTCCGTTATTTTATACCACCTGGAAGATGTAGAATTTGAGATAGTCGGTTTCGGGAACGTTCCATAGAATCGGGTGGTCGGGAGCCTGCTGGCGCGCCTCAATCTGCCTCAGCTCAACGCCCGCGTCAAGTGCGGCGGCCCTGAGCATTTTGACAAAAAGCTCGTTTTCCATGAAGTGACTGCAGGAGGCCGTGGCGAAATATCCGCCGCGCGGCAGCAATTTCAGGGCGCGGAGATTAATCTCCTTGTAGCCGCGCTCGGCGCTCTTCACGGTCTTGCGTGATTTTGTGAAGGCGGGCGGGTCAAGAATGATGAAATCGTAGGGCGCTTTTCCCTGCTTTTCAAGCTCGGGAAGAAGGTCAAAAACGTTTGCGGCAATGAAGTCCATTCTGCCCTCAAGCCCGTTGCGCTCCGCGTTTTTCCGCGCCATCTCAACGGCACTTTCGGAGATGTCCACGGCGGTGACGTGCTCGGCTCCGCCCATGGCAGCGTTCAGGGCAAAGGAGCCCGTGTGGGTGAAGCAGTCGAGAACGCGGCGGCCCTTCGCAAGACGGGCAACGGCGAGTCGGTTGTATTTCTGGTCAAGGAAGAAGCCCGTTTTCTGACCGTTTTCCACGTCAACGCTGTAGTAAATTCCGTTTTCGCAAATCTCGGTTACTGGGGAATCGGGGTGCTCATCGCAGTACCAGCCCTTGTACTGAAGGAGTCCCTCTTTTTCGCGGAGGGCAACATCGTTGCGCTCGAAAATTCCGCTTATCTCCTGACCGTCCTCGCGGAGAATGTCAAGAAGCGCACCGAAAATAATGGGCTTGATTTTCTCCATGCCCACGGACAGCACCTGCGTCACGAGAATGTCTGAAAAACGGTCAACCGTAAGACCCGGGAAGCCGTCGGCCTCGCCGAAAATGACACGGCAGCAGGAGATGTCGTCGCCCATGACGGTCTTGCGGTAGTCCCAGGCATATTTTATGCGGCGGCGCCAGAAGCCTTCGTCAAAGCGGTCGTTGGCGTTGCGGGAAATGAGGCGGATACGGATTTTACTGCTTTCGCTGAGGAAGCCCGTGCCGAGATATTTTCCTTTTTCGCTCACCGCGTCAACCAGCGTGCCGTTTTCGGCGGGCTCGGAGGAAAGGATTTCCGCGTCGTAAATCCACGGGTGACCCTGCTCAACCCAGCGCGTACCTTTTGCGCTTATTGTAAATCGGGGAAAGTCCCTCTGTGCTTTCATTTCTGCTCCTCTTTTCAGATTTCTGCAGCTTATTTTATCACCGACGCGGGAACTTGTACAGAGGAAAACGTCTGGGGAGCTTTTTGCTTGCGCTTCCCACAACAATATTTTGTGCTGCGCTGCCGCAGACCACACAAGGCAAAATTCCGATAAAGAAAAATGTGCAAAAAATATTGACAAGCGGCATTTTTATTGTTATTATCTTAAGGCTGAATAGGGAACGGCCATGCGGGCGTAGTTCAATGGTAGAACACCAGCCTTCCAAGCTGGATACGTGGGTTCGATTCCCATCGCCCGCTCCACTGTAAGAGCGAGGCCGATATATGCGCCAATAGCTCAGCAGGATAGAGCAACTGCCTTCTAAGCAGTAGGTCGGGGGTTCGAATCCCTCTTGGCGTGCCAAAATAAAAATATGGTGGGTGTAGCTCAGTTGGTTAGAGCACCGGATTGTGGTTCCGGGTGTCGAGGGTTCGAGTCCCTTTACCCACCCCATAATATAATAAGGACCGGACTTAGGTCCGGTCCTTATTTAGCAAAGAGTTTGGGATGTAGTGTAATGGTAACACACCGGACTTTGACTCCGATATAGTGGGTTCGAGTCCCGCCATCCCAGCCAATTTGATCAGCGGCGCAAGCCGCAACCTTGTTTCTTTATCTCAATCGCGAGCCCAGCGAAGCGGGTCGTGATTGAAAAGGAACGACTTTCGGAGGTCACATTTTCTGCCTTGCCAGCAAGGCTGAAAATTAATCCGACGAAAGATAGTGACGCGCGCCCCAGTAGCTCAGTAGGCAGAGCACCTGCCTTTTAAGCAGGGTGTCCGGGGTTCGAATCCCCGCTGGAGCACCATCAAAAAGCCTTGGAATCTCAATGGTTCCAAGGTTTTTTGATATTCTGATGATTTCACCAAGTCTCCTCTTTTTAGCCCCATTTTGGGGCTAAAAATCAGGCTTTTATGATGCTCTGGGGCTAAATTTCGGGCTAAAATTATCCGCAACAATGCCCAACAGATAATTCAATTCAGCATCAATCTACGGAAAGATCTTTCATAAGCATAATATTATCTAACACATCCAGGTCGATTTTATATAGCTTTTCTTTTCCTTTTTTGATAGCAATTATCTGGTTTGACGGAATAGACTCCAGCAACTTCTTTACTGTGTAATAACTTCCGTTAAATTGCATTTTAAGTTCGCCAGTAGATATGCCGTTTTCACTAAATAAGGCAGCTTGAATAAGAAAGCTATACATAGCCCTTACATTTTCGCTCGCAGCGGCCGGAAATGTTGACACTAGTGTTTCATATTTATTCCAGCTAATATGCTTCCTATTTAGAGAATCATTAAGTTCTGTGAGCGCGGAGTAAATCATATTCAAAAGCATAATTAAGAACGGTGTAAGATCCCCTAAATTGTGCGGATCATTGCAGTCTTCAAACGCTTTATAATAAGAATTAATATTTTCTTTTATCGTTTCTGAAATGCGATATGATACCAACGGTTCTAATGTTTCAGACAAACAATAGCTTAATATGAACCTACCCAACCTTCCATTTCCATCATAAAACGGGTGAATATACTCAATGAGATAATGAAATATACATATCCGATACAATTGATCAATGGTTTCATCGTTGAGGAACTTCAGCGCTTTATCCATTGATTCAATAATTTTGCTTTCTGGATATACTCCTTGATGGATAACTTTATCAGTTTGACTATGAACTGCTGTAGAGTCTTTCCTAAATATTATTCCATCCGGAGCGTTTTGGGGATCTTCAGTTATGACTTCATCCAAAAGAGCATCGTTATATATGTTCCTTATATCCTGACAAGTTTTTAATGGGATCTCTTCGTCGGTCATTAACATATAATATTTGTTAACCAGGCTTTGAAACCTCTTGCATTTTCCGTTTTTTTCTGACTGACTCTCCAAAACGTCTAATGCCTCGCCGATGTCTTTCCTGCTACTGTGAACGCCTTCGATTTTATTTGTTAATACAATCTCGTCAATTAAACATTTCTTTGAATACTGTTCCTTTGCAACGCCAGGCAACTTGGAACTTATTTTTAATACTTCCTTGTCTAGTTTTGCAATTTTATATGCGAGTGTTATAACTTCAGAATTTTGCAGAAAAAAAGCCTGCTTATCCTTTATTGAAAAATCAAGTATTACCGCTTCTTCTGATTCAAAACGTGAAATATATGTCTGATGATATACGTTTTCATCTCCATAATAGAGTTTTTTTAGAAGTTTGTATGCCATACGATCACCTCAAATAATTGAATTAAGACTGCATTTTTTACATTATAGCCATTAACGATTTAAAAATCAAGGGCATTTTTGAATCGAAGCTTAAGTTTTTGCAAAACAGCAACAAAAAGTCGCCATTTTTTCAATTGTTTTATTAAAACATTTTATGATTGTATCAAAAATAATATAATATTTAAATTATTATTGATGTCAAATTATTATCTTATTCAAAATAGGTCGTTTCAAACCTTTGGGGCTAAATGCGGGGCTAATAAATCTGTGAAAAGCCTTGAAACCATTGATAAATCAAGCATTTTTCACTACTGGGCTATGCCTTTTAAGCAGGGTGTCCGGGGTTCGAATCCCCGCTGGAGCACCAAAAGAAGAAGACGACCTTCAGGTCGTCTTCTTCTTTTGCTTTTCTTTGAAGCGGGGATTCGAAAGGCGGCTCTTGGCAACATGCCGGTGGCATGTTGCAACCGCCGTGGCTTTTCCGCAGAAAAGCTAATC
>JAZRVW010000042.1:0-4726 GCA_045599385.1 Oscillospiraceae bacterium | reverse complement strand
CCCATTGACGATTACAGCAGCAGCTGGCAGGATTTCGCCAGCACCATAAAGCCCGACGTTGATGTCGAAAAAAAGATAGTGCTTAAGAAAATCCGCCGTGACGGCTGCGATTTTGACGTTGACTACAAGGCCAATGCAGAGCACGACTCCTCAAAGCAGGTGGATAAGAGCAATCCCTATATCCGCAACTTCACAACTCAGATGCGCGCCTACAGTCCCGAGCTCAACGAGTTTTTTGATGACTTTGCCATTGATATCATCAAGCCCGACAGCATCACCTGGGAAGAGGTCGAGGGCGGCATACGCTACGAAACAAAGTACCTCTGCCGCGGCGTCATGAATCAGGAAAGCTACGAACGCAATGTCCGCAAGGTTAAAATCAGCGGAAAGAAGCTGGCCGACGGCGTTATCGAGTTTACCATGTCAAATCTGGTTCTCGCCTGCGTTGTCATGGAGCTTCGCCAGATTCCCTCTCAGTCTGAGGCCACAGGTTTCCTGGGAAAACTTAAAAACAAGCTTAAAAAGTGAATTTCATCGTCACTCTGCACAAAGCAGGGTGACATTTTTATTTCGTTTTGTGCATTTTTATGCTTGACTTTGCCTATTTAAAGTACTATACTTTAAAACATCAAAGAACTTTGAAAGGAGTCCATGACATGTCAAAGAACATCATTAAAACTGCACAGCCCGTTGTGGGTTCCTATTATTATTACGGTGAGGTCAGATATTATGCTGGCCCTTTTGTTCATGCCCGGATTCAGTAACACCGTAATTATTGATTTGTAAATCAGCGGTTCTGTTTTCGGACAGAGCCGCTTTTGTTTTTGTCAATTTTTAATATTTAAGGAGATACCGAAATGAAAAAGAAACTTATCGCATTCCTTCTGGCAGCACTCATGGTGTTTGCACTGGCCGCCTGCGGCGGCGACAGCGGCAGTAAAGACGACGGCAAGCTCGTTGTCGGCGTATGCCAGCTTGTTCAGCACGAAGCACTTGATGCCGCAACCCAGGGCTTCGTTGACACTCTGGAAGCAGAGTTCGGCGATGACATTGAAGTCATTGTGAAGAACGCTTCCGGTGACCCTGCAAACTGCACCACCATCTGCAACGATTTCGTTGCAAAGGACGTTGATCTCATCATGGCAAACGCAACTCCCGCTCTTCAGGCGGCAAATGCAGCAACCGGCGACATTCCCATTCTTGGCACCTCCGTCACCGAATACGGCTGTGCTCTCGGCATTGACGATTTCAGCGGCGTTGTAGGCACAAACATTTCCGGCACCAGCGACCTTGCCTCTCTCTCCGAGCAGGCAGCAATGTTCAAGGAATGGCTTCCCGACGTTAAGTCCGTAGGCATTCTCTACTGCTCCGCTGAGGCAAACAGCGCATACCAGGTAAAAGTTGTTTCCGCCGAGCTTGAAAAGATGGGCATTGATGTAACCGCATTTGCATTCACCGACTCCAACGACGTTGCCTCCGTAACTCAGAAGGCCGTTGACTCCTGCGATGCACTGTACATTCCCACCGACAACACCGCGGCATCTAACATCGAATCCATCGGCAACATTGTTCTTGAAGCAAAGATTCCCGTAATCACCGGCGAAAAGGGTACCGCAGCAGTATGCGGCATCGCAACCCTCTCCATTGACTACTACAATCTGGGCGTAACCACCGCCAACATGGCAATAAAGATTCTCAAGGGCGAAGCTGACATTTCCGAAATGGCTATTGAGTACGATGCAAATCCCGTCAAGATGTTCAATGCAGACGTATGCGAGCAGCTGGGCATCACTCCCGTTGACGGCTACGTTGCCATCGCCTGATTTCATTCCCCATCGGGCTGAGGTTAACCACACCTCAGCCCATGCGGCGCTATAAACAAGCAAAGTTTGAGGTAGTAAACAATGAGCTTTTTCCAATCCTTTACCAATGCTCTTCCCGGCACCTGTGCGCAGGGACTTGCCTGGGGCATTATGGCAATAGGTGTTTTTCTGACGTTCAGAATACTCGATGTGGCCGACCTTACAGTTGACGGTTCACTGGCAACGGGCGGCGCCGTCTGCGTTATGATGATGCAGGGCGGCACAGATCCCTGGGTGGCAATGCTGTGCGCATTTCTTGCGGGCATGGCGGCAGGACTTGTAACGGGCATATTCCACACAAAGTGCGGCATTCCCGCAATCCTCGCAGGTATCCTCACTCAGCTTTCTCTGTATTCCGTCAATCTTCGCATAATGGAAGGCTGCGCAAATCAGCCCATAAACATCTTCAACTGCACCCCTCTGGTATCACAGCGCAACCTGAGGGCTCCCGGTTTTGAGAACCCCATGGTTATCCTGCTGCTCATCACAATTGCAGTAGTCATCGCGCTGTACTGGTTCTTCGGTACAGAAAAGGGCTGCTCGATCCGTGCAACCGGCGCAAATCAGAACATGGCACGCGCCCAGGGCATTAATACCAACTCCAACATCGTTTTCGGTCTTATGCTCTCCAACGGTCTGGTTGCTCTGTCCGGCGCACTCATTGCACAGTACCAGGGTGCCGCCGACGTCAACATGGGCCGCGGCGCAATCGTCATCGGTCTTGCGGCCGTTGTCATCAGCGAGGTGCTGTTCAGCAAAATCTTCCGCAACTTCGGTCTCAAGCTTTTCGCCGTTGCCATCGGCGCGGTAATTTACTACTTCGTTATCCAGCTTGCTCTTCAGCTTGGTCTCGAAACCAATGACCTCAAGCTCATCACAGCTCTCATCGTGGCAATGTTCCTTGCAATTCCCTTCTGGAAGTCAAGGCTTCAGTCCAGATTAGGAGGTGCACGCCATGCTTGAACTTAAAAATGTCAGCAAAACCTTCAACCCGGGCACCGTCAACGCAAAGGTAGCTCTGGACGGACTCAATCTCACTTTGAACGACGGCGATTTCGTAACCGTCATCGGCAGTAACGGTGCAGGCAAATCCACCATGCTTAATGCCGTGGCAGGCGTTTTTGAGATTGACAGCGGCAGCATTCTTATTGACGGCAAGGACGTAACACGTCTGCCGGAGTTCAAACGTGCAACCTACCTCGGAAGAGTATTCCAGGATCCCATGATGGGCACCGCGCCCACCATGATGATTGAGGAAAACCTCGCCCTTGCCGCACGCCGCGGAAAAAGACGCGGGCTGAAGTGGGGAATTTCCAATGCCGAGCGCGAGGAATACAAGCAGCAGCTCAAGATTCTCGGTCTCGGCCTTGAGGAACGCCTCAGCGCAAAGGTCGGTCTGCTGTCGGGCGGTCAGCGTCAGGCGCTGACTCTGCTCATGGCCTCAATGGAAAAGCCCAAGCTTCTGCTCCTTGACGAGCACACCGCAGCACTTGACCCCAAGACAGCCGCAAAGGTTCTTGAAACCACGGACAAAATCGTTGAGGAAAACCACCTCACGACACTCATGGTAACCCACAACATGAAAGACGCCATTGCCCACGGCAACCGTCTTATCATGATGGACTCCGGCAAAGTCATTCTCGACATCTCCGGCGAGGAGAAGAAAAAGCTCACCGTGCCGCAGCTTCTGGAAATGTTCAGCAAGGCAGGCGGCAGCAACGATGTGAACGACAAGATGATTTTGTCATAAACATAAAAATGAAGTTTTCGGTTTTCTTTCCTATTTATATTAGAACAGCCTTTCGGGGCTGTTCTTTTTATCTCTCCAGTTCCTCCCCCATGACCACTTCACAGCGCATAAGCTGCGCAATTTCCATGCGGTCAAGACCGCCGACTATGCCGTCAAAGCACTCTCCGCACACCCAGCCGCCGTCATGCCAGCGGTAAGCCTCCTCCCAGGAAAAGATTACCTCACCGCATTCACGGCATCTAAGCTGATTATTCATACGCATTTCTCCTTACACGATAAATACGCAATCGCGTTATCTGTTTCAGATAATATACGCATTTGCATAATTTGTCAATAGCAATTTGCGTATTTCATAACCCGCATGAGATAGTTTCATATACAGCAGGGCAAAATTGTTAATTTTGTACGAAATGGGCAAAATAATTTAGCAATTCTCACAATTGTGATTTTCGGACAATAGGACTAAAATTTGAATGATGGGTCAATATCGACTGTATGTCGGTAGTTCCCAAATAATAGTTTTCAAAAATTTTTTTCATAGGAGAGAAAAAGCAATGATCACTAATGAGTATCTTAGCAGAGTTCTCGCTGACGTTAAGCAGCGCGATCCCAACCAGCCCGAGTTCCTTCAGGCAGTTGAAGAAGTTTTCGAGAGCCTCCAGCTCGTCGTTGACAAGCATCCTGAATGGGAAAAGGCCGGCCTCATCGAGCGCTTCGTTGAGCCTGAGCGTATGATTATGTTCCGCGTTCCCTGGGTTGACGACAATGGTGTTACCCATGTAAACCGCGGCTACCGCGTACAGTTCAACTCCGCAATCGGCCCCTACAAGGGCGGTCTCCGTTTCCACCCCTCTGTAAACCTTTCCGTTATCAAGTTCCTCGGCTTCGAGCAGATTCTTAAGAACTCCCTGACCACTCTCCCCATGGGCGGCGGCAAGGGCGGCTCCGACTTTGACCCCAAGGGCAAGTCCGATGCAGAAGTTATGCGTTTCTGCCAGAGCTTCATGACCGAGCTCTACCGTCACATCGGCCAGTTCACCGATACTCCCGCAGGCGACATCGGTGTCGGCGCACGTGAAGTTGGTTACATGTACGGCCAGTACAAGAAGATCGT
>JAZRVW010000041.1:0-20441 GCA_045599385.1 Oscillospiraceae bacterium | reverse complement strand
AGCGGAGTATTTCTGGTCCATACTGCCAGCGGTATAGAAAAATTCACCGTCGTGGGAGTATTCAACAAAGCACTTGCCCGTGTTAAGCCCCGAGTAAAAAAGAATTTCGTTTACAACTGTGTCCTCACCCAGATCCACGGTGACGCTGTCGCCGTATTCAAAATGGCGGAAGCTTTGAGGCGCTTTTGTGTTGCCGAGATTATAAAATGCGACGGTTGAGTATAAAATTACAATAAGGGCAAGCACAAGGCAGTCCGTGCGGCAGAAGCTTTTTGCGTCTTTTGACTCAAGCGATGCCCTTCGGAGCGACGGTGTGCCCAGATAAAAGAGGATTATCAGCAGCAGCGTTGCCGCGGGAAAGATGAAAGTAAGTGAGTTCAAGTGATAAATCACCTCGGCTGGATTATACCCGATTTTGCGGTCAATGTCTACATTGCAGGAAAAATGATACAATATTTTAATATAACAAAGGGATAAACACTTGACATAACTTCGCATTCGGGCTAAAATAAATCGGATAATATTTACGATGCCCGGGGAGGCATCGGGTGAATATTAGTTACAATTTTTCGGATAGGTACGCTTGATGGCCTATCTTACCTTAGATTAAAACTTAATCGCAGCAAATCCCGCCACAGCAAACCACCACAAAATTCTTAAAGAATGGAGGTGTGTTTACTTCTATGCCCACATGGTTATCAATCGTTCTGATTGTTGTTGCATTCGTAATCGGATTTATCATAAGCATTCTTCGTAGTGAAAAGAGTGCGGAAGGAGTTCTCAAAAAAGCAAGAGAAGAAGAAAAACGAATAATAAACGACGCCATAAAGAGCGCCGAGAGCAAGAAACGTGAAGCTCTCGTCGAAGCAAAAGAAGAAATACACAAAAGTCGCGCAGAATATGAGCGCGAGGAAAAGTCACGCCGCAGTGAACTGCAGAAGCAGGAAAGACGCCTGCAGCAGAAGGAAGAAAATCTTGACCGCAAGACCGACTCCCTCGAGCGTAAGACTGAAACCCTGAATCAGAAGATTTCGGCGGTTGAAGTACAGCAGGAGGAAATCGCCCTTATCAAGAAAAGCCAGCTCGAGATGCTTGAAAAAGTGTCCGGCTACACCGCAGAGGAAGCCAAGACTTACCTCATCAACGCCCTGAAGGACGAAGTTACACACGAAATGGCCGTTAAGGTCAAGGAAATTGAAACACAGTACAAGGAAGAAGCGGAGGACAGAGCAAGAGAAATCATCGTCACCGCAATCCAGCGCTGTGCCGCAGACCACGCAAGTGAAGTCACCGTATCCGTCGTACCCCTCCCCAACGACGAGATGAAGGGACGCATCATCGGCCGCGAAGGCCGCAATATCCGCAGCATTGAAACTCTCACCGGCTGCGACCTTATCATTGACGATACACCCGAAGCGATTACCGTTTCCAGCTTTGACCCCGTGCGCCGCGAGATTGCACGTCTGACTCTGGAAAAGCTTATCGCCGACGGCAGAATCCACCCCGCACGCATCGAAGAGATGTACGCCAAGGCTCAGAAGGAAGTCAACGCTACCATCAAGTCCGAGGGCGAAAGAGCAATCTTCGAGACCAATATCCACGGTGTAAACCAGGAAATCGTAAAGCTCCTGGGCCGCATGAAGTACCGCACCAGCTACGGTCAGAACGTGCTTCAGCACTCCATCGAGGTTTCCCACATTGCAGGCCTTATCGCCGCAGAGCTGGGCGCCGATGTGAATACCGCAAAGCGCGCAGGCCTGCTGCACGATATCGGCAAGTCCATCGACCACGAGGTTGAGGGAAGCCATGTCACTATCGGTGTTGATGTTGCCAAGAAGTACCGCGAGAATGAAGCTGTCATTCACGCAATCGAGGCGCACCACGGCGATGTTGAGCCTCGCACTCTGGTTGCCTGCATCGTTCAGGCCGCCGACGCAATCAGCGCTTCCCGCCCCGGCGCAAGACGTGAGAACATTGAAAACTATGTCAAGCGCCTTGAAAAGCTTGAGGAAATCTCCAAGAGCTTCCCCGGCATCGCAGGAAGCTACGCAATTCAGGCCGGCCGCGAAATTCGCGTCATGGTCAAGCCCGAAGAGGTCACTGAGGATCAGATGGTTCTCCTCGCAAGAGATATTGCAAAGAAAATCGAGGAAGAGCTTACCTATCCCGGGCAGATCAAGGTTCACGTCCTGCGTGAAACCAAGGCTGTTGAATACGCAAAGTAAAAAACAAAGCGCCACACGAAGGGCGGCGCACCATAGGGATTAACAGCCTTGAAAGAAGCTGTTTCCCGCAATACTGCGTTAAAAAGCCTCGGAATACATCGCCAGTATTCCTGCGTTTTTTGCCTTGTCTTGCAGAAAACATCTATCTTCCAAGGTGCAAAGCAGTTTTGAACGAGAAATTTTTTGTCCAGACAAAATAACAAAAATCCGGCAATGCTGACGCATTGTCGGATTTTTTTATGAAGTATGGGCGGAAAAGGGCCGTTCAAAACCTGCTAATCCCTATGATGCACCGCCCAAAGTGTGGCGCTTTTTTATCTTTTTTCAGTCAAGTGCAAGTCCGAAATCAAGGGTATCGGCAATGGCGGTATTGGAGCAGATGAAGTCATCGCCCTCAAAAGCAAGTCTGCGCACCTCGGCAAAGTCAGCGCCCAGACGGTAGCACAGCATGGGAATGAAGTCGGTGCTGCCGAGACATTCGGAAATCTTCAGCACGCCGTTTTCGATATAGCCGCAGGCAATGGACTTGCCGTAGCTGAACATTCCGCCGCCGTAGGTACGGCAAAGCTCGCGCTGATACTCGTACCACTCCATAGGATAGCGCACGGCGGGCTTGTACTCACTGCGCCTTGCGGCATATTCCGTGGCGGAAAGCACCTTGATTGCTCCGTCGGAGTCCTCGGGGGCAATTTTGTCATAGCGGCAGCGGCTGCGGTAATGCATGCCGAGCTTTTTTTCGTACCAGCCGTACAGCGAGGCAGAGGCGGGGAAGGTGCAGAGCCTCGGGTGCAGCCTGCGGCAATGCGCCATAAGCGCGGAGCCGATGCCCTTGGAGCGATACTCCTCCATTACGCCGACGGCATAGACATAGCCGAACTTCTTCTGCTCAATCGCAAGATTGAGCACATGGGCCATGCCGATTATCTTTCCGCCTGCCTCGGCAACGTAGCCCGAGCCGAACTGGGGCAGAAGCTCGTAAAACCGCTTTATCAGCACCTTGTCATCGTAAAAAATGCTGTTCCATAAATCAATAAGCTCTGCTGTGTCAGAAACGTGATATTCTCTTATTGTAACTTTCTCTCTTGCCATATCGCGATATGCTTCTCCAAAATAAATTCAGGCTTGTAGGACAGCTTGGATTTTCGCAGGGATTCAAGTCCCATGTCGTCCTCTCGGTTTACATAACGTATATTGTGGTGCTTTGCTTTTATCATTTTCGACATCTCGCGGCATACCATTGGATATGCGCCGGGAATGTCGGTGAAGGCTTTTTCAAAATGAACGCAGAAGGTGTCGCCGCCGATAAGCTCACCTATTGAGAAGCCCACGGCTTTTCCGTCTGCAAAGAGAATACCGCCCTCAAGACCTAAGACCTCGAAGCTCTCAAATGCTCTGCGCAGGGCATCGTTTTCGTATACGATGTTTGTGTCAAGACGCTTGTCCTCCGCGCTGTGCCACAGGGAAAGCATGTCCTCACAGCAGGAAATGTTTCCTGCGTTTATGGGCTCAAAACGCCAGTCGTGCTCCTTTTCGAAGCGGTTGCAGAAATTTTTCTTGCCGTGAAGCTGTTTTCCCGAAAAGCTTGAAAGCTTGTCAATGTCATATATGTAGTCGGAAAAAGCTCTGTCGGGGAAAATTTCAAATTCACCGTCCGGCAGGGGAAGCTGTTCATTGCAGATACCGCAGATTTTAAGGGGAATACCTTTTTCGCGGCAGAAGTCTTTCATGAAGTCAAGGGCGGGACTAAGGTCGCCGCTGCCCACGGGAAAGGCAAACCAGGTTTCTCCGCCGCGGGTAAGAAGAGTCACAAGACGGCTTCCGATGACGGTGACGTACTGCTCAAAGCGCTTGTCCCACAGATAGAAGTTGCCGAAGCAGTAGTCGGCGCTGCGGGAATTTTCGGCCTTGAAATATTTGTTTATCTCATTTCGCAGCCCAAGGGAAAGGGGCTTCAGTTCAGACATAGGTTCTTTCACAGATTCTTCGGATTTCAGCGCGGATCTCTCTCAAATCCGCAAAGGTTTCGGGGCGCTTGCGCTCATCGCGCAAAAGCGCGGCGGGGTGATAGATTGCGGTGCAGCGCATGCCGTCAACATCGCTCCACTGACCGTGCTGACGGGTAATCTTAAACTCGCTGTCGATGATTTCTGTGGCGGCAATGCGTCCCAGACATATAATGATTTTGGGCTTCACAAGGTCAATCTGCGCTTTAAGCCAGTCGCGGCAGGCGTCCTTTTCCTCGGGAAGCGGGTCACGGTTCTTCGGCGGACGGCACTTTACGATGTTTGCAATGTAGACTTTGCTGCGGTCAAGGTCAATCATCTCAAGCATATCGTCAAGGAGCTTGCCGGCACGTCCCACAAAGGGAACGCCCTGCAAATCCTCCTGCTCGCCGGGACCTTCGCCAATCAGCATGATTTCGGCATTTTCATTGCCCACACCGAACACAAGGTTTGTACGCCCTGCGCCCAAAGGACATTTCTGACAGCCGAGACATTCATTTTTAAGTTCATTCATATCTGCCATCAGCTGTCCTCCGGCTTTGCGAGAGCAAGAAGAATCTCGCGGCGGTTGTTGTCGGGATATTCCATTACATAGTCCAGCAGAAAGTTGAGCATTTCACCAAGCTCCTGCCCGCGCAGACCGAGGTCAAGCAGGTCATCACCCGTGACGGCAAGGTGCTTGAGAGAAAAGCATTCGCCGCTTTTGAGAACGGCGCGCAGCTCTTTTTCCATGCTGACACCGTTGAGCGCCTCGTTTGCGGAAACCGCACAGCTTACGGTGTCAACGCCGTAGCGGTGCAGAAGTTTTTTCCAGCCGAGCTTATCGGAGGGGAGCTCATTTCTGAGAATTTCCGCCGCATCCTCGCAGCAGCGGAGAGTTCGCCCGTCAAGACGGAGCTGCTGTAGAAAATCGTATACAGAGGGGATAAAACCGTACTTCTGCAGCATAATTGAAAATGCGGCCCATCTGATAAGCGGCTTTTTCGGAAGCTTTGCAATGTCGGCAAAATTGGGCGTTTTCCAGCCCGAGCCTGATATATATCGCTTCAGAAGCCCGAAGGAAACTGCGGCGCTCAGAGTTTCGGGGCGCTGCGTGAGAAGAATTTTTTCCAGCTCATCGCGCACACGCTCCGGTGCAAGCTCAGAGGCGAGATGGGCGTTTGCCTCGATTGCGCCGAGGGTTTCAAATTCAATGGTAAAGCCAAGACGCGCGGAAAAGCGCAGGGCGCGGAACATTCGCAATGCGTCCTCGCTAAAACGGAGCATGGGCTCACCCACACAGCGAATGGTGCGGTTTTTAATATCCGCAATGCCGCCGAAGGGGTCGGAAACCATGCCGTCGGCGGAAAGGGCAATGGCATTCATGGTGAAATCGCGACGGCTGAGGTCGGTGATAAGGTCGGAAACAAAGGTCACGGAATCGGGCCTGCGGTGGTCGCGGTAGTCACCTTCGGTGCGGAAGGTGGTGACCTCGGCGCTCTTGCTGCCCACAATTACCGTAACGGTGCCGTGCTTAAGCCCCGTGGGACGTGACTCGGGAAAAAGCGCCATGACCTCCTCGGGAAGCGCGGAGGTGCAGATATCCCAGTCCTGCGGAGCGATGTCCATGACGATATCACGCACACAGCCGCCCACAAGGTAAGCGTCGTGTCCGCGTGACTGCAGACCGAAAAGAATCTGACGTATGTATTTTGGAGGGGTAATCTGCGACATAGTATGCCTCCGTGCCGCAAAAGCGGCGGCAGAATAATCATTTTTCGGTATTGCTTGACTGCGTACTACTTTTTAATTATAATATCACTTGCGAAAAATTACTTCAATAGCTAAAAAGTTAACTTTTTCATCTTGATGAGGAGTTTGTAATATATGGATTTTATTGAGTTTTTAAATAAAGGCAGACGCGGCCATCTCATAGGAGTGGGCGGCGTTTCCATGTCGCCTCTGGCAGAGGTGCTTTCGGGCATGGGACTTAAAATCAGCGGCTCCGATATTTCTGAAAGCGAGCGCACCTCAAACCTGCGCGAAAAGGGCATTGAGGTCATCATCGGTCAGGAGAAGGAAAACATCACTTCCGATATGGAATTTGTTGTCCGCACCGCCGCCGCCCATGATGACAACCCCGAAATTATCCGCGCGCGTGAGCTGGGCATTCCCGTTTTTGAGCGCACTCAGGCCTGGGGCGCAATCATGAGGGGCTACCGCAACGCTCTGTGCATTTCCGGCACCCACGGCAAAACCACAACAACCTCCATGTGTACCCATATTCTCATGGCCGCAGAGCAGGACCCCACGGTAATGATAGGCGGAACTCTGCCTTTGCTCAAGGCAGGCCACCGCGTAGGCGGCGGCGATACCATTGTCATGGAATCCTGCGAATACTATAATTCTTTCCTGTCCTTTTATCCCACGGTTGCGGTTATCCTCAACGTCGAGGAGGACCACCTCGACTTCTTCAAGGATATTGAGGATATAAAGAAATCCTTCCGTGAGTTTGCAGCTCACGTTCCCGCAGAGGACGGCTACATCGTCGCAAATCTTGATGACGATAACACCATGGACGCAATCAAGGGACTTGAACGCAATGTTGTGACCTTCGGTCTTTCGCCCAAAGCCGATGTGTATGCAAAGAACATAACAAGCATCGGCCCTCTGACCGAGTTTGACCTTATCTACAAGGGCAAAACGCTTGAGCATGTAACCATTCACGTTCCCGGTGAGCACAACATCAAGAACGCTCTTGCGGCGGCCGCCGCAAGCATCTGCCTCGGCATCAAGCCCACGGCAATCAAATACGGTCTTGCGGGCTTCAGCGGAGCAGGCAGACGATTTGAATTCAAGGGCAAATACAACGGCGCAGATGTATATGATGACTATGCGCATCACCCCGGTGAAGTCCGGGCTCTGCTTGACGCTGTGGAAAACCTCGGCTACAAGCGCACGATAGTTGTTTTCCAGCCCCACACCTACACGCGCACAAAGGCGCTTTTCGGCGATTTCGTGCGTCAGCTCAGACGTCCAGACCTTACCTACCTTGCGGAAATATTTGCCGCCCGTGAAAAGAATACGCTGGGGATTTCCTCCGCAGACCTGGCGGCTGAAATCGACGGCGCAAGATTTTTCAAAACCTTCGAGGAAATTGAAGACAGCCTCAGGGAAGAGGCAAAGCCCGGCGACCTCATTCTCACCGTGGGCGCGGGCAATGTCTACAGAATAGGCGAGCACCTGCTTGACGAATAAACAGTATCTGACAGATGCCTTCCGGGGCATCTGTCTTTAAGAGGAATAATTATGGAAATTAAATGGCTGGGGCATGCCTGCTATAAAATATCGCATAAGGGCTACAGTGTGGTAATTGACCCGTATTACTGCATGGACATGGGTTATCCGCGGCTGTCGGTTACCGCCGATGCCGTGCTTGTGAGCCATGAGCACAAGGGACACAACTACCGCGAGGGCGTAAAGCTCACCGGTCAGGGCAAGCCATGTCCCTTTACCGTCACAAAGTTCGACACCTTCCACGATGAAAAGTGGGGACTCATGCGCGGCGAAAATACCGTGCACATGATTGAATGGGACGGCTTCAAAATCGTACATATGGGCGACTACGCCTGCGGACTTACGGATAACGACAAGTTTGATATCTCCCATGCAGATGTGCTTATGATTGCCTGCGGCGGTTTCCGCGCAATGCCCGCAATCTACACAAAGCCCCTTGCGGACGAGCTTGAGGCGAATGTGGTTATCCCCATGCACTATGCCCATGACAAATGCGGCAACCGCAGACTTGAGCGCATTGAGGCCTTCACCGACCAGTATATGCCTTATCCCATAGTCAAATGGTATGACACCAACACCATTACGATTGACCGCGACACACCTCAGCAGGTTGCCGTACTTAAGTATGTTCCCTGAATCCACATATTACTGTTGAAACGGCAATATTATTGGTATATATTTATCACGATTTTCACATAGCTGAAAGGAAGCTGAATCCGTGGCAAAAGAATCTTCAAAAGGACAGAATTACCTTCACGGCGCGGCAATAATGACCGTGGGCGTAATTCTTATGAAAATACTGGGCGCAATCTATAAAATCCCACTCGGCAATATGCTCGGTGATGACGGATACGCTCTGTTCCTGTCCGCATATTACGTTTACAGTGTGTTTCTGACGCTGGCGACCGCAGGCTTCCCCGTGGCGCTGTCACGCATGATAAGCGCTGCGCATACCGAGGGCCGCGTTATGCAGGAGCGCCGCACCTACAATGTTGCGTGGTTTACCTTCCTTGTACTCGGTCTTGTGTGCTCGGCTGTCATGTTCATCTTCCCCGAGTGGCTTGCAGACCTTATGAACAACCCCAGCATAGCGCTGTGCATCAAGGTTCTTTCACCAGCTGTGCTTCTGTGCTGTGTTGCCTCGGCTTACCGCGGTCTTACCCAGGGCTACGGCAACATGATTCCCACAACCATGAGCCAGGTGCTCGATGTTCTGGCAAAGGTGGCAACGGGACTTCTGCTGGCGTGGTACTTTGTCAAGCAGGGAAGTGAGCTTTCCGTTTCCTCCGCAGGCGCAATCTGCGGCGTTGTGGCAGGCTCCTTTGCGGCGCTTGTCTATATGATGATTTACAAGGCACGCAACTACCGCTTTGAAGTTGTTGCGGAGCCCGACGTTCCCGACAGCAGAGGAGAGATATTCAAGGACCTTGTCCGCATCGGAATCCCAATTGCTCTGGGCTCCGTTGTGCTTGCTCTGCTGAACATGATTGACTCCAGTCTTTGCATGGGCAGACTTCAGGACGCCGCAGGCTTCAGCTATCAGGAGGCTAAAACCCTTTACGGCGTTTACGGCAAGGCGCAGACCCTGTTCAATCTGCCCGCCGCATTCATCACTCCGCTGACTGTTTCCATTGTTCCCGCAATTGCGGCTGAAATCGTAAAGAAGAACAATGTGGGCGCGGCAAAGATTTCCGAGGACTCCCTGCGAATTTCCATGGCGCTTGCGCTTCCTATGGGCGTAGGACTTGCCGTGCTCTCAACACCAATCATGAATGTGCTTTATGCCGATGCCCACGAGGCAGGCGGTATGCTGCTGTGCCTGCTGGGTGTAGCCTCAATCTTTGTCTGCTTCTCTCTCATGAGCACCGCGGTGCTTCAGGCATCGGGCAGCGAAAAGCTCACCGTCTATTCCATCATTGCAGGCGGCGTTGTTAAGATTGCGGTCAACTGGTTCCTGGTGGCAACACCTCAGATTAACATCTACGGCGCACCCATCGGCACAATCTGCTGCTATGTCACCATGTGCGTCATGAACCTTATCTTTATCCGCCGCAGCATCAAGGCACCCATTTCCATGAAAAACGTGTTCCTGCGTCCCTTGATTCCCACGGCAATTATGGGCGTTGTGGCTTATGTTATTTTCTACGGCGCAAAGGCTGTGGTTCACGCAGACGGCACCATGTTTACGCTTGCGGCCATGTGCGTTTCCATTATTGCTGCGGTGATAGTGTACGCCGTGTCGGTTATCAAGCTGCGCGCAATTACCGCCGAGGATATGAACCTTATTCCCAAGGGCGATAAAATTGCAAAGCTGCTCAGAATGAGATAATTGTGTGAAAAAATGAGCATATTTACAAAAAAAGTCTTGCAGTAGCAGGAAAAATATGATAAATTCTTTTAGCTGACATTTCAGTATACAACCTGAGTCTGCAAAGGCGGATTTCGGGATATAATTAAAGGCATGTTGCCGTATAGATTTACTAGGAGGAAAACACATGAATAAGGCAGAACTTATCGCAGCCGTCGCAGAAAAGACCGGTCTCTCCAAGAAGGATACCGAAAAGGCTGTTAATGCCGCATTTGATACCATTGTTGATACCCTCGTTTCCGGCGAAAAGGTTCAGATGGTAGGCTTCGGCGTATTTGATATCAAGGAGCGCGGTGAGCGCATCGGCCGCAACCCCAAGACCAAGGAAGAAATCAAGATTCCTGCAAGCAAGGTCCCCTTCTTCAAGGCCGGCAAGGCAATGAAGGACGCAGTTGCAAAGTAATTCATGCGATTTAACAGCCGTCTATAATATAGACGGCTGTTTTTACAATGAGGTGAAATTATGAGACTTGACAAATATCTGAAGGTTTCCCGCCTGATAAAGCGACGTACCGTTGCAAATGAAGCCTGCGACGGTGAGCGCGTCAGCGTGAACGGCAGGCAGGTAAAGGCCAGCTATCAGGTAAAGGTGGGCGATATCATCGAGGTTGCCTTCGGTCAGCGTACACTCAAGGTTGAGGTGCTGAACGTGAACGAAACCGCGAAAAAGGACGAAGCTCCCGCAATGTACAGAGAAATATAATACGCTCTGCTGAAGAAAACAAAAATCCGGCAATGCTGATGCATTGCCTGATTTTTTTGTTTTGTGTATCAGCCGCCGAATACGGAAAGCAGGAAGCCTGCTGCGATGGCGGAGCCGATGACGCCTGCAACATTGGGACCCATGGCGTGCATAAGCAGATAGTTGTTCTTGTTGTATCTGCGTCCCACGTCCTGAGAAACACGGGCTGCCATAGGAACTGCGGAAACGCCTGCGGAGCCTATGAGAGGATTGATTCTGCCGCCGGAGGTCTTGTACATGACAACGCCGCCGAGAAGTCCGCCAACGGTGGAAATGCCGAAAGCGATAAGACCTAGCAGGATAATCTTAAGGGTTTCTGCGTTGAGGAAGTTCTGTGCCACCATTGTTGCGCCAACGCTTGTTGCAAGGAAGATGGTGACAATGTTCATGAGAGCGTTCTGCGCGGTGTCGGAAAGTCTGTCGGTGACGCCGCATTCACGGAAGAGGTTGCCCAGCATAAGACAGCCGATGAGGGGAGCCGTGGAGGGCAGAAGCAGAATAACGAAGGTTGCAACGACGATGGGGAAGATAATCTTCTCGGTCTTGGAAACCTCGCGTGCCTGCTCCATCTTGACCTCGCGCATCTTCTGAGTGGTGCAGAGCTTCATGAGCGGAGGCTGGATAAAGGGAATAAGCGCCATGTAGGAGTAAGCCGCAATTGCGATTGGGCCCAGCAGATGCGGTGCAAGCTTTGTTGTGAGGAAGATGGCCGTGGGGCCGTCCGCACCGCCGATGATGCCGATGGAGGCTGCCTCGGGACCCTTGAAGCCCAGAACGACAGCGCCGAAGAAGGCGACGAAAACGCCGAGCTGTGCCGCGGCACCGAGAAGCAGACTCTTGGGATTGGCAAGCAGAGGACCAAAGTCGGTCATTGCGCCTACACCCAGGAAAATGAGTGAGGGATAAATTCCCGCCTTGACACCGATATAGAAGAAGTCAAGAAGGCCTGCGTTGCTCATTACATGACCGTAGCTGTGATAATAGGGGCTTGCTTCGTCGAGGAATGCCTCCCACAGTTCAGGGTGGTAAAGGGCGTTTTCGCCCATGCCGATGAAGTAGCTGAGATTTGAAAGCAGACAGCCGAAGGCAATGCCGCAGAGAAGAAGCGGCTCAAACTTTTTGACAATGCCGAGGTACAGAAGTACAAAGGCAATGAGAATCATCACAAGGTTTTTCCAGCCGCCTTCGGTGGTGAAGAATGCGGCAAAGCCGGATTCCATCACAAGCTTTTGGAGAGTACCTAATATGTCCATTGGTTACCTCCTTAAGCGATGACAACCAGAGGAGTGCCGGTTTCGACCACCTGTCCCTTGGTGACGGCAATCTGTGCAACAGTGCCGCTCTTGGTGGCGGTGACTTCGTTTTCCATTTTCATGGCTTCAAGTATAAGGAGAACGTCACCCTCGTTTACCTTCTGCCCCTGAGAAACGTTTATCTTGAGAATGTTGCCGGGCATGGGGGATTTTACCGCCTCGCCAGCGGCAAGTGCTGCCGCGGCAGGAGCGGCGGGTGCGGGTGCTGCGGCAGCAGCTACGGGCGCGGCTGCGGCAACGGGTGCGGGAGCAGCGGGAGCAAGTGCCTCGTACTCGTCAACCAGCATGGCTTCGCCTGCCTCGACCTCAACCTCATATACTCTGTTATTTAAAGTTACCTTGTATTTCATTCGTCCTTAACCTCCTTGATGGAAATAAAGCGAAGCTCGTTTAAGGGCTTGCCGAGGGAGTCCGCCACGATTGCCATAATCATTGCGGCATCTTTAGGCTCGGTATCGTAGAGCTTCAGGTCACCTGCAGAGCCGGGTGCCTTTTCCTTTACGGGCTCGGGAATTGCCTCAACAACGGGTGCTTCCTCGACAGCCGCCTTCTTTGCCTTGCCGACCATGATTTTGCCCATAATCATGACAACACACATGAGCAGAACAAGTCCCACAAAGACAACGCAGTAGCCGAGAAGCGCGGTAAGAGAGGCATTGCCGATGCTGATGTTAATCAAATCGTTCATGCTTATGCCTCCGTAATTGTGTAGCGAACCTTCTTCTCCTCAAGCTCGCGGCGCTTTTCAAAGAAGTTTTCGGCAACCTGCGGGAAAGCGATGTAGCTGAGTACATCTTCCTCGCACTTTGCGGTGTCGCCCAGCTTTTCTGCGGCCTTCTCAAAGGTGTCGGTGGGGAGGGAATCAGCGTAGCGGCCCTCGATGGGCTTTTCGCCGTTAAGGATTTTAGCTCTGATTTCCTCGTCGATGGGGGCAGGCGTGCGGCCGTATTCACCGCGGCAGTATGCCTTTATCTCGGCACCCACGTTCTTGTAGCGCTCACCTGCAAGAACATTCTGTACCGCCTGGGTACCGACCAGCTGGCTGGTGGGGGTTACAAGGGGAGGATAGCCCATATCCTTGCGGACTCTGGGAGTTTCAAGAAGTGCCTCCTCGAACTTGTCAAGCTGATTCAGACTCTTGAGCTGACTCAGCAGGTTGGACAGCATGCCGCCGGGAATCTGATAGGTGAGACACTGGGTGTCAGTTGCCATGGAGATGGGGTTCAGAGTGCCGTCGGCAAGATAGCCTGCACGGATAGGCTTGAAGTAATTTGCCATCTCAATGAGGATTTTTTCGTCAAGCTGAGCCTCGTAGCCCAGCTCCTTGAGAGCGTAGAACAGGGTTTCGGTTGCGGGCTGGCTGGTACCGCCGCTGAGTGGGGAGATTGCAGTGTCGATGACATCGGCGCCCGCCTCAATGCCCTTGAGGTAGGTCATAAAGGCAAGACCGGTGGTGCAGTGGGTGTGGAGCACAACGGGAAGGTCAACGGCGTCCTTGATGCCGGAAACAAGGTCGTATGCCTTTGCGGGAGTGAGTATACCCGCCATGTCCTTGATGCAGATTGAGCTTACGCCCATTTCCTTGAGCTCCTTTACCATCTCAACGTACTTTTCGATGGTGTGAACGGGGCTGGTTGTGTAGGAAATTGTGCCGGACGCAAGAGCGCCCTGCTTTACGGTTTCCTCAATTGCAACCTTGAGGTTGTTTGTATCGTTGAGAGCGTCGAAAATACGGATAATGTCAATACCGTTTTTGACAGATGCGCGTACAAAGCGGCGGACGATGTCATCGGGATAGTGCTTGTAGCCGAGGATATTCTGACCGCGCAGAAGCATCTGCAGCTTGGTGTTGGGCATTTTCTCGCGAATCTTGCGAAGTCTTTCCCAGGGGTCTTCATTAAGGAAGCGCAGGCACACATCGAAGGTCGCGCCGCCCCAGCATTCAACGGAGTAAAAGCCCGCTTTATCCATCGTGTCAAGAATGGGCTCCATCTTGTCATAGGGAAGTCGTGTCGCAATGAGTGACTGGCTTGCGTCACGGAGCACGGTTTCCGTAAACTGAACTTTCTTCATTATTGCCTCCTGTATAGTGAAATTGATTTATATATAAAAATACATAGAACAGTATACCATATTTATATGTAAATACCAGTTAAAAAACGAAAAAACATCGTTTGTTACTTAACTGTCTATGTGAAAGACCGCCCAAGCGGTCTTTTTTTGCTTTTTTAAAAATTTTTTTGCACGCAAACGTGCAAAAAATGCCCCGATTGAGCCTATGGGTGAGAGAGGTGATGGGAAATGAAGGACAATCAGTCCCTGAAAGCCGATGAGCTTCTGAATATGCTTGCCGAGTCTTCTCCCAATGACGCGGTAAAGCTACTGTTCCTCGGGGAAGAGGATTTGTCAATCCTTGACGGCCTCGACCTTTCTCTTATCAGCGAAATCAAGCGCAGCCCGGGCGGAGCTGTGGAAATGAAATTCGTTGACAGAGTTGCCGTTCTGCGTGAGCTGCTCGGACTTCAGAAATCGGAGAGCGAGCAGAAGGATAACGGCAAAAACTTTTATGCCGCACTTGACAGAGCGGCACAGCAGCTTAATTCAAAGGAAGAAAAATAATTGAAGTTTGAAAGCTTTTCTGAAACACAGCTCAGGGCGCTGTCCTGGTGGAGTGACTCATCGCCTTACCGCGATTACGATGCAATCATCTGCGACGGCGCCGTGAGAAGCGGCAAAACTCTTTGCATGGGCATTTCCTATGTGTGCTGGGCCATGCGGCGCTTTGACGGTCATCGCTTCGCCTTCTGCGGCAAAAGCATTGTTTCCGTGCGGCGCAACATTATTGAGCCCCTGACGCCCGTGCTTGCCGACATCGGCTTTGAGGTAAAAGAGCTTGTGAGCAAAAATTACATGGACATCTCCTACATGGGACGTACAAACCGATTTTACCTCTTCGGCGGCGGCGACGAGGGCTCGGCATCACACATTCAGGGCATGACGCTTGCGGGCGTGCTTATGGACGAGGTGGCGCTCATGCCGCGCTCCTTCGTGGAGCAGGCCTGCGCCCGATGCTCCGTTGAGGGCTCGAAGATGTGGTTTAACTGCAATCCCGAGTCACCGCAGCACTGGTTTTACCGCGAGTGGATTTTAAAAGCCGAAAGCCGTAACTGCCTGTATCTGCACTTTGCTCTGGAGGATAATCCCTCACTGTCCCGAAAGATTATCGACAGATACAAGGGAATGTACACGGGTGATTTCTACCGCCGGTTCATACTCGGTGAGTGGGTGCTGCCCGAGGGCAGAATTTACGATTTCTTTGATGAAAGCATGCAGACAGACCCGCCGGAAAATTGCACGGAATTTGCCGTCTCCTGCGATTACGGCACCGCAAACCCCAGCTCCTTCGGCTTCTGGGGAAAGAAGGACGGAATCTGGTACAGACTTCGTGAGTATTATTACGACTCACGGAAAGAGGGCAGACAAAAAACCGACGCGGAATATGTCGCGGAGCTTAAAAAGCTCTGCGGCGACAATGCCCCTTCCCGCGTCATTGTTGACCCCTCCGCAGCCAGCTTCATAAGCGCTCTTCAGCGGGAAGGTATCCGCGCTCGGAAGGCAGACAATGATGTCCTCAAGGGCATAAGGCTCACAGCCGATGCCCTCAAAAGCGGAAAAATCAGAATCTGCCACACCTGCCGTGATTTGCTTCGGGAGATTTATGAATATCGCTGGGACGAGACAAAAAACCGCGAGGCACCCTATAAATTCGGCGATCACGCCATGGACGATATGCGGTATTTTGTCACCTCGCTCTGCGATGCTCCGAGTCCCTTCGGCGCGGTCTGGACAGATAGGAGGAACTGATGAAATTATTTTCGGGAAAACAAAAAAACAGAGCAGCCTCCGTACAGATAAGGCAGAATGAAAGCCACCCTTTCGGCCTGCTGGATTCTTATGTGGCTCTGGGCGGCGGAGAGATTAAGCTCTACCGCCAGATAAGAGAGGCGGTACCCGTTGTCGATGCCGCTATCCTCAAAATTGTGCGCCTTACCGGCGGCTTTGAGGTGAAATGCGCCGACAAAACGGCGGAAAAGGAGCTTGCGGATTTTTTGAAAAACGTCAACGTAGGCAGAGGACAGAGAGGCATCAACACCTTCCTTTCCGCCTACCTTGACTCCATGATTACCTGCGGCAGAGCCGTAGGCGAAATTGTAACCCTCGGCAGCCGCGATATTGCCGCCGTTATCTGCGGAAACGTTGAGGACGTGCAGATTAAAGAGGGCGAAACACCTTTGGACTTCACCCTCTGCGGAGCAAAGGGCTTCGGCATGTGCGAACCCTTCCCCAGACAGAATCTTTTACTGTTTACGCCCTTTAATCCCGAGGCGGATTCGCCCTACGGTGTTTCCATGCTCCGAAGCATGCCCTTCCTCTGCGGCATTCTGCTGAAGATTTATCAGTCGCTGGGCATCAATTGGGAACGTGCGGGCAACGTGCGCTTTGCGGTGGTGTATAAGCCTCAGGGCGACATCATCGACAGGGCAATGGCGCAGGAGCGTGCAGAGCAGATTGCACGCGAATGGTCTGCGGCAATGCAGAGCGGCAAAAACGGAGCCGTGCGCGATTTCGTTGCCGTGGGTGATGTGGAAATCAAGGTGATTGGCGCCGACAATCAGATTCTTGACAGCGAGGTTCCCGTGCGTCAGATTCTGGAGCAGCTCATTGCCAGAACGGGCATTCCGCCCTTCCTGCTGGGCCTCAACTGGTCCACAACGGAGCGAATGAGCGCCCAGCAGGCAGACCTCATGACAAGTGAGCTCACGGCAATCCGCAGAACGCTCACTCCCGTCATTGAGAAAATCTGCTCTCTCTGGCTGAGAATGCACGGCTATGCCTGCTCCTTCAGCGTTGAGTGGGAGCCCATAAATCTGCAGGACGAGGTTGAGGAGGCGAGAGCCATGCTCTATAACGCCCAGGCACAGCAAATTATGGAGGGTAAAAAATGAAAATCATCAAAAGCGGAGCCTCCGGTGCTGCGGTAAACACCGAAGAGGAGCTGCAGGCGGTAAACGCCTTTGCAAAGACCGAGCTTTCCGCGGAAGACGTTTACATCTTCTCGGTGCTCCTTTGCGACAATGACATTGACCGCGACTTCGAGCGCTTCTCCAACGAAACGCTGAAGGAACTGAGTGAGCTTTTTGTGGGCGCAACGGGCATCTGCGACCATGAGTGGAAAAGCGGAAATCAGGTGGCGAGAATTTACCGCACGGAGCTTGTATGTGACACGGAGCGCAAAACCTGCGACGGCGAGCCTTATCTTTACCTCAAGGGCTTTGCCTATATGCTCAGAACCGAGGCAAACGCGGAGCTTATCCGCGAGATAGACGGCGGCACCAAGAGGGAAACCTCAGTGGGCTGTGCCGTTGCAAAAAGCGTTTGCAGCATCTGCGGCGAGGAAATTTCCACCTGCGCTCACGAAAAGGGCAGGGAATACGGCGGCAGGCTGTGCTTTGCCTCCCTTGAGGGTGCCGTTGATGCTTACGAGTGGAGCTTCGTTGCCGTTCCCGCCCAGCGCAGTGCGGGAGTTATGAAGGGCATGAACGTTGAAGCTCTGGAAAAAGAGGCCTCCCTAGGCAGACGCTACATAGGTGAGCTCAGAAAAGAGGTACTGCGCCTGTGCCTCACAGTAGACGAAAAGCTCTACTCCGCGCTGGAAAAGAGCGTGGAATTCATGGACGCCGAGGCGCTTATATCCATGAAAGATGCCTTTGACAAACGCGCCGGAGAGCTGTTCACCCCCGTGACACAGCTTCCGGGCAAAAACGAAGTCACCGACTTCATCGGTGACGAGTACAGAATTTAAGGAGGAAAACTATGAAAGTCAGTTTTGAAGGAATCGGCGAGCAGGTAATCTCCTTTGCCGCCGACAGCAGCGCCGAAAAGGGCGTTTTTGTTAAGATGAGCGGCAACGGCAAGGTCGCTGCCTGCTCCGCAGAGGACAATTTCATAGGCTTCTGCATCGACGCAGAGAACGGCTTCGCAAGCGTTCTCACCCACGGCTACATCAAGTGCGCCTACACCGGCGACGATGCACCCGAAGTGGGCTTTGGCCTGCTCACCGCCGACACAGACGGCAAGGTCACCGCATCTGAGGACGGCAGAGAGTATCTCATTCTTGAGGTCGACACCACCGCCGAAACCGTCGGCTTCATCATGTAAGGAGGAAAACGAATATGTCTTACAAATTTAACGAGATTAAGCTGGACAAGGGTATGTATTCCGAGTCCGGCAAGAGCTTTGAGCAGGTGCTCGAAAGCCTCGACCCCAACGAAAATTACAAGGGTACCGCCCTTGAGGGCATGGACGCCTTCCAGCGTCAGCTCAAGCGCTTTGACATCAAGGTGCGCGGCGCCTCAAGCGACACCGTTGAGAAGTTCTTCTCTACCTCCGAAAGCGCCGTGCTCTTCCCCGAGTACGTTTCCCGCAGCGTGAAGGCAGGCATGGAGGAGGGCAACATTCTTCCCTCCATCACCGCCACCGTCACCCGCTTTGACGGCATGGACTACCGCTCCATTTACTCTGCCGCCGATGAGGACGACAAGTCCCTGCGTTATGTGGGCGAGGGCGCGGTTATTCCCCAGACCGAAATCAAGAGCGCAGACCACCTTGTAAAGCTGCGCAAGCGCGGCAGAATGCTTGTTGCCTCCTATGAGGCAATCCGCTTCCAGCGCCTTGACCTGTTCTCCGTTATGCTGCGTCAGATAGGCAACCAGATTATGCGTATGCACCTTGAGGACGCAATCGACGTTATCACAAACGGCGACGGCAACTCCAACTCCGCCGAGCAGCTTTCCGTGGGCGGCACCGTGCTTGGCGGTACCGCAGGCACTCTTACCTACACCGAGCTGCTTAAGTTCTGGAACCAGTTTGACCCCTACACCATGAACACTCTGCTGGCAGCTCCCGATGTCATGATGCAGATTCTCGGCTGCAGCGAGTTCAAAAATCCTCTGACCGGCATCAACTACCAGGGCACCGGCGAGCCCGGCAATCCGCTGGGCGCAAAGCTTATCCGCTGCTCCGCACTTCCCGACGGCACCGCCATCGGTCTTGACAAGGGCTACGCTCTTGAAATGGTCACCGCAGGCGACGTTGCCGTTGAGTATGACCGTCTTATCGACCGTCAGCTTGAACGCGCGGCAATCACCAGCATCTCCGGCTTTGCAAAGCTCTATAACGAGGCTTCCAAGGTGCTGAAGGTATAACGGCTTAATGCAGTAAAAAAGACTGTCATTCTGAGGAGCATTGCGACGAAGAATCTCCTTGTATTGAGGGGATTCTTCGCTTCGCTCAGAATGACAGTTGTTTTCAGGAGGTAAAAATGAGCTACACAAATGATGATATTAAGGCGAGAGCCGAGCTCCTTTGCGGCGGAGAGCTGTCCGAGGAAAGCGAAAGAGTGCTCGGGGTGTTCTGCTCTGCGGCGGCAAATGAGCTTGAAAAAAAGCTTCGTCGGGGCGTAAAGCCCGAGGACATAAACGAGCTTTTCGTAACCGCCGCAGGTATGCTCGCCCTTGCTCTGTGCATGGAGCTTGAAAACAGCGGCGAAATAAGCTCCTTCAGGGCGGGCAATCTTTCCGTAAGCTTCCGCGGTGAGAATAATTTCTCCGCCGCAGGACTGCGAAAAAGCGCGGAAAGCATTCTTGCCGCCTACCTCGAGGACGGCGGCTTCAGCTTTGTGGGGGTGAGAGGATGAAAATTGCCCATGGAATTTTTGCGCGCTTCGGCGAGGACATCACCCTTGACGGCGCTTCCGCAAAGGGCTTCATCTCGCCCGTAAACGTGAAAAAACACGACAATATCAAAAAGCCCACTGCCGTCGGCGTTAAAAACGGTGCGGAGTATCTTCTGCTTACCGAAAGCGTAATGTCAGCCTGCGGCGGTGAAGAAGTTGTTCATGAGGGGAAGCACTTCGTGTCTCTCCGTGCCGAACCCGTTTACTACTGCGGCAGCGTTTCCCATTATGAAGCGGTGCTGCGCAAAAAGGGCGGTGGCGGAAATGTTTGACAGCGTACTTGATGCGGTTGTAACCACTCTGAACGGCAGCGGCATTCCTGCGGTGAGAAAATACCCGGGCTGCGTGCTGGACAGAGACTCCTCCGCCGTGGCCGTTAGTCTGAAATCAGGCAGCATCACCGCTTCGGGCTGCGGTAATTATCTCGGCATCTGCGACAGCGGCGGCGAGGTTAAGGAGCTTTACGGCAGCAAAGCGGAGCTGAAAATCGGCGTTGAGATTTACACACCCGCCGCCGCAGAGCACGCGGAGCCCGAATGCACCTCTCTGCTGGGCGATATCTGTGCCTGCATCGGAAACATAGACGGCGTGAAGCTCAGAGGCTTTGAAAATTCGGAGCCTCAGTACGATGCGGAAACAGAGATGTTCCGCTGTGAAAGTGCGCTGAATGTCACCGTATATCTGGTACACGACACCGACGAAAGCGGACACTTTACTGA
>JAZRVW010000040.1:0-43236 GCA_045599385.1 Oscillospiraceae bacterium | reverse complement strand
AATCTCCTTATATTTCAATTTACTTATTCTCTGATTTAAGGCGCTCCTGCCGTTCACGCTCTGCCTGGGAAAGACGGAGATATACGGGAAGCAGGTCGTCGGCTGTACCCGCTTCATACTGCTGTGCCGCCATGGCAACGCCCCATGCGCTCTGAAACAGCAGATTTGCGGGAGCAAGCTCGCAGTTTATTCCCTCTTT
The DNA here is from genome assembly GCA_045599385.1 of Oscillospiraceae bacterium. Lineage (GTDB taxonomy): Bacteria > Bacillota > Clostridia > Oscillospirales > Oscillospiraceae > F23-B02. The sequence goes on along the minus strand of JAZRVW010000040.1, from coordinate 43,037 downwards.
TATAAGGTAATCGTATGTCAGCTTTGCGCCGTCGCCCACAAGCATAGGAATACGGCCGTCGGCTGAAAGCTCATTTTTAAGCTCCTCAAGGGAAATCGCTCTGTCGGGGCAAAGGCGCTGAGGCTTGCCATCGGCAATCTCAAACAGCGCATTATAAACCTGGCTGCGTCTTGCGTCCATTACGGGACAAATAAGTCCGCCGCGCATGATGCCGTGCCATGCCATTGCCTCAAGGGTGGAAACGCCGATACAGCTTTTTTCGGACGCCCATGCAAGTCCCTTGAGGGTTGAAACGCCGATGCGTATTCCCGTAAAGGAACCCGGACCGTGAGCAACGGCCATGAGGTCAATATCCTTGATTTTCGTGTCAGTATTTTTCAGCATATCCTCCACCATGGGAAGCAGAGTGCAGCTGTGGGTGAGGCCGCAGCACTGGCTGTACTGGGCAAGCACCTCATCGTTCTTCAGCAGGGCTACTGATGCGGCCTTTGCCGAGGATTCAAGGGCAAGAACAAGCATTATGCTTTTCCCTCCTCAATTGTTATCCTGCGTTCGTTGTCGGAAAGCTTTTCGATGGTTAGCTTAATCTCATCGCCGAAGAAGGCGTCGTCAACGTTTTCGCTCCACTCCACAGCGCATACTGCGCCGCGGGCAAGATAGTCCTCCCAGCCGATGTCAAAAAGCTCATCGGAGCTGCCGAGGCGGTACATATCAAAGTGAATGAGTTCTCTGTCGCCGAGATATTCGTTGACTATGGTAAAGGTGGGGCTGGACACACGGCAGTCAAGGCCCATGCCCTTTGCCATGCCGCGCACAAATGCTGTTTTGCCTGCGCCGAGGTCGCCGTACATGGCGATGACACTGCCGTCGGGTATTTCCCGGGCAAAGCTTTCGCCGATTGCCTCGGTTTCAGCTTCACTGCGGCTGATATAGGTCTGCACGTCTGTCCCTCCTCCGAAAAGTTCATGGAATGTTTACTCTAAAAAAGGATTATACCACAATATGCGGCATTGCGTAAAGATAAAAAGTGTGATAAAATATGTTTCGCTTGTATATAATTTTTGTCAGATTTGAAAGGCGGTCAGCCCATGCACAAGCGTTCCTCACGCATTACCCGTATAGGAAACTTTCTCAAGCGCGCCGACCTGTTTCTGCTGATTATCTGCACCCTGCTGACTCTATTCGGCATCGTTGCTATCAACAGCGTTACAGACGGCGGCACAAAATATATAATAGTTCAGACCGTGTCCATGTTCCTCGGCATCGGCATTTTCCTGCTGTTCACCGTCATCGACCCCGACCTCATCGCTGACAAGTGGGTATATCTCGTGGCCTTCAGCGTTGTTTTTATTCTCGGTCTTATCCCCTTCGGCTCCGGCGACAGCCTCGGCAATACAGCCTGGTATCGTTTCCTCGGTATCGGTATTCAGCCCTCAGAGATAGTTAAGGTTATCTTTATTGTCCTTATGGCGAAGCAGATTTCCCTCTATAAAGAGCGCAAGGAACTGGACAAGCCCAAAAACCTGGCACTTATGCTTGGTCACTGGCTTTTCGTTTTCGGTCTTCTCTTTGTTGTCACAAGCGACCTGGGCTCCGCTCTTATTTTCATGGCAATTTTCATCGTGCTGATGATTGCGGGCGGCGTTGCATGGTATTGGCTCGGTGCATGTGCGGCTGCAGGCGTTGCGATTATTCCTCTTGCATGGAACTTCGTTCTGAAGGAATATCAGCGTGATCGTATTCTTGCTCCCTATGACCCCACCATCGACCCCAACAGCGAAGGAATCCGCTGGCAGACAACCCGCACCATGACCGCAATGAAAAGCGGCAGGCTGAACGGTGTCGGCCTCGGAAACGGACAGCTCAACATTGAGGCAAAGCACACCGACTGTATCTTCGCCTCCATCGGCGAGGAGCTTGGTATGGTTGCCTGCCTGCTGGTGCTCCTGGTGCTTATGATTATAATCATACGCTGCTGCATCGTAGGCGTAAAATCCGGCAGCACCTTCGGTATGCTCATCTGCTTCGGCGTTGCCGCAGCAATCACCTTCCAGACCTTCATCAATGTGGGTATGTGCATGGGCATCACACCCGTTATCGGCATCACACTTCCCTTTGTAAGCTACGGCGGCTCGTCAATAGTTGCTCTGTATGCGGCCGTAGGTCTCGTTTCGGGTGTAAAGTACCGCCCGAAGCCCGTGCGATACACAATTTCCACACAGTAAAAAAAGCAGGCAAATGCCTGCTTTTTCTTGACAGCATTTGAGCAATTAAGTATATTATAAACATAAATTCAGTTGGAGGATTGAACTATGCCTACATGGATATCTATCGTAATCTGCGTCGTTATTGCATATTTTGTCGTAACCATGCTTATTAATTCCGGCACAAAGAAAGCATACGAAAAAAAGAAAGAAGAAGAAAGAAAGGCCAAGAAGGCTGCCGCAAAGAAAAAGAAATAAAATTTCGTTAAAAACTGTTGACAATTTTATTGTAATCTGTTATATTAATCAAGCCGTGGCCGAGTGGTTCAGTCGGTTAGAACGCCGGCCTGTCACGCCGGAGGTCGAGGGTTCAAGTCCCTTCTCGGTCGCCACTGATGCCCCTTAATCAAGGGGCATCAACTTTGCTGCTGTAGCTCAGTAGGTAGAGCGCATCCTTGGTAAGGATGAGGTCGGCAGTTCGAATCTGCCCAGCAGCTCCAGAAAGACAGTTACCCATTCGGGTAACTGTCTTTTTGCATTTGTGAAAGATGAGAACTGCCGACCTCTTATTAAATTGCCGAAGGCAATTTATTTTTTAAATCCGGCATCATAACACATAATGCGCAAGCATTATGCGTTATGGCAGTTCGAATCTGCCCAGCAGCTCCAAAAAAAGCCCGTTCTGTAGAACGGGCTTTTTTGTCGCTGCAAGGCTTCGCCTTGCTGATTTATCCGCTTCGCTCAATTTGTTATGAGAGGATATCAACACTCAAACCGAAGCCCAATGAAGTGGGTTCGGTTTGAAAAGGAAGAACAATGCCGTCGGTCGATGATGTTCCGCTTGCGGGATATCGTGACCTTTCGGCGTTGTTCTGACGAAATCCCCTCTCGTGCTCTCCCCATGCTTCTATTTGGAATTTCATTTTGTCGGTATTCGAACTGCCGACCTCTTTTAAATTGCCGAAGGCAATTTTTCGTATTTCCCCGGCATAATATTACCCCCCTATGCAGTACTTCTGTTTTTCTACATAGGGGGGGCTTTTGTCTATTGTCCGATTTTTACGGTTCGCTTCAATTGCGAGTGGTGATTTTATTACTTAAAATCGTGTGCGTTCTGAAGAACCATTTCCTTGACCTTCAGGAGTCTTACCTTTGTGGCGTTTTCGTTTTCCTCAAGCTTCATGGAGATGTACTTGATGTTCTCCTCAAGCTCGGGAATCATGACGTACTCAAGCGCATTGACTCTGCGGCGGGTCTTTTCAATCTCCTCCGCAAGCAGCTGCATGGTCTTTTCAACCTGCGCAAGCTCAAGCATATCCTCGAAAACTCTTGCCAGCTCGTCCAGGGCATCGTCAAGCTCGCCGCTGGTCTGTGCAAAGCCGTAGGGGTAAATCTCAGAGGGGTCGTTATTCTTGGTGTGGAAGGAATACTCGGGAACGTTGACGCTCATGATGTTCTTGAACTTCATGTCAAGCTCAACGCTCTGGCGGGGATACAGAAGTGCCTGCTCCAGCATTTCGGGTGACATGACGGAGCTTGCCACCTGCTGTGCCGCGAAGGCGTTTGTGAGTCCCTTTTCTACGCGCTCGCGCAGTTCCTTGTTCACACGTACAATCTCCAGAAACCGGCGCATCAGCTCATCGCGCTTATCTTTCATAAGCTTGTGACCGCGGCGTGCGGTTTTAAGTCTGCCTTTGAGCTGTTTCAGCACCATTCTGGTGGGGGTAATTGTGGTGCTTGCCAAATTTCTTCCCCCTTACTTCATGTACTTTTCGATGAGCTCGGGTTTGATTCTCTTCAGTTCCGCTCTGGGCAGAAGCTTCAGCAGATCCCAGCCGAGATCGAGAGTTTCCTCGATGCTGCGGTTGGTGTCATTGCCCTGGTTGACGTAGCGCTTTTCAAACTCGTCGGCAAACTTTGCAAACTGCTTGTCGTCATCGCTCAGTGCGGCTTCGCCAAGGATTGTCATGAGTTCCTTTGCGTCTTTGCCGCGGGAGTATGCGGCGAAGAGCTGGTTCATGGTGCCGGAGTGGTCCTCACGGGTCTTGCCTGCGCCGATGCCCTTATCTTTCAGACGGCTCAGAGAAGGCAGAACGTCAACGGGAGGAACGATGCCCTTGCGGTGCAGGTCACGGCTGAGGATAATCTGACCCTCGGTGATGTAGCCGGTAAGGTCGGGAATGGGGTGGGTCTTGTCGTCTTCAGGCATGGTCAGAATGGGAATCATGGTGATGGAGCCCTTCTTACCGATGCGGCGGCCGGCGCGTTCGTACATGGTTGCAAGGTCGGTGTACAGGTAGCCGGGATAGCCGCGGCGGCCGGGTACTTCCTTCTTTGCTGCGGAAACCTCACGCAGAGCTTCTGCGTAGTTGGTGATGTCGGTGATGATGACCAGAACCTGCATGTCCTTCTCGAATGCAAGATACTCGGCAGCGGTCAGAGCCATACGGGGAGTCGCAATACGCTCAACTGCGGGGTCGTTTGCAAGGTTGGAGAAAACAACGGTACGGTCGATAGCGCCGGTGCGCTTGAAGTCATTGATGAAGTATTCGCTTTCCTCGAAGGTGATACCTACGGCAGCGAATACAACAGCGAAGCTTTCGCCGTCACCCAGAACCTTTGCCTGACGTGCAATCTGGGCTGCAAGTGCCGCATGGGGCAGACCGGAGGCGGAGAAGATAGGAAGCTTCTGGCCTCTTACCAGAGTGTTCAGACCGTCGATGGTGGAAACACCGGTCTGAATGAATTCTGCGGGGTATGCACGGGCTGCGGGGTTCATGGGCAGACCGTTGATGTCGCGGTGTGCCTCGGCAAGAATTTCGGGACCGCCGTCAATGGGCTTGCCCATGCCGTTAAATACGCGGCCCAGCATATCCTCGGAAACAGCAAGCTCCAGAGGATGACCGAGGAAGCGTACCTTGGTGTTTGCAACGTTGATGCCCTGGGCTGAGTCGAAGAGCTGAACAACAGCCTTATCGCCTTCAACCTCAAGAACCTTGCCCAGACGGACTTCGCCGGTGGGGAGTTCGATTTCAGCAAGCTCGTCGTAGGTAACGCCGTCAACCTGGACGACTGCCATCAGAGGACTCGCAACTTCTTTAATGGTTTTAAAATTCTTAATCATGCGTCCTCACCTCCGGCAATAACTGCATCAATTTCATTCTTCATATCAGCAACGATTGCGGCAAATTCTGCCTCGTATTTGTCGGGAGCAACCATCTTTGCACGACCGATTTTTTCGCGTGCGCTGATGGCGAAGAGACCCTTCATGTCGGCGCCCTTGTCCAGTGCCGCACGGCTCATTTCGTCAAACTTGAGAATCATGTCAAGAAGCTTGAACTGCTTTGCATAGGAGGAGTATGCGTCCTCGTCCACGAATGCGTTCTGCTGCAGGAAGTCCTCGCGGATCATCTTTGCGGTTTCCATGGTAAGACGGTCGCCTGCGCTCAGTGCGTCCTGACCGACAAGTCGTACGATTTCCTGAAGCTCGTTCTCTTCCTGCAGGATATGCATTGCCTTGTCGCGATTTGCCATGTAGACGGCTCCGAACTCCTCGTTGTACCAGGAGGCCAGGGTGTCAACATACAGAGAGTAGGAGGTCAGCCAGTTGATTGCGGGGAAGTGACGTGCGTAGGCAAGGCTGGAGTCCAGAGCCCAGAAGACCTTGACGATACGCATGGTTGCCTGGGAAACAGGCTCGGAAATATCGCCGCCCGGAGGTGAAACAGCGCCGATTGCGGTAACGGAGCCCTTGCGCTCATCGGAGCCGAGGCACTCTACGCAGCCTGCTCTTTCATAGAACTGGGCAATACGTGATGCCAGGTATGCGGGATAGCCTTCTTCGCCGGGCATCTCTTCCAGACGGCCGGACATCTCACGCAGGGCCTCTGCCCAACGGGAAGTGGAGTCTGCAAGAACAGCAACGTCATAGCCCATGTCACGGAAATACTCTGCGATGGTAATGCCGGTGTAGATGGAAGCCTCACGTGCCGCAACGGGCATATCGGAGGTGTTTGCAATAAGAACGGTTCTCTTCATGAGGGGCTCGCCGTTGCGCGGGTCGGTCAGCTCGGGGAACTCCATGAGAACGTCGGTCATTTCGTTGCCGCGTTCGCCGCAGCCGATGTAGACAACGATGTCAACGTCGGACCACTTTGCCAGCTGGTGCTGAACAACGGTCTTGCCGGAGCCGAAGGGACCGGGGACTGCAGCGGTGCCGCCCTTTGCGATGGGGAACAGAGTATCGATGATACGCTGGCCGGAGTTCATGGGACGGCTGGGCATAAACTTCTTTGAGTAGGGGCGGTTGATACGTACGGGCCACTTCTGCATCATGGTCAGCTCGAACTTTTCGCCCTTATCGTCTTCAAGAACCGCAACAACTTCGGTAACGGTGAAGCTGCCTGCCTTGATTTCAACCACGGTACCCTTCTTTGTGGGGGGCACCATTATCTTGTGGCATATTGCGGTGGTTTCCTGAACGGTACCGAGTACGTCACCGCCGACGAGCTTATCGCCCACCTTTGCAACGGGAACGAAGTCCCACTTCTTGCTGCGGTTCAGTGCGGGAACGTCAACACCGCGGGTGATGACGGAGCCTGCAATCTCACGGATTTCAGGCAGAGGACGCTGGATACCGTCATAGATGTTTTCCAGCATGCCGGGTCCGAGTTCAACGGACATGGGCATTCCGGTGGATTCAACAGCGGCACCGGGTCCGAGACCGGAGGTCTCTTCGTAAACCTGGATAGATGCGCTGTCGCCGGTCATCTGAAGGATTTCGCCGATAAGACGCTGATTGCCGACTCTTACAACGTCGGATACGTTTGCGTCTGCAAGTCCATCAGCGATAACCAGAGGGCCGGATACTTTTAATATAGTTCCGCTCATATAGCTACCTGACTTTCTTAATTATTTTCAAGGATGTTCGTGCCTACCGCACGTTCAACGGCAGCATTCAGCGCCGTAAGTCCCAGACCCAGTGAGCCTTCCCTGCCCGGAATCAGAATGATTGCGGGGGTGGGACTGTCCTTATATTTATCGATTTCCGCCTTGAGAGGCTCCGCCAGATTTTCCTCAAGGTAAATGATGGCGTAATCCTCATCTTCGCGGGTAATGCTGCGGAGAACCTTCTTTGCCTCCGCGGGATCGGATACGGGGAACGCGTCCAGTCCGAGAGCCTTGAAGCCCATGACCGTTTCGTGTCCGCCCACAACTGCAATTTTAAGCATAGAAATCACGCAGCCTTTCACGGATTGTGTCGGGTGAGATGCCCGCCTTCATGCCCGTAAGAATCATGCGCACAGCGGTGAGCTCGGCCTCAAAGCCCGCAAGGTATGCAACTACTGTTGCCTCGCCGAAGGATACAAGCTTTGCGTCCTTGAGATAGGCCATGACCGAGTTGTCGCAGGCAAGCTCAAAGGCGGTCATTCTGCCTCCGTTCACGGACTCGGCACCCTTTACGGCTGCTGCCTTAAGCTTTGACACGCCGAATGCCGCAGAAAGTGCCTCGGGGGAGTTTACCGAAGCGATACGCTCGGTAAAAACGCTGCCGCCGGGGATAAGCGCATTGCGCATGAAGTCGGCATTCTTGTTCATTCTCATGCAGCGTACTGCGGTTTTGAGATTCGCGCAGTCGATGAGAATTTCAACATAGCCCTTGATGAACTTGCTGCCCAGCTTTTCGGAAACCGCGCCGAGCTCGGCAAAGCATGCCTTATCCAGAACGAAGTCTGCCAGCTGGGGATTTTCGCTGCGGTTTAAAACGCGCTTGGCTTCCAGCATGGCCTTTGCCAGAATATTGGGGCAGAAAACAAAGTTTTCTTCTCTGTATGCCGTGGCGATTGCCTCGGGAGTCATACGTCCCGCGCTGCTTAAAAGGTCAAATCTCTCGCTGTTCATTGCCTCGGCCTTAATAAGAACCTTGGCATTGTGGTAATCATACTTGATGCGGAAAATATCCGCTATTTCCTTATCCGGCAGAAGATTGGTGATATCCTTGAATACCTCTCCCTTGCGTGCGTTAAGCGCATCGGAGATTTCACCCACGCTCATACCGGACATATCCTCATAGCCGCATTCGCAAAGCTGCTTTGCCGCCTCGTCAAAGCTTACTGCATCAAGCAGTCTTGACGCCTTTTCCGCGGTGAGCATTTTTGCTTCTCTGGCTCTCAAATGTGCGGACAGAAACAGATATTTTTCCTTTTCGCACTTTTTATCAGACAATTCCTAACCTCCCTTTCGCGGGATTTCAGCGCCGCTTATTCAAACAGCACAGCCGCTACGGAAGCCGCTGTTCTGTCACGCTGCATATCCACGAGAGTTTCGATGCTGCAGTTTACTTCGATGCCGCCCTGCTTCAGAACAAAGCCGCCCATGATTTCGCGGGTTTCCTCTGCAACGGTAAGCTTATTGTCCTTACCCTCCGCAGCCAGAAGCTCGTTTGCAGCCTTTGCCACCGCTTTGCCCACGGCAGCCTTGTCACACTCATTGAAAATCAGAAGCTCCTGACCGCTGGAGGAGGCATCCTTTGCCATGCCTGCAAGGAGCTTAACATAGTCTTCCTGAGGAATCTTGACAAGAAGCTCCTTTGCTCTGTCAAACACCTTGGAAATCTGCTCCTGCTTTGTGGCCAGAATGCTCTTCTTTGCCTCCATCTCGGCATTGCGCGTTCTGTGCTCCACCAGTGCCTCGCCTTCCTTTGTGCCGGCTCTGATTTTGTCCCAGTACTTTTCCTGGGCTGCTTTGTTGCCTTCCTCAAGGATTGCTGCGGCTTCAGCCTCGGCCTTGGCGATGATTTCATCTGCCTGAGCCTTGGCTTCGTTTTCGATGCGAGCTATTATTTTTTCAGTACCTTTCATATAAAAGTCCCGCCTTTTTGTCTATTTTTTATGTCCGCATCAGATGAAGAGAAGCATCATCATGGAAGCGAGCAGAGACAGAATGGCGTAGAACTCAACGATAATGCAGAGGATCATGCCCTTTGCCCAGTGATCAGGGTTCTTTGCGAGCAGGCTTACGGAAGCGGCTGCAACCTTGCCCTGACCGATTGCGGATACAAGACCGCCGATGGCGATGGGCATGCAGGCTGCGAAGTAACGGCAGCCGTCAACGAAGCTGAGGTTTGCAGCGGAGCCGTCGAGAAGGCCCATCTGCATGATGGCTACGAAGAAAACGACCAGACCGTAAAGGCCCTGGGTGCCGGGGATAACCTGAAGTACCATTGCCTTACCGAACTTTTCGGGCTCTTCGGTGATGAGGCCTGCGCCTGCTTCACCTGCAAGACCGGTACCAACTGCGGAGCCTGCGCATGCCATACATGCTGCCAGACCTGCGCCGAGAAGGCCAATTGCAAGGCCAGTGTTTGCAAATAAGAATTCCATTTTATTTCCTCCTGTTTATTTAACTACATCATAGTATTTTGATTTTATTGTTACGGGGCGGAAGGGAAGGCCGCCATCCTTATAGAACTTGCCGAAGTATTCAAGGCACTGCAGACGAAGGTCATGTACGTAGCAGCCCAGAAGGTTCAGGCCGAAGTTCAATGCGTGGCCGATAAGGAATATGGGAATAAACAGCCACAGACTGTTGGCAATGCCGCCGATGGTGTTGAAAACCATACCGATTACGGAGCCTGCCAGCATCAGCGCCATGATACGTGCGTAGGACAGAATGTCACCGAACCAGCCGGTTACCTGATTGTAGATGGTACCGAAGATACTGGTGACCTTGCCGAAGCCCTTTGCACCGCGGCTTCCGCCGTAGAGCACGCCGACACAGCCTGCAATAAGCACAATCTTGCTTACGGTGCCGCCTACGAGGACCAGAAGCAGAATACCCACAAGGGTAAGCCACAGCATGCCTTCCTCCCAGATGGCATCGGCATACTCGCCGCGCTTGCACTTTTCAACCGCGTTTATCACCATGCCTGTGTTCAGATGAATGACACCGAGGACCATTGCTCCGATAAGCACCATCATACTGTCGGTCATGGGGTTGAACAGTGCGGGAAGGACACCCCAGCCCTCAGGCTTGCCGATAATTCGGCCGATAACCTCAAGGGAGTTGCCGAAGAAGCCGCCGGTGATTGCGCCGCAGACAAAGGTTGCGATGCCGCCGTAAAGCAGCAGCTGGCAGAAGGAAAGGGTTCCCTCCTTGGGTTTAATTTTCTTAAGCGCAAGCACAGCCGCAATTATCATCAGCAGACCGTAGCCCATATCCGCCATCATAAGACCGTAGAACAGAATGAAGAACGGTGCCATAAGCGGATTCGGGTCAACGCCGTCGTATGTAGGCAGAGCGTACATATTTGTGACCATGTTAAGCGCATTGGTTATCTTGTTGTTTTTCAGCTTTACGGGAACCTCGGGATATTCCTCGGGTTCGGGATCCCTTGTTTCCCATGCACAGTCGAATTTGTCCACGCACTCGGCAAATTTCTCCTCTTCGGGAGCCATGAGCCAGCCGGTGAAGCACACAACGCTTTCGCTGCCTGCCAGCTTGCCCTCCGCTTCGGCGCGGTTAATCGATGTTTCTGCTCTGTCTGCACAGAGCTTGATTGCATCTCTGTGTGATGCGGATTCAACTATTTCAGCTTCGGTTTTTTTCTTCAGCTCCGCAAGCTCAAGCAGCTGCTTCTCGGATGCCGCAATATTTTCCGCTGCGGTACCCTCGGTGCTGCTTATGCCCGTCTGTGCAAAGCCGTATTCACGGACTGCTTCAAGCGCCTGCTCCTGCATATCCTTTGAGCACACCAGCACCGTGTAGTGCTGGGTTTCATCAGCGGATACCTCAAACAGCTCGGCCTCGGGCACCTTTTGCTCAAGCACAGCCGCCGCTGCCGCAAAATCGGTTTCCGCGGGCATAGTGCCGAGCAGCACGGCTGCGCACTTTGTTCCCACGGTCTGAAGCGGCATATCAAGGGCTGCCCAGGGTGTCAGCGATTCAATCACTGCACGGAGGCGGCTTTCCTCGCCTGCAATCGAGCGGAGCTTCTGCTCAAGCTGAAGCACATACTCTGCAGCTTCAAGCTCATCGCCGTAGCCCTCGTTGCTGAGGAAGCTGTCCTCGGAAATTTCGGGTCTGGCGGCAAGAAGCTTGGACTTTGCGGGAGCATAACGGTCCAGAACCTTGAGCGCGGAAAGGAAGGCGGTCTGTTCGGCTTTTGCCTCGACGGCTGCACTGCTCTCGTTTTTCAGTCCTGCGGGGATTTCGTCCATTTCGGAAATCTGAACGCAGCCGAGTCTGGTGAGCTTGTCAAGCAGACTGTCCTTCTGTGACCTGACAACCATAAGCTGAAGCTTTTTCATTTTTACTATGGCCATCAGCTGTTCACTATCCTTTCTACGATGAGCATTGCGGCCTTTTCAATCTGCTTGTCGGACTTTGCCGCAAGCACGGCCTTTTTGGTTTCCGTCTCAGCCTTGATTGCAGCTTCCGATTCATCGGCCTTGACAGCGCATTTTTCCTTCAGTTCGCAGATTTCAGATTCAGCCTTTTCAACGGCTGCCTCGCCTGCCGCCTTCGCCTTGATTTCGGCATCGGCTATCAAACGCTTTGCCTCAGCCTCGGCTTCGGCCACGGTTTTTGCGGCTTTTTCCTCTGCTTCCTGAATACAGGTTATTGCATTGAATGACATCAGCACACCCCCCTATTTCCCAACATGCTTCGTTGGCAATTTGTCATAAAAAATATTCTTTTAGCGAAGAGAATTTTAGCAAAAAAGCCATTGATTTTCAAGGCTTTTTCGGCATTTTGCCTTGACAAACTTTGCGCAATTTCTTAGTCAAAAAATGCACAATTTTCAAGCTGGAAAAAACCATTGAAAACACTGAATAGTTTAAGATTTGACGCAATTTTCGGAAAATAAATTTTTCGCTAAGTTAAAAAGAAAACATTCTTTTACTAACGCTTTTTTGTAATATTGCCGAAAAAATCCGTGCCGCGCCCGCTCCTTACTTCTTTTGCGGCATTTCCCCATTTTCACGCTGTGTTCGTTTTTCCTTGCCAAATACGGAATATGCTTGTATAATAATATAGTTATATTTTGAGTATTATTCTCCTCCGGAGGTTATGTATATGGCAAAACGTTACGGCAGCAAAGGCGGCAGCGACAGAAAAGACGGCCGTCTTATCCGCACACTCAGCGGCTTCACAAGATTTCTCCCCTTTGTCATGTCCTCACGCGGCAACTCCTTTAATCTTTATGAGGACAGCTATGAGATTACCGAAAGCGAACGCTGGATAAAGGAACAGCGCGGCAGAGGCTACAAAAGCATGGGACTTCTTCACCTGCTCATTGCCGCCTACATTCGTGTTGTTTCCGCACTCCCCGGTCTGAATCGCTTCGTTGCGGGACGCCGCATTTTTGCGCGAAACGAAATTGAGGTTTCACTTCTCGTCAAGCGCGGCAACAGCCTTGACGCAAACCGCACCGCCGTGAAGATTGCCTTTGAACCCACGGACACCGTTTACGATGTCTACCGCAAGGTTAATCTTGCCGTGGACAAGGCAAAGGAAGACGATGACGGAAACGAGGTCGAAGGCTTCGCAGGCTTCTTTGCGAACTCTCCGCGATTTGTCACCCGCATTGCCATGTGGTTCATGAAGGTGCTGGATTACTTCGGACTTCTTCCCGAGAAGATTATCGACCTGAGTCCCCTGCACAGCTCCATGATGATTGCCGATATGGGTTCCTTCGGTGCTTCGCCCATGCACCACCACATTTACGACCTCGGCACTCTGCCCGTGTATGTTTCCTTCGGCGCAAAGCAGCGCCTTTCCGATGTTGACGCAGATGGCAAGCCCCTTGACCGCAAATTTATTGAGGCGCGCTTTACCGTTGACGACCGCATTGTTGACACCGATTACTACGCGGCAGCCTTTAAGCTTTTCAGAAGCTTCATCGAAAAGCCCTCGCAGCTTGAAATCCCCCCCGAAAAAGTCAACGACGATATCTATTAAAGCAAAACAGCACTGACAAAGTCAGTGCTGTTTTTTAATCATGTTCTCTCAGCTTTTGCAAAAGCTCATAGGGCGCGGCAAGCTCTCCGTGCATTCCGCTTCCCAGTTGAATATGGGGCTTGTTTTTTCCGTGCCAGTCGCTGCCCGCAGTTACACACAGTCCGTATTTTTCCGCCCATGCCGAGAACGATGCAACCTGCTCGGGACCATAGCCCGAATAGCAGCACTCAAGTCCCGCAACGCCCGATTTTTCGGCTCGCTGCATGAGCTCGGTCATGCGTTCTTCCGTAAGTCTGTACTGGCCCGGGTGTGCGATTACGGGCTTGCCGCCTGCTCCGCGTATCATTTCCGCCGCCTCCTCAACGCTGAGGAAGCTGCGGCGGATATAGTATTTGCAGCCGGGATCGAGAAAGCGTCTGAAGGCGTCCTGAACGTCCGCTGCAATACCCTGCTCCACAAGGCATAGGGCAAAATGCGGTCTGCCGATGCTTGAGCCTTTGAAGCGCTCCTCCATCTCCGCAAGGTCTATTCTTATGCCGTCATCGCTTATGAGCTTTGCCATTTTTTCATTGCGCTCGTGACGGTCGGTGATTATCCAGCCCAGATGGGCGCGGAGCCATTTATCTTTGATGTCCACATCGTAGGCCAGCATGTGAACCTCTTTCCCGTACCAGCCGCAGCCCAGCTCAAGTCCGCCAACAACCTCGACACCGTACCTTTCCCCTGCCGCCTTTGCTCTTTCTATGCCGCCTACATTATCATGGTCGGTTACGGCAATGGCCTTAAGCCCGATTTCCTTTGCGTATTTCACGGTGTCTTCGGGAGTTTCCGAGCCGTCGGATATATTTGTATGAACATGTAAGTCGATTTCTCTCATGTTGTCTTCCGTTTCATTTCTGATAAACGTATTATACATCTTTTTTCCGCAAATTCAACGTCGCAAGCAATTATTGACTATTTTATCCGCAAAGTATAAAATACAAGCCAGCAATATAAGGAGAAACGCCATGGAAAAAGAAATCAAACGCATTACAAGCTTCACCGTGAACCACAACGTTCTGGAGCCCGGTTTTTATATTTCCCGCATAGACGGCGACATTGTCACCTATGACCTGCGCACCCGCAAGCCAAACGCGGACAGCTACATGGACCATTCCACCATGCACACCGCGGAGCACATGTTTGCAACCCTCATGCGCAATTCCGAGATTGCAGACGATGTAATCTACTTCGGTCCCATGGGCTGTCAGACGGGTTTTTATCTTCTCGTTAAAAACCACCCTCACACCGAGGTTTTTGAGGTCACCAAAAAGGTCATTGAACAGATTCTCGCCTATGACGGCCCCGTTTTCGGCTGCTCACCTGTTGAATGCGGCAACTACCGCACGCTTGATCTCGACGCGGCAAAAAGGGAGTTTGCGGCATATCTTGAAGTTCTGAAGAATGTGAGGGAGTGCGACTTTGTCTACAAACAGTGAAAGAAAACTCATCGGTATCATCGGGGCCATGAAGGTGGAAATCGATGACGTCAAAGCCCGGGTGGAAAACCCCGTCACCGAGACCGTCAGCGGCATTGATTTCGTCCGCGGAACCTTAAATGATGCGGAAGTCGTTGTGGCCATGTGCGGCGTGGGCAAGGTGTTTGCCGCCATGTGCGCACAGACCATGATACTCAAATACAAGCCTACCCTCGTCATCAACATCGGTGTCGGAGGCTCACTTTCCAAAAATCTCAACATCGGCGATATTGCCATCGCAAACGCCCTTTGCCAGCACGATATGGACACCTCCGCCGTGGGCGACCCCATCGGTCTTATTTCGGGCGTCAACATGGTGTGCTTCCCCTGCTGCAAAAACGTTGTGAAGCAGTTTGAGGAATGCGCCGAAAAGGCGGGACTTCACAGCGAAACAGGCATCATCGCCTCGGGCGATATTTTCGTCAGTGACACCGTGAAAAAGCGCTTCATCGTGGACAATTTCGATGCAATCTCCTGTGAGATGGAGGGCGCCGCAATCGCCCAGGTCTGCTACGTCAACGGCGTTGAGTTCGGCGTTATCCGCGCCATATCCGACAACGGCGACGAGGAGGGCGGCAAGACCTACGCCAACGCCCTTGAGGTAGCCTCAAACGCCGCCATGAAGATGATTTACGAATTTTTGAAGTCATAAAGCTTGTCCGCTGAAGATGTAAGCATAAGTTTGTAAAGGTAATTGTTATGGACAGCATTGTGGTATATATTCACGGGCAGGGAGGCAACGCCGAAGAAGCTCTGCATTATAAGCCGTTCTTTGAAAACTGTGATGTAATCGGCCTCGACTACGCTTCTCAGACGCCATGGGAAGCCGCAGAGGAGTTTCCCGAATTATTTGATTCTGTATGCGAAAAGTACAGGTCGGTAATTGTGATAGCCAACAGCATCGGCGCCTTCTTCGCAATGAACGCTCTGGCTGATAAGAAGGTTGAAAAAGCTTTCTTTATTTCCCCTGTTGTAAATATGCAGAAGCTGATTGAGGATATGATGGCCCTGGCAAATATAAGTGAGGCTGAGCTGCAGAAAAAGGGCACCGTTGAAACTGATTTTGGTCAAACTTTATCATGGGAGTATCTTTGCTATGTCAGAAGCCACCGTATAAGCTGGAATATTCCTACACATATATTATACGGCGGGAAAGATAATCTCACCTCAATCAAAACAATTTCCGAATTTGCGGAACAAATCGGGGCAACACTTACCGTCATGGAAAACGGCGAACACTGGTTTCACACAGAAGAACAGATGAGTTTTCTTGACAAGTGGATTAGTTCCCTGAAATGACAAATCCCGACTTGTTGGATAAAAAAAATACCCGACGAAAAGAAAAGCAGATTTCTTTTCGTCGGGTATAATTCTGTCAAAATACTTTCCTTCGAGGCTGTGCTGCCTCGTTTTTTCTTATCAGTCGTCTGCGCCGAGAGCCTCAAGGCCCTTGACGTTTTCAATCTTCTTAACCTTGATGTTCTTAACAAGGGAGGAGAACACAACAAAGCTCAGCACCATGAGGATTGTTGCATAGACGGGCAGTGCGCGCCATGCTCCCGTTACGTTGAACACAAGGCCCAGCAGTACGGGGGTGACGGTCTGTGCGGACATACTTGCGGTGTAGTAGTAGCCCGTAAACTTGCCGATTTTCTTGGAGGAGCAGAGCTCGACGACCATGGGGAAGGAGCAGTTATGCACCAGCGCCATGCCGAAGCCCTTGATTGCCCATACGCCGTAGAGCAGAACGGGGAAGGCATATTCGCCGTGCTCGCCCGTGACCTTGCCCGTAGGGGCGACAAAGCACATAACGATGAGTGCCGCAACGGTGATGCAAAGGCCCGTTGAAATTGTCCACTTGCGGCCTATCTTATCCGCAATGGAGCCTGCCACGGCAAAGCCGACGACGGAGGTGAGACCGCCTGCAATGGTGAGTATCATAGTGGCGCTGGATACGGAATTGAGATAGTAGATGGTGTAGTTGCCGATGTAGGTGCCGATGGCGTTGTCGGACATGAACCAGAGAAACTCTGCAGCAAGGATTGCAAGAAGCATGGTTTTGTTTGCCTTGCTCATGGGCTTGTCGTCGTCAATGGGAGTTTCGATGGCCGCGAGGCGTTCGCCCAACTCCATCTCCTCCTTCATTTCCTCCTCAATCTTGTTTTCTTTGATGGTTGCAAAGAGAACAAGGGCGGAGATTACCATGAGAACGGAGGCAACGATGAAGGGGATTTCGATTGTCCATACCTTTCTGGCCTCGTCAGCGGCATTGATGTAGTCGCTGAGCTTGAGGAAGATGCCCAGAACGGTGGCGAAGGCGCCGCCGATGTAGCCCATGATGTTGATAATGCCGTTTGCCTTTGCGCGCAGAGGCTTTGGGGTGATATCGGGCATGAGGGATACGGCGGGGTTGCGGTACATCATCATGAACATGAGGACGATTGCCATCATGATTACCATGCCGACAACATTGTTGTTATGGAAGAACAGAGGAATGAAGGGGAATGCGATTGCGGCAACGAAGGTGCCGGTGAGGATATAGGGCATGCGCTTGCCGATGGGGGTTTTTGTTCTGTCGGAAAGGTTGCCGAAGATAGGCAGAAGAATCAGCGCCGCCAGGTTATCGCAGGCCATGATTATACCGACTATCCACTGGACATTCAGGATTTTTTCGGGGTCGCCTGCCTTAAGCTCGGCGGAGGAAATGCCGTACATTCTTCTTGCAAAAATGTCGGTCAGGAAGGTGGGACACCATGAGTCGTAAACCTGCCACAGAAGCAGGATTCCGAAGAAAGCGAAGCCTATAAGGAAGGTTCTCTTATAGTTCAGCTTCAGTCCCAGCTGAGGATTAAGCGTATGTTCGCTCATATGTATTCTCCTTTTGAGTTTTTCATATGTAATGCAAAGTTATTATATTATATTCCGCCTTAAATGACAACAGAAATTCTACTCCCAGAAGTTTTTCCCGCCCAGTTTTCTTACCAGCTTCTGCCGAAGCTCCAGCATGGCGGTGTAGCTTGGCAGAAGGAATATTCTGCTTTTCTCTTTTTGGAGCTCCGATATCAGCTTGTCGTAATCGCCGAAAAGCTCGCTCGGCACTCTAGCTTTTGCAAGGCGGCCCTGCAGCTCCCCTGCGCATTGCCCTGCCGCTATGACGCGGCTTATATTTTTCATGCGGCGCAGCTTTTCAAAATCCGCGTCCTCAAGCCAGCTTAAATCCCTGCCGTCTCCCGCATTTGCGTTCTGGACGAAAACAACAGTCTTATTTCCCCCGACTGTTTTTATATAATCAAGCGTCTGATTTACCGCCGCCGTGTTTTTTACAAGTATCATTTCCGCGCCCGCTTTTCCGAGAGGAAACTCCTCCATGCGTCCGAAGCCCCCTTCAAAATTCTCCGCCGCAGAAAGCGCAAAGTCAATGTCAATGCCCGCCGCCGTCACCGCCGCAATCATTCCCGCGGCATTGTAAACATTATATACAGCGGGCAGGTTTACTCCGCAGATTCTTTTTTCGTCCGCCGTTTCAATGAGCATTCTGCCCTCGGGAAGTCTGCGGGCAAGCACATGGGGCTTAGGTCTTTTCCGTCCGCAGCCGGAGCAGTACCAGCACCCGAGATTTGAGTAGGTCACGGTACGCAGCAGCAGCCTTCCGCCGCACTCTGCGCAGCGGTTTTCCTCGGAGGCATCGGGCTTTTTCCCCTTGCTTCCCTCAAGACCGAAATAGACCGTTTTGCTGCTCAGCCTTTCCGCGATTGCCGAGGTAAGCTGGCAGTCGGCATTCACCGCAAGCACCGTTGCGGGACTTTTGCGCAGACCCTCAAGTATCATTTCCATGGGCTTTTTCACATCGCCGTAGCGGTCACTCTGGTCCTTGAACAGATTTGTTATAAGCGCGACCTTCGGCTTAAGCTCACCGAACACGCGCCGTGCCGCCGCCTCATCGCACTCAATCACCGCCCAGTTATGCTTCGGCTTTCCCGACACGTCGGCGTTCATTACAAATTCCGCAGTTATGCCCTCGATGAGATTGGCGCCGCTTTTATTTGAAAACACACCGAGTCCCGCGTTTCTGAGGGCTGTTTCCGTCATGCGTGCAGAGGTGGTTTTTCCGTTTGTACCCGTAACGGCAATGACATTTACGTCTTTTGCAAGAGTCTGCAGAAGCTCAGGGCATATCTTAAGTGCGATTTTTCCCGGCAATGCGGTTGCGCCTTTTCCGAAAAAGCGCAAAAAGCAGTGCGTGGCCTTACAGACCACGCACGCAATAATCATTCGGATTTTCAGTTTTTAATCACCTTTTACTCAACAGTTACGCTCTTTGCCAGATTTCTGGGCTTATCGATATCGCAGCCGCGGAGCAGCGCGACATAGTACGCGAACAGCTGGAGAGGCACAACGCCCAGAGAAGGCTGGAACACTGTGTGGGATTCGGGAACGGAAATGACGTTCCCCACGGTCTTCTTCATCTCGGCAACGTTGCCCTCGGTAGTGAGCGCAAGAACATCGGCGCCTCGTGCCTGAACCTCAACAACATTGCTCATTGCCTTGTCAAAGAGAGGCGCATAGGTGCCCAGCGCAATGACGAGAGTTCCCTTCTCAATGAGGGAAATGGTGCCGTGCTTGAGTTCGCCCGATGCGTATGCCTCGGAGTGAATGTAGGAGATTTCCTTGAGCTTGAGTGAGCCCTCAAGTCCCATTGCATAGTCAAGGTTGCGTCCGATGAAGAACACGGAGCTGTGGTTGAAGTAATCGGAGGCAAAGTGCTTGATGTCCTCAATGTCCTCAAGCATTTTTTCCATCTTGCTGGGCAGAAGCAGAAGCTCGGCCATGATTGCGTCATACTCTTCCTTTGAAAGCGTTCCGAGAATATCACCGAAGTACATGCCCAGCATATTCAGAAGCACAAGCTGGGTACTGTAGGCCTTGGTGGTGGCAACGGCGATTTCGGGTCCCGCCCATGTGTAGATAACATCGTCGGATTCTCTTGCGATGGAGCTGCCGACAACGTTTACGATAGACAGAATATGTGCGCCCAGAGCCTTTGCCTCACGGAGTGCGGCCATGGTGTCAAGGGTTTCGCCCGACTGGCTGATTACGATTACAAGGCTCTTGTCGTCCACGAGAGGATCGCAGTAGCGGAACTCGGAAGCAAGGCAGACCTCAACGGGCTTGCGGAGCATACGCTCGAGATTGTACTTGCCTACCATACCAACATGATATGAGGAGCCGCAGGCGACTATGTATATCTTATTGATGCTCCTAATGTAATCTGCATCAAGCTTAAGGTCCTCAAAAACAATGCGGTTATCGTGAATGCGGCTGAAGGCAGTTTTACGGATTGCCTCGGGCTGCTCCATGATTTCCTTCAGCATGAAGTGGGCATAGCCGCCCTTTTCCGCGGCGGATACGTCCCAGTCGATTGTGCAGTGTTCCTTTTCGATGGGCTGCTCCATAACGTTGTAGAAGCTTACGCCCTCAGCGGAAATGACTGCAACCTCGCCGTCCTCCATGTAGGCGACCTCACGGGTGTGCTTGATGATGGCGGTAACGTCGGAGGCGATGAAGTTTGCGCCCTCACCGAAGCCCACAAGCAGAGGCGCATCCTTGCGTGCGGCAAGGAAACGGTCGGGACAGTCGGCGCAGATGATACCCAGGGCATAGGCGCCCTCAATTCTGCGGAGCACCTTGAACACGGCATTGAAAATATCGCTGTCCTCAGCGTAGTAGAAGGACAGAAGCTGGGTTACGACCTCGGTATCGGTTTCGGACTTAAAAACATAGCCCTTGGACTTGAGGAAATCGCGGAGCTCCACATAGTTTTCAATTATGCCGTTGTGAACAACTGCGATTTTTCCGTCCTGGCTGAGATGGGGGTGGGCATTGATGTCATTGGGCTCGCCGTGGGTTGCCCAGCGGGTGTGACCGATGCCGAGGACGCCCTCAATGCTCTTTCCTCCGTTGATAATGTCGCTTAAAACCTGCAGACGTCCCTTGGACTTCTTTACCTGCAGTTCCTTTGAATGTGATACAACCGCGATGCCTGCGGAGTCGTAGCCGCGGTATTCAAGTCTTGCCAGTCCGTCAAGCAGAATCGGAGCCGCCTGCTCAGAGCCGACATAGCCAACTATTCCACACATAATTATTAATTCCTTTCGGATTAAAGTCTGTTTTGGCTATGGTACACTGCACCATAATATTGGAATTATATCACCGTACCGTATATATTGCAATAAAATGCATTTGTAAAATTACAGTGAATACGGCATAAAAAATACCGCAGTCATTTGACTGCGGTATTAATTCTTTAAATCAAATAAGGTTAAGAACCATAGTGAGAATAACGAATGCCAGTGCTACCCACTTGGTTGCCTTTGCAAGCTTTGCGTCCAGAGTCTTTGCCTTGCCTTTGGAGAGGAAGGTTTCAGCGCCGCCTGCGATTGCGCCGGACAGACCTGCGCTCTTACCGCTCTGCATAAGAACGACCACAGTAACTACAAGACCGGAGAGCAGCTGGAGGATAGTGAGAAAGAGCTTCATATATGTTCAATCCTTTCGATTCGATAATATTCAATCAATAATTAGCCCAATAACTATACCATATACTTTTTTGCTTGGCAAGAAGAATTTTTACGAATTTGCAACTTTTTTCACCATACCTGCCATCTCAGCGCAAAAGCCACAAGGTACGCAAAGCCGAAAACAAGGCAAAGCGTATAAGAAAGCACTTCGTATGCGCGTTTTTCACTGATTTCAGCAAGCACTGCGCTCAGAGGAAACATCACGAGCATATATCTCGGAGCGCTGAGAAGCCATGTTGCGCCCATTGCGACGAAGTAATAGGCGAGAAAATATGCCGAATACGACGCGCGTATTTTCTTCACCCCCGCGCACATAACCGCAAGCGCCGCAAGCTGAGCCATCAGGTTGGGCAGCCACAGACCGAAAAAGTTCTTCGGGTTTTCGCGGAGGGCTGTTATGGCGTAATCCGTCTGATATGCCGCCGTATTGAAGAAAAGTCCGAAATTCTGATTCCAGTGCTCGCTCTGATACTCCATAAATTTGAAGGCATCGCCCGCCACGGCATAGTTTATGCCGCAGTAGGCCGCAAATCCCGCAGGAATAACAAGCAGCAGCAGATAATCTTTGAATTTTCTTTTCTGCGACACAAGCTCAAACAGCACGGGAACAATGAGTGCAAGACCTACGGAGCGCGTAAACGCCGCAAGAGCGCCGAAAGCGCAGGCTATCGGAAATCTCCCTTTGCGTGCGGAATATATGCAGCAAAGCGACAGAAGCAGAAAAAGGCTTTCGCTCATGGGCGCGGCAAAGAAAAAAGCCCCGGGGAAAATACACATGAAAACAAGGGCACGCAGGGCTTTTTCTCTTTCCGTGTCAAGCCGCGCAAGCTTATAGAAAACGCAGGCTGAGCCCGCGAAGCACAGCGCAGATACAAGCATTCCCGCAAGAAGATAATTCCCCGAAGGAATGCTGAAAAGCCGCACAAGCAGCGGATAGCCCGGCAGAAAAACAAGCTGCACGAGGCGGTCAATGCTGCCCTCGGAAAGATACCAGTCCTCCGCAATGGCAAGGTAATGCTGGCTGTCGGTGCATTTCCAGAAGGCAAAGGAGCTGCTTTCTCCTGCCAGCGCACGCACAGCCGTCACAATGGCAATCAGTGCCGCGTCCCAAAGCAAAACGGAAATGAAAATCCCCGGCATTTCGCCCTTCCGGCACTTCTGCGCGGTGCAAAGGCTTCCCTCTTCCCCGCTCCATGACCTGAGCCACACGGGGACAAAGCGCAGACACACCGCGGCAAAAAGGCACGCAGACACAAGCGCCGCGATAAAGCCCGCAGTATCGGGTTTTTCATGGGCGCACCACATTATGAACAAGGCGGCAAGCATCGCAAGCCCGCCGCCCTTTATTAATTTTTCCCTTGTTTCAGATTTCATCAATACCGAGAATGTCAAGCGTCTTATCGTCGGCCTCGCCGCCGAAGAATTTGTCCAGCACCTTTTTGAACACCTCGTGCTCGGGTGCCGCCGCCGCAAACAGCGTCATGCAGGAGCGCAGCTTCAGGTCATCGGGAAACCAGAACACCTCGCGGGCGTTGTCGGTTTCGATATCAAGCAGGGCTTCGGAAATTTCAAGCAGGCGCCCGCCGAGAACCTCATCGGCAATATATGCCTTTGCCTCGCCCATATCCCGTATGCCGTAGTAAAGCGAGGTGGCGCTCATGCCGAGGCCCGAAATCTGCGGAAAAATGTACCACATCCAATGCCCGTTTTTACGGCCGCGGCGCATTTCCGCAAGAGCCTCGCTGTAGCTTCCGCGCTGTGCGGATTTGAATCTTTCAAGATTGTAGTTCACGTTCATTCCTCCGTTTCAAGAAGAAAGCTTACGGGACGAAAGCCGTCATTGCAGGAAATCATGGCGGATTTTTTGTTCTTCATCCAGCCGTCATAGAAATCCTCTCCGCCGTGGGCAAGGGCCATGACAAAGGGCGAAACGCTGTCCCATGCGCTGTCACAGAAGCCCTCGGGCTTCTGCCAGCCCTCGCAGACAAAGGTTTTTCCCTCCTGCATATCGCAGGCATGCTCAATGGGGTTTTCGTATTTTTCAATCAAATCATCATAACGCGCCATGCGCATTACTGTTATTCTAACCTTTTTCACAGCGTTTTCTCCAGACATACAAGGTTAACTCCGCTTATTCCGTTGAACACGCAGGGGACAACTCCCACCTCGGTGTAGCCCTGCTTTCTGTACATTTCGCGGGCTCTCTCATTGCGCTCGTTTGTGTCGATGCGGAGATATCGGCAGCCGTTCTGAAGCGCATAGGCCTCATAAAAGCTCAGGAATTTTTTTGCATAGCCCTTCCGTGCATGGCGCGGACTTACGGTGAGGGTGTGCAGCACCATCACCTCGTCATCGGGTGCGTCAACGCTCCAGTCCGCAAGGGCATAAACGTCCACCTGCTCGCGATTAATGCGTGCGGAGGCAACGATTTCGTTTCCCTCGGCCATGACGAAAAGCTCGCCCTTTTCAAGCGAGGAACGGGCATCTGCGATTGTGGGGTAAATCGCTCTCTGCCAGCCCGTTGTCACTCTGCCCGCTTCCTCTTCGGTGTGGATTTCATTATAAATCTCCGCCGCGGCTATTACGTCTTTTTCGCAGTTTGCTTTACGGATAATCATAAGTCGGCACTCCCTTTATTCCAGCACCGTTGCGGGAATCAGCAGGCTGATTATTCCCGCGGAAAACATTGCAACTCCGAGGTTTCCGAAGAGCGCCGTAAGCAAAGGCTTTCCCGCTTTCTCCTGCTTTACCTTTGTGATGCCGTCGCAGGTCACATAGTGGAAAAGGAAATATGTAACCGTGCAGGCAAGCGTTGAAATTTCAAAGCAGTCTGAGGCAAGCTTTTTAAAGCGTTTCTTCAGTTCTGCGGCACTTATTTCGCTCATATCATTCTCTCCAATCTCTGTTCAGCGGCACAGCCGTGCCGGTAAATTATTATTTCAGTTTTTCTATAAAGCCGCTTCCACATGGGTTGAGCCGATGGAAATCAAGTCCTTCTTATTGCCGCATTTGTCCCTGCGTCCGAAGTCTCTACCGCTCTGCAACTATTGTATAGCTTACGTTGTTTCCTTCAATGATGAAATCAGAAAGCATCTGAACGGTTCTTTCTTCCGCGCCAAACCCGACTATCAGCGAAACGCTGTATTTACCGGTATTTTTCACCTCAGCCGGTATTGCCGCGGTGCATACCCCATTCTCATATACAGCAGTCTGCCTGATTGCGTCCATGTAATTGAAATCTTCGGACATATAAACAATTGTATAGGTATAATCGCTTTTCGCGATACTCGGGCAGAAGGATATCTTGCTTTTGTTAACATCTACATTAATGCTGTTTGCCGATACGGTATCCGGAATTGCATTGTCGGAATCGTCCGTCATATTCCGCTGTCCCGAAATCTTAAAAAACAGCAAAGCGGCAAGTGAAACAGCCAGCAGCAAAGCTAAGATAATACTTGCTGTTTTCCATCTGCGAACGGATTTATAGTTTCTTACAGCCAGGTATTCGTTTATTCTTGCCAGCTGTTCGGCAATCTCGTTCTTGTTATTCTCTTCTTTGAGTTCCGCTCCGAGAATTTCCTGAACGGAAACATCTAATTCCTCAGCCATTCGGTTTACGGTCTGAGCATCAGGTACAGACAAGCCTTTTTCCCACTTTGACACAGTCTGTCGCACCACATTTAATCTTTTTGCGAATTCCTCCTGAGTGAACCCCTTTTGTTTTCTTAATGCTTTAATGTTGTCTCCCAACATGTGAAATTGCTCCTTTTAATGAAATGTTGTCGCCGGCACCACAAACAATATCATTCTTCCTGCAGTTGCCGCAAGCAATGCATATTAACATTTCATATTTATGTCGCGGGACATCAGCACTACCGCTTCCACATGCACCAAGACACCGCTATGGATATCGTCAGTAAGCCGAAAACGTCGACGGTTTCCGTGTAGGTTATGAATATCCGCTTCTTCTATGCCTAATGCGAAGCCGGCATTCTGCACGGGAGGGCTATTCCTCAATCTTATCGAGCTCGTTCCAGCCATAGCGGACGACGGAGATTATCATCGATGCTTCGCCGATTATTTCATCGAGGATGCCCGCCCAGGAGCCGACAATAACGTCATAGACGATGCACAGGGGCGAGTTGATAAATATACCGGCAATACGAATCTTTTTTGGGTTTTTCGTGTAGCCTCCGACAGTGGATGCTATATTTGCGATCACGGGCAGGAGCGATATCCAGCCACCCCATGTTATCCACAAGGCTGCGAGCTGCAAGAGGCAAAGCACCGCGCACATACTGTTGCTTTTTCCGAATTTCCATTTGCTTGAAAGGCAGAACGAGCGCAGGCAGTTTATCATATAGCTGATGCCGCCTGTTATGGCACCAAGCAGCAGCATATGCAGTGTATAAAACACATAGGAAAACAGCTGCATACGGAAAAGATTTTTGTTTTCCCTGCACTGAAATGACGCTAAATACAGTGCAGTACCCAAAAATCCTATGAGCTGAATTAAAATATATTTCGGTGTCATATTATGCTCTCACATCTTTTGTTTTTGCTCAGTTTCCGCATTTTCGGTTTTTAGCTTTTTATCAAAAGCACCACAGCTTCCACATGGGTCGATACAATGCCGTGAATACACGCACAACGCGGAAACAAATCTACCCCCACAGCACACGGGAACATATCGTCCCAACAAGCTGGAATATGTTATCGTTTCAGTGTCTTTAAATACTCCTTTTGTTCTGGTGTAATGCGGAAGCTTTCACGGGCCTTCTGTATTGTTTTATTGTGGACCCATGTGTCTAATCGATTATCTTCAATGTATTTCACGGTTTCATCCCACTGTTTTGCCAAAGCAGTAGCAAAGAACCATGCACTCATCATTTGGACATAATACTCGTCACTATGAACAGAGCACGGTATATCCAGATACTCCGTCTTAAAATCAGCATCAAGAAAATGCGACATTAACATCTCGATACCAAAGCGGCAGGTATATGTCTTTTCCGATGCAGACCATTCTTTTATCTTTTCCAGAAGAGCGGTTTTATTCCTCTTAAAAACCTTTGGCGACATGATATCGCAAACGGCCCAATTATCTACATATGGCAAGAATTTATCGACAGCAGCTATACATGTATCATAGTCCTTTATTTCAGAAATAAGCAACCCGTGAAGCATATTCTCATCATAGTATTTATGGGGAAGATCGTTCAGGAACTCAGCGGCCTCAGGCTCTTTTGCCAATCTCTTTGCAAGCTTTCTGACTTCCGGAACTCTGACCCCAACAAACAACTCTCTGGGAATGCCCGGAGTTAATTTCGCCTGAAAATCGCCATATGAAACATCTTGTAATGCAAATAATTCATCTCTAAAGTTCATTTTTATTATCCCTAATCAGAATTTGCCGCTGTTACAATAGTCCTGTAGTTTCACCCAAAACCCGAGACAGCAAAACCACCGCTTCCACATGGGGTGTTCTCGGGAACATATCCACGGCGGTGGCTTTTTTCAGCTCATAGCCGCACTCATTGAAAACGGTTATATCCCTTGCAAGCGTTGCGGGGTTGCAGGAAACGTAAGCGATGCGCTGGGGATTCATGCCGCAGATTGCCTTTATCGCCGCTTCGTCCATGCCCTTTCTCGGCGGGTCAACCACAACGGCCTCAGGCCGTATGCCCCCGGTAAGAAGCTTTTCCGCCGCCGCTGACGCGTCCGCGCAGATAAACTCCGCGTTCGTTATTCCATTTCGCAGGGCGTTTTTCTTCGCGTTTTCAATGGCCTCGGGAATTATCTCCGCGCCGATTACCTTGTCGGCATGCCTTGCAAGATAAAGGCTTATGGTGCCTGCTCCGCAGTACATATCCAGCACCGTGCCGCCGTGAGCCGCGGCATATTCCACGGCGCGTGCATAGAGCTTTTCCGCCTGGGGAGGATTTATCTGATAAAACGCCTGAGGCGATATTTCGTACTCGATGCCGCCCAGACTGTCCCGGATATTTTCGCTTCCCCAAAGGGTATAATAATCGCCCGAAAGCACCGTGTTTCCCGCGGTCTTGTTTATGTTCAGAACAATGCCCGTTAGCTCGGGGCATTGTTCTCTGAGATACTCCGTAAACGCAGAAGTGTGCTCGCCGAAGCCCTTTGCGGAAACGATGCAGGCAACGGCATCGGAGGTGTTCACCGCGCATCTCACATACACGTGGCGCACGGCTCCCCTGCGTGTTTTTTCGTCATAGGCGGGAATGCCGTTTTCCCGCATAAACTCCGTCACCGCAGCGGCGACCTTATCCGAAAGCGCCTTCTGAATGAGGCAGCTTTCCACGGGCACAAGCTCATGGGTGCGTGGTGCGAAAAAGCCGCTTTTTATCTCACCCGAAACATTTTGCACGGCATAGATGCCTTTATTGCGGTAATGAATAACATTGTCGCTGCCGATTATCTCCTCCGCCTGCACCGTCTGATGACCGATGTGCTTCAGGGCATCGTTGAGTTTGCCGAGCTTGAAGCGTTTTTCCTCCTCGTAGCTCATGTGCCACAAGGCACAGCCTCCGCAGCGGAGGTAGCTTTCACATTCGGGCTCACGGCGCTCGGGAGAGAGAGAAATCGCCTCCTCCGCTCTGCCGTAGACGGCAGCAGCCGTGACCTTGACTATCTTCACCCGCCACTTTTCGCCGACAATCGTCCGCGGGACAAACACGGCCCGTCCGTTTATTCTGCAGACACCGCTTCCGTCGGAGGAATAGCCCGTTATTTCGGCTTCGTATATTTCGTTTTTCATCAAATCGTTCATAAAAAATATAATAACATGATAAATTTCTATTTTCAATCGAATAAAACACATCTTTACGGCAAATACTGATTTTGCAAATATTTTGGAGGTAAAAAGCATGAAAAGAACTTTTGTTATCATACTCGTACTGGCACTTCTCTGCACCGCGCTGTGCGCCTGCGGCAGAGATGACCGCGACAGCGGCAATGTAAGTGACAACGAGAACGGCGTTATCACCGACGAGAACAACGGTGACGACATCATTGACGATGTTGAGAGCGCAATGCCCAGCGCCAATCCCAACAACAACAGCGGCAACACCAACGGCGGCGGCAACGGCGGCAATAATGGCGGCAACAATGGCGGCAACAATGGCGGCGGCAACGGTAACGGCAATAACGTTCCCACCGCGAATCCCCAGAACAGCCCCAATCCCACCAGAGCGGTTACTCCTTAACAGCAAGAGCCATTTCAAGTAAAATCTTGAAATGGCTCAGCTTGTCAAAAAAGTCTTTTTGACAAGCTGCTTACTTTTTATAAACTTCTCCGAAGTTCATAAAAAGCTACTGATTTAACGTGAAAGACACCCTTCTTGGTTTTCTTTCACACTATCTTCCTTTCCGTTGTCCCGCGCTGTGCGCTGTTTTTTGAAAGTCTCAGCCATTTCAAGTAAAATCTTGAAATGGCTTTCTTTTTGCGTTATATTAAATAAAAAACGCAAGGAGGATTTACCATGAGCTATATTCCCACCGTTGAACAGGCAGAGGAGCTTGTGAAGCGCTACAACAAGGATGCCTTCCATATTCAGCACGCCGAAACCGTTTCCAAGGTCATGGGTGAGCTTGCAAAGGAATTTGACCCCGAAAACGTGGATTTCTGGGCAGCCGTCGGCATGCTTCACGACATTGACTTTGAGCTTTATCCCGAACAGCACTGTGTCAAGGCAAACGAAATGCTCCATGAGCTTGACATAGATGAGGACATGATTCACGCCGTCATCTCCCACGGCTACGGCATCTGCATTGACGTTGCCCCCGAAAAGTTCATGGAAAAGGTGCTTTTCGCCGTGGACGAGCTCACGGGTCTTATCGGTGCCGCGGCACTCATGCGTCCCACGGGCTTTGAGGGCATGGAGGTCAAGTCTGTCAAGAAGAAATTCAAGGACAAGAAATTCGCCGCAGGCTGTTCCCGCGAGGTTATCTCAAAGGGCGCCGAAATGCTGGGTTGGGAGCTTGATACTCTGCTCGAAAAGACTCTTAAAGCAATGATGGCATGACCAAGCTTTACATCGCCGACATAAGTGGCCTTGACATTGAAGCCGAGCTGAAAAAGGCCTCGGCTTACCGCCGCGAAAAAGTTATGCGCCTTAAGCACGATGCGGACAGGCGCCGTTCTCTCGGCGCGGAGCATCTTCTGCGCTGTGCCTTCGGAGAGGGCTTTGAATACTCGGTTGGCCGCAGCGGAAAGCCCTTTGCGGAGGGGCTTCACTTCTCCCTTTCCCACAGCGGAAGGTTTGCCGTCTGCGCTGTGGGCGACTGCGAAATCGGCGCTGACATCGAAGCGCCGCGTGAAAACATTCTTCCGCTTGCAAAGCGCTTTTTCACGGAAGAGGAATATGCAAAAATCGCCGCAGCCGAAAATCCCGAAGAGGACTTCTGCGCCCTTTGGGTTATTAAGGAGGCCTGCATAAAATGCAGCGGCGCAGGGCTTAGCGCCCTTTCCTCAACCGACATTTCCGCTTTCCGCACAAGGCATTTTGTCTATGAGGGATATCACATCGGACTTGCCTCAAAATCCGACCTCGGTGAAATCGAAATACACATTGAAAATATATGAAAAAGACACCCTCGGGTGTCTTTTTCATATATTTTCAATGACGTGTCGGACGAGTTGTAAAACGTAAACCTCACAGGTACGACACCGCAATAACAATCACCCTGTCATTCTGAGCGCAGCGAAGAATCCCCTGTTACCAGAGGCACCGCCGGAGATTCTTCGTCGCTGTGCTCCTCAGAATGACAGTTGTTTGAATTTCGCCGCGACAATCCGCTGCACGCATTATATCCTTTCCAGCAGTTCGGGAAGCTCTGAGAGCATTTTTATCTCGTAATCGGGAACAATGTCGGGGCGTGACGGCTTGCTATTCGGATTGAACCAGCAGGTCTTTACTCCCGCATTGATGCCGCCGAGAATGTCGGAGGTAAGGCTGTCGCCCACAAGAATTGCGCAGTCGCGGTCAAAGTCCTTCTCCTCCGCAAAAGCGGAGTCGAAAAATTCCTTTGCGGGCTTGTTGAAGCCCACACGCTCGGAGATGAAAATCCCCTTGAAATATTTCACTATATCCGCGCTTTTCAGCCGTCTGTCCTGCACAAAGGCGGTGCCGTTAGAAACAACGTAAAGCTCATATTTCCCGTACAGCTTACGGAGAAGTTCCTCCGCGCCCTCAATGAAATAGTGCCCGATGCCGAGAAGATACTCGTATGTAGCCTGAGCCATTTCAGCGGGCGCCTTTACGTTTATTTCCTCAAATAGAATATTGAATCGCTCCACAAGCACCTGCTCGCGTGTGAGCTCGCCGCGCTCAAGGCGCTCCCACTGCCGCTGATTTATCTCACTGTATCGGGCAATCAATCCATCGTCCACGGGAATGCCCATGTGCTGAAAGGTTTTGCGTATTGCAATGGCCTCGGCCTTTTTGAAGTCGAGAATGGTATCGTCAATGTCAAGAAGCACGTGTTTTATCATCGGTTCAGTTCCTTACGCATGAAAATAGAGCAGCCCATGGGGTCATCATTATAGGCTTCGCAGACCTCAAAGCCCATGCTTCCATACAGATGCTGCGCTGCCACAAGGAACGGCAGGGTGTCAAGATAAAGCGCCCTGTAGCCCGCGGCTTTTGCGTCCTCAACGATTTTCTCGCTGAGCTTTCGGGCATAGCCTTTGCCTCGAAATTCGGGACGCACATACAGCCGCTTGAGTTCACCCGTATTCTCGTCGCCATCGTGCTTTTTCATGGCAACACAGCCCACAAGAGCACCGTTTTCCCTGGCGATGTAGAGGCTTCCGTAAGGCTTGCCGTACTTCACCCTCAGGTCTTTAAGCTCATCGTCATAGTTCTGTATTTCCAGATATTCGGCAAATTTTTTGTCGTTTTCAACAAGGTAATCGGTGTACTCTCCGAAAAGCTCACGCACCTCGTCCTGCTTATCGTAGGCGGAAATTATCTCAAAGCTCATTTCTAATACCTCCGCGTTTTTTCTTATTATAATCCCTGATATTTTCTCTGTAAAGCAAAAACTCCCGATGCGGTGCATCGGGAGTTTTTAATTAAGCTCAACTGAATTTAAAGGTTACGATGCCGACTACAAACAGCACGGCAATCATTACGGGAAGGACGTATGTCATGTAGGGACGCATCCAGTCCCTGACCTTAAGTCCCTTGCCCTCATTGGCCTCGGCCTTGAAGTTTTCCCAGCCCCAGCCTTTTTTGCTGGTACAGAACACAACAAAGAGGAAGGCGCCGATGGGCAGGAGACAGTTGCTGAGAATGAAGTCCTCAAGGTCAAGCACATTGCTTCCGTCAGCAAAGGGCATGAAGCCCGACCATACGTTGAAGCCCAGTGCGCAGGGCATTGCCAGCACGAGCATTGCAAGACAGTTTATAAAGCAGGACTTTTTGCGGCTCCAGCCGAAGAGATCCATGCAGCAGGCAACGATGTTCTCGAACACGGCAAGCACGGTGGAGAGCGCCGCAAAGGTCATAAACACGAAGAACAGGCTACCCCAGAAGCGTCCGCCGGGAAGATTTATGAAAATGTTGGGCAGAGTGATGAAGATGAGAGGAGGTCCGGAGGAAACCTCAACACCGTGGGTGAAGCAGGCGGGGAAAATGATGAGACCCGCGGTGAGTGCCACGAAGGTGTCAAGGCAGACAACCTTTACGGATTCGCCCAGCAGGGTATGCTTCTTGTCGATGTAGCTTCCGAAGATTGCCATGGAGCCTACGCCGAGACCGAGGGTGAAGAAGGCCTGATTCATGGCGCCGACGATTACGTTGCCTATACCCGCCTTCTGTGCAGCAGCCCAGTCGGGCTTTAGGTAGAAGGACAGTCCTTCTTTTGCACCGCTCATGGTGAAGCTGTTGACCGCAAGTACAATCATGATTGCGAACAGAGCAAGCATCATGTACTTGGTAACGCGCTCAAGGCCCTTCTGCAGACTGAAGGAGCAGATCACAAAGCCGATGATGACAACGACTGCCATGTAAATGAGCATTTCAACGGGCTGGGAAAGGAAGCCGCCGAAAACGCCTGCAACTTCGTCGGGGGTGAGTCCCTCAAAGCCGCCCCTTACGGTCTGAATGAAATACTTGACGATCCAGCCAGCAACATTGACGTAGAACATCATGAGCAGATAGTTGCCGAACATTGCAAATGGTCCGTGGAGATGCCACTTGCTGCCCTTGGGCTCCAGCTCCTGATAGAAGCGGATAGGGCTTATGCGGCTTCCGCGTCCCATGGCATACTCTGACAGAAGCACGGGAATGCCGAATATTACGAGGAAGATCAGGTAGAATAAAACAAATACGCCGCCGCCGAACTGGCCTGCCATGTAGGGAAACTTCCACACGTTGCCAAGGCCGATGGCGCAGGCCGCGCTCAGCATGATAAAGCCGAGCTGGCTTCCGAGACTTTCTCTTTTCATACGGTTTCTCCAATTCAAAGAATTAACAAAAAAATTATACAACGTGCCGAGAATTAAAGCAAGAACTTTGTTGTCTAATACCTATTCCTAATAAAAACATTCTGTTTAAAGCTTTTTATTAGGTATAGTATAGCAAGCTGTTGACGTTATTTTTCTCAGATGTTATCATTATTACTCAGTAAAAAAACACGCGAGGATACCATGAATTTTGAACGCATTTTTGCCTATACAAAGGCGCTGAGTGAAAACAACAACCGAACATGGTTTCACGACAACCACCGTGACTACGAGCTGGCAAAGGAAGACTTCACTCTGCTTGTGGATATGCTGAAATACGAGGTCATAAAGCTGGACACGGAGTTTTCCGAAAGTCTGCTTTTCACCGAGCCCAAGGAGCTCATGTACCGCATTCCACGGGATATGCGCTACAGCAGAAGCAAGGAGCCCTACAATCCCTCCTTCCGCGCATATCTCTCCCCCTTCAAAAAGGATTTTCTGCCCTTCAGCTTCTATGTTCACATCTCCCACGAGGGCTGTTATATGGGAACTGGCGTGTGGACATGGCTTCCCGAGCAGGTGAACACTCTGCGCAGCTTCGTAGCCCGCAATTTTGAGGAGCTTGACATGCTCGTAGCCGAGGGTAAGCTTCAGCTCACGGGGGACAAGCTCAAGCGTATGCCCCGCGGTTACGACGAGGACCACCCCGCAGGCGAATGGCTCAAGCACAAATCCTTTTTTGTGCGCTACACCTTCAGACCCGAGGAGCTGGAAAGCTTTGAGCGCTTTGCCGAAGTCTTCGCCGAAAACGCACGCCGCTTTGAGCCTCTGCGCAGATATTTTACCGCCGCCTTTACGGACATTCCCGATGAGGAATACGACATATAAAAATCCGAGTTCATAAGAACTCGGATTTTTTGCTTTTATACAACTCAGCAAACATGGCGCCGCCGAGAATAAGCACCGCGCCGAGAATTTGCAGAGGGCCCATGCTTTCATGAAGGATTATCGCGCCGAAGATCACCGCGGACAGCGGCTCAATATAGCCGCAGACGGCCACGGTCTGCACGGGCAGATAGTCGATAGACGAGAAGTAGAAGTAGCAGCCCAGTCCCGTGTTCACAAGACCGAGAATCAGCATCGGCAGAATGTCCGACCTGTGAATTTCCACGGCGAAGCCCTGCTTAACCACCACATACACGCCCACCACGAGAAGCGCCGAAACAACCTGAAGCATGGAGTTTTCAAGTCCCACGATTTTTGTTGCCTTCTTATTGGTTATGAGCATAAGCGCATACAGCACCGCGCCCATTATGCCGCAGAAAATGCCCCAGGCATTCAGCTTTCCGCCGTCTGTGCCGTTTATGAAAACAACGCCCATGATTACGGCGAGGAAGCCGATTATTTTCGGCGCCGTCAGCTTTTCGCGGAAGAAAACCGGCGACAGAGCCATGACGATTACTGGGCCGCAATAGTACAGAAGCGATGCCACACCCACGCCCACCTGACTGTAGGCTTCGTAAAGGAACATCCAGCTTCCGCCCATTGCCATGCCCGAAATCACAACCGAAAGAGCCTGCTTCGGCACTTCCTTAAAGTGCATTGTTTCCCGGGTAATGAGGCATATAAGCACCAGCGCCAGACCGCCCAGCACCGTGCGGGAAAGCACGATTTCATAGCTGTTTAAGGCAATATAGCTTGCGATTATGCCGTTGCTGCCGAACATAAGCACCGACAGCAGATATTTTACATAGGATTTTCTGACCATCACATATACTTGTCAAGCTCGTTTTCAACGTACTCGAACTTCTTGACCTTCGGATTGTTTATCACCTTACCGCGCATGACCACCATTGACGGAGTGCGCAGCGCCTGCAGATTTTCAAGGGGATTGCCCTCGGTGACGAGGAAATCGGCGGATTTGCCCACCTCAACGGTACCCGTTTCATCGGCAATGCCTGCGATTTCCGCGTTGACCTGCGTTGCGGTGTGCAGGGCAAAGGCATTGCTTACGCCCACGTACTTTGTGAAATACCAAAGCTCGCGCCACATATTGTAATGGGTTGTGAAGGGACATGCGGTGTCGGTGCCGAGTCCCACGGAGTAGCCGTTTTCAACGCCCTTCTTCGCACAGTCGATTACACCCTTCATAACCACCTGACTGTTATACTGCACCGTCTCCGTGGAGTGCGAAACCTCAAGATCGAAGAGTGCGGTGGGTATTGCAGGTGAAATTGTGCAGATATCCGCTGCACCGCGCTCTTTGAAAAGCTTTACCATTGCCTCATCGGTGAATGCGCCGTGCTCCACGGTGTCAACTCCGTTTTCCAGCGCCGCCTTGAGTCCCTCGGGGCTTTCAACATGGGCGGCAACCCTGAAGCCAAGTCTGTGCGCCTCGTCACAGCAGGCCTTTACAAGCTCGGGCGGCATTTTGAGTTCGCCGGGCTCGCCGCGCTTTTTTGCATCAAGCACGCCGCCGGTTATCATGAGCTTGATAAGGTCGGGCTTATCTTCGGCAATCTTGTCCACAAGCTTCACGCAGTCCTCGGGAGTTTTTGCCTCATAAGCCAGCACGCCCGCCATGTGACCTCCGGGTACGGATATGGCCATGTTGGAGGCAAGCACTCTCGGTCCGAGAAGTTTTCCCTTGTTTACGCTATCGCGTATGCCTGAGTCGATTTTGCCGAGACCGCCTACGGTGCGGATTGTGGTAACGCCCGACATAAGCTCGGTGCGGGCAAATTTATAACACAGAAGGAACGCTGCGGTGCGGCTTACGGGATTGCCCATAATCAGCCGAACGGATTTTGCGTTCTGCTTTTTTGTATAGTTCGGCATGCCGGAGCCCGGCAGATGCACATGAAGATTGATAAGGCCGGGCATGAGATACTTCCCCGCAAGGTCAAGGGTTTTTACCTCACCGAAGTCCTTTGCGTCATCGGCGATTGCGGCAATACGCCCGTCCTCAACGAGAACGGCCTTTTTCTCGGCTTCCATGTCCTCATGTCCGTTCAGAACATTTGCATTTATGATGGCATATTTCACGGCAGATACCTCCGTCCTTTCAGATGCAAACATTATATCCCATTGTTTTTTGCTTGTATAGGATTATCTGAAAATAAACAAAGCCCCGACACTTGTGTCGGGGCTTTGTTTACTTCTTACGCACTTAGAATTGAGAATGCTATTATGAACTGTGCGCCGTAGTAGAAAACATAGTTGAGTATGAAGTCGATGGGCTTCTCATGTCCCTTGCCGAAATAGGTGCCCGAAAGCACAAGGTCGGAGATGATGAAGGAAATGCCGCCTACGAACATGAGATTCAGGGTGGTTTCGCTCCAGCCGTGCATCATAGCGAGGGAGCCCGCAATGAGAGTCATGGAGAAAAGAATGGAGCCGTAGAACTGCGTAATCTTTGCAAATTTGCCGTACTCAAGCTTCATAATGGGGCCTGCATAGACATTTGCGATGCCAACGGCGGTTGCAAAAACAGCGGGGATAATGAAATACATAGGCTTTGAGAAATCCGCGTATGTAATCAGCATGCCAGCAATGAAAAATGCGTGACCCGCGGCAAAGCTCCAGAAACCCGCAAAGGTATAGGGCGCATCGCATTCGGGGTGGACAAACTTAAGGTCAAGCCAGATATCGCCGAGCAGACCGAGAAGCAGACCCATTGTTACGCAGAAGGCAAAAACAGGCTGGGAACAGCTCATGGCTGCGGCAGCGGCAATGCCCATGAAGCAGACGGAAACGATTGCCTTGAGAACAACAGCCTTCACGGTGTAGGCTTTTATTTTTTCTCTTACATAGAAAAAGCAGAGCACGATGCCGACGGCAAGAATTGTAAAACAGAGTATTGCAGACAGTTCCATGGATAGATATTCCTTTCTTATGCTTATACACATAGTTTAACCCATTTCAATGCTCCGCGTCAATGGAATTTAAGCATTTATACGTTTTCCGCCGACATTACGGAGCAAAAAAGCCGTCCTCTCGGACGGCTTTTTTCATTCGGATCAATACTCGTTTTCGGGGAAGACCTTTGCTGCGTTAACCTTGTTGTAGATGCCCAGCATGGGAAGTGCCTTCATGAGCTTGCCTTCAAACTTGAAGTGGCCCTGAGTGATGGCCTTGACGGGATCAAGCTCGCCCTTTGCGGAGAGAACATAGCTGCTGTACTTGCCGCTGCCGCCGAAGGTTGCCTGGGGAATAGTGTCCTTGCCGACGCCCATTTTGATTTCGGTGAGCATGCCGTTTTCAACCTTGTAGTAAATCCACTTATCTGTGCCGTCGGGGCAGTCGAGATACAGCTCGGTCATTTCGGTGCATGCCTTACCGGGAGTCATTGCGGCCTTTGAAGCTGCAACGTGCTTTTCAAACCATTCTTCGCTTAAGAATTTCATAATATGTATTTCCTTTCAAATAAATTGTTCTGTGTGTCTGATTTCAGTTTACTTATATTTGCCGAAAAGTCAACAGTTTTCTCTCTGTTGTACGGTTCTATTCACATATCCAACACTTCAGCTGCCGCAATTACAGCATTTCTTACGCAATCATCGCAGGAGGCGAGAGCAATTCCCGTGTTTCTGCCTTTGAGGTCGCCGCAGACTGTGGCGCCGCTTAATTCCTCAAATCGCTTCAGAATATTTCTTGCGGCTCTGCCCTTTCCCGTGAGTCCCGCAACGATGTTTGCACCCACAAGTGCGCCGCAGGTTGCCTCCATGCAGCCCATACCCATGCCGAAGCCCGAAGCGATGTCAAGCAGGCTTTCTTCGTCAACGTCCATGCCCTCCGTAAGCGTTTTTACAACCGCCTGACAGCAGTTATAGCCCGAGTGCTTGTACTCAACGACCTTATCAATATATTCTTCCTTTGTCATAGTCTTTACCTCGCTGTTTTTTTATATTATACCACAGTATCGGGCAATTGACTATCCGTGATTTTTTGTTATTATAAAAGATATCAAAAATCTGAGGCAAAAAACATGGAGCTTAAAAGAAGCAGCGGAATTTTACTTCCCGTTTCCGCTCTGCCCTCGCCCTACGGAATAGGCACTCTCGGCAAGGCGGCATATAATTTCATAGATTTTCTTGCGGAGGCAAAGCAGAGCTGGTGGCAGATTCTGCCCGTGGGCCCCACAAGCTACGGTGACTCGCCCTATCAGAGCTTTTCCACCTTTGCGGGCAACCCCTATTTCATTGACCTTGACCTGCTCGTCGAGGACGGTCTGCTGAAAAATGCGGAGCTTCGCGGCATGGACTGGGGCAGTAATTCACGTTATGTAGATTATGAAAAGATTTATAAATCGCGCTTTGAAATTCTGAACAAGGCCACGGAACGCGGTCTTGTCAGATACGCGGAAGAGTTTGAGTCCTTTGTGGCTGAAAACAGCGCATGGCTTCCCGACTACGCGCTGTTCATGGCGCTGAAAAAGCATTTCGGCATGAAGGCCTGGACGGAATGGGCAGACGATGAAATCCGTCTGCACAGGGCAAAAGCCGTGGAGGAATACTCGCACAGCCTGAGCGATTGCATCGTGCAGTTTGAGTTTATGCAGTTTCTGTTTTTCAGGCAGTGGACGGCTCTGCGCGACTACGCTCACGGAAAGGGCATAGGCATCATAGGAGATATGCCGATTTATGTTGCCATGGACTCTGCGGACGTGTGGGCAAATCCCGGGCTTTTCATGCTCGATGAGGACAACGTTCCCATTGAGGTTGCGGGCGTGCCTCCCGACTATTTCAGCGAAAGCGGTCAGCTTTGGGGCAATCCGCTGTATAACTGGGATAAAATGAAGGAGGACGGCTACGGCTGGTGGATTCGCCGCGTTGACGGCGCGGCAAAGCTTTTCGACATGCTCCGCATTGACCATTTCCGCGGTTTTGAAAGCTTCTGGGCCGTTCCCTACGGTGAGGAAACCGCAGTAAACGGACGTTGGGTGAAGGGACCTGGCATGGACCTTGTGGGCAGGCTCACAGGCTGGTTTAACAATGTTCAGTTTATTGCCGAGGATCTGGGCACGCTCACTCCCGAGGTGCATGAGCTTCTCATGGCTTCGGGGCTTCCAGGCATGAAGGTGCTGGAGTTTGCCTTCAGTCCCGACGGCTCAAGCGCCTATCTCCCCCACAAATACGGACAGAACTGCGTTTGCTATGTCGGA
Organism: Oscillospiraceae bacterium; assembly: GCA_045599385.1. Taxonomy (GTDB): domain Bacteria; phylum Bacillota; class Clostridia; order Oscillospirales; family Oscillospiraceae; genus F23-B02. Next base: position 4,134 of record JAZRVW010000040.1, on the reverse strand, counting down.
ACACATGACAACGCGCCAATCGCAGAATGGCTCAGCGAAGCCTCACCCGAAGAGCTGGAATTTGCGCAGGAATACCTCGCGCTTTCCGATAACGGCTTTGCCGACGGAATTATCCGCTGCGGCATGAGAAGCGTTGCCGCGCTTTTTGTGGTGCAGCTGCAGGATTATCTCGGGCTGGGCGCCGAGGGCAGAATGAACACTCCCGGAACACTGGGGCTCAACTGGCAGTGGCGTCTGCTTGAGAGCGACATCACCCCTGAGCTTACTAAAAAGATTGCGGAGCTGTCGAAAATGTACGGCAGAAGCGCAGAATAAAAGAAGCTGCACCTGCATTTGAAATGCAGATGCAGCTTCTTTTATTTAATTTCCGCGGTTTCTCTGACGGCGTTGCGGATTGCCTCGCCTGCTGCATTGATGGCGGCCTGCATGGTCGCTTCAATGTCTGTTTTTTCCTCCGCTTTACCCTCGGCTTCGAGGGCCTTCTCTTCCTCGGCTTTGGCATTTTCCTCTTCCCTGCGGGCGTCACGGTTGGCCTTTGCCAGCTTCATTGACTGCTCAAGCATTCTGAAAGCAAAGCCGCGCACCTCACCGGATTTCCGGAAGTTGTTTGCAATTTCAAGCACCTGACGCAAACTCTGCTCGGTAAACTCCGTCAGATTCATCACGCCCGTGGAGGTCAGCGCCTCAAAAATTTCTTCCACAAGCTCGCCTCTGTCCTCGGGCTCCATGCCGTTGAGCGTGTCCGCCATTGAGGTGTGGAAAAACCGGCTCATATCGCTGAGCTCGGGCGCACGGATAAAACGGTCACGTGTGACGTCCCATGTCAGTCCGTCATGACCTGTGACACCTGCCTCCTGCGCCTGAATTACCTCAAGCCTTCCCGCCTGATTCAGCAGAACGCCCACAAGTGATTTATACGGCACCATTGTGGTTATTCGGCTTTCCATGCGCTTATAGCCGTCGCTTTCCATAAAGTCCGCCATGAAGCCAGGGCCGTCATAGCTGTAAACCTCAAGTATCCTGTACTGCACCCATTCAGGCGCATTGCAGGCGGCATAAATTGCAAGGTTTCCGCCCTTTGAATGACCGCATACAACCAGCGGTCCCTCGCATACCTTGGCAGCGTTAATGAGGTATGCCAGCGCGTCACGCTGTGCCGGAACAGACTCCTTGACCGCAAGCTCGCAGTTTTCCTTCCAGCCCACAATTGAGTCGTCGGTACCGCGGAAGGATATGTAGTTCACGCCGTCGGCATAAACCGTCAGGGCGGAGAACTGCTCCGTATCTTCAACGCTGACCTTGTTTATGAAATTTGAAATGCGAACGCCCTTATAGCGCAGGGACTCCGCCACCTTTTTCAGCATGGGCAGCGTGTATTGCGAAGCAATGAGTCCGAGCTTCTCCGCATCGGGATACAGTTCAAAGTAACCGTCAACGGCGGTCTTTATGCTGACTGTGTCGCTGTCTGCGGGAATTATGCCCGTATAATCGGGCTTGCCGATAATCGCAAAGATATACTTGTCAATCTCGTTTACGGGAGCTGCCGCAAAGCTCAGGTCTCCGCGCCAGTCGATATAGTCCAATGCGTTTGCCATTGCCCTATCTCCTTTTTTATCATTGTATATATTATACCGCACATAACCTGTTATTTCATGTCTTTTTAGAAAACATTTTCCGCGAATTAAAGCACAGTTTGTTGAAAAAAGTCGTTTCTTCGGTTTACAAACGGCGGCTTTTCCTATAAAATTGATTCACTACACTAATACAAGGAAGTGGTTTTATGCCCGGCGGCATGGGAAGAAATTCTCTGGGTCCGAGAGGTTTCCTCACCGATGAGGAAAAAGCCAATATGCCCAAGGTTACGAAGGAGCTGCTTGTACGCATTCTTTCCTATCTCAAGCCATATTGGCTGCAGTTTCTTTTTGTTTTCATAGCAATCCTGCTTTCCGCAACAGTTGGTCTGTTCCCCTCAATCATCACGGGACGCATTGTTGACGAGGCTCTTGTGGGTACCGACCTTGCCCTGCTTATCCGTCTGCTCATCATGGCGTTCTGCGCCCTTACCATAAGCCAGGTTATCGGTGTTGTTGAAAGCTACATAAATGCTTGGATTTCCCAGCGCATTATCTTTGACATGAAAAACCAGATGTACCGTCATCTGCAGAGCATGCCTCACAGCTTTTTCACAACCGAAAAGCAGGGTGACATCATCACCCGCATGAACACCGACATCAGCGGCGTCAGCACTGTCATAAGCGGCACACTCTCCAGCATTGTCAGCAACATTGCCACCGTCATCACAACTCTCGTTGCCCTGCTTACTATGAGCTGGCAGCTTGCCATCGTGGGTATTGTGGTAATTCCCCTGCTGATTATCCCCACCAAGAGCGCGGGCAAAACCCGCTGGAAGCTTCTTTCCGAAAGCCAGGAGAAAAATGACGAGCTGAATCAGGTCATTAACGAAACCCTCTCCGTCAGCGGCTCCATGCTGGTGAAGATTTTTACCCGCGAGGAAAAGGAATACGAAAACTTCGTCAGAGTTAACGGCGAGGCAACGGACATCGCCCTGAAGGAAAGACGCAGCGGCAAATGGTTCAGCGTTGTCATGGGTATGTTCACGCAGATAGGTCCTCTGCTTATCTACTTTGCGGGCGGCTATCTCATCATTAAGAACATTGACTCCGCGCTTACTGTCGGTACAATCACTGCCACCGTTGCGCTTATTAACCGCCTTTACCGCCCCGTTGAGTCCCTGCTCAACATTCAGGTCGACTTCACCCGCTCCCTTGCCCTGTTCACCCGAATTTTCGATTACTTTGACCGTGAGAACACCATTGTATCTCCCAAGAACGGCAAGAAGCCCGATGTAAACAATCAGGACATTGTCTACGACCACGTGGCATTCAGCTATGACAAGGGCACTCCCCTGCTGAAAGATGTAAACTTCACCGTACCCGGCGGAGAGATGTACGCTATCGTTGGTCCCTCTGGCTCGGGCAAATCCACGGTGGTTAACTTCATTCCCAGACTTTATGATGTGCTTGAGGGCAGCGTTAAAATTGCGGGCGTAGACGTGCGCGATTTTGACCTCAGCTATCTGCGCCAGTGCATTGGCGTTGTCACTCAGGAAACCTATCTCTTCAATGGCACCATACTTGACAATCTCCGCTACGCAAAGGACGATGCCACCATGGAGGAGATTGAGGAAGCCTGCAAGATTGCAAATATCCACAACTTCATCGTTTCCCAGCCCGACGGCTACAACACAAGCGTGGGCAACCGCGGACTTAAGCTCTCGGGCGGCGAAAAGCAGCGCATTTCCATTGCCCGCGTAATACTCAAGAACCCGAAAATCCTCATTCTTGACGAGGCAACCTCGGCGCTGGACTCCATATCCGAAAACGCCATTCAGGACGCTTTGGAAAAGATGATGGAGGGACGCACCAGCATAGTCATCGCCCACAGACTTTCCACCATTCTCAAGGCGGACAAAATTCTCGTCGTCAAGGACGGCACCATTGCCGAGCAGGGCACTCACGAGGAGCTGCTTGCTCTCGGCGGCACCTACCGCGAGCTTTACGAAACCCAGTTCCGTCAGGCCATTGACTACGAAAGTGAGCACGGCGAAGGCTCCCTCAACATTCAGGCGCTTGCAACGGACTACAACGTTCAGAAGATTACTCCCAAAGACATCTCCGACGTATACACGCTGTGCAAGAGCAACATGAAGTACTTTGAATACATGGGCAGCGTTCCCACCGTGGAAAGCCTCACCGACGTAATCAGCGAGCTTCCCGACGGCAAGGAGGAAACCGACAAGCACTTTGTGGGCTTCTACGAGGGTGAAAAGCTTGTTGCGATCCTTGACCTCATTACCGGTTATCCCGAAAATGACGATGCCTTCATCGGCTGGTTCATGGTCGAGGCGGAAAAGCAGGGCCGTGGCATCGGTTCCCAGCTCTTTGCCGATATCCGCGCCTCGCTCAAGGCGCAGGGAATGGATTATCTCTCGCTTCGCTGCCCGGTCGAAAACACCGACGCGCAGACCTTCTGGGAGGGGCAGGGCTTTACCGGCAAACCCTCCGAGGATGACGAAAAGATCCTCGTCATGTCCCGCGATATATAAAACGACAT
>JAZRVW010000039.1:0-5291 GCA_045599385.1 Oscillospiraceae bacterium | reverse complement strand
ATCCGCAAGCTGCCCCTTCACCGACGTTTCCGCCTCCAGCCCCTATTACAAGGCAATTCTCTGGGCATCTGAAAACGGCATCACCAAGGGCGTTGACGCAAGCCGCTTTGCCCCCGACAATGTCTGCACCCGCGCACAGATCGTCATGTTCCTTTATCGCGATATGGCATAAAACCAAAAGCGTATAGGCATTTTTCAAGCCCCGTAAAGCTTAGCTTTACGGGGCTTTCTTTTTTTATAAAAATTTTTTACATTAAATAAAGTAGGAAGAGTTTGACAAAGACGTATTTTGTGTTATATTATACTGACTTATGAGAGAAGAATTAATTACCTCCAGAAAAAACAGAATAATAAGCCATCTGCGCTCTGTTGCTTCGGATAAGACCTATCGCGAGGAATGCCGTGAATTTATCTGCGACGGCGAAAAGACTCTCCGCGAGGCGATGTCCTTCGGCGCGGAGATAAAATGCGTGCTGTGGAAGGACAAAAAGGGCGATATTGAGCTTGACGCTCCCGAGTATGTTGCTCCTGCGGATTTGTTTGAATACGCATCTCCTCTGAAGTCAAGCCCCGGCCCTGTTTTCACGGTTAAGATGCCCGAAAGGGAAGACGGCAGACTGATTGAAAGAGCGATTGTCCTTGAAAATCTTCAGGACCCCGGCAATGTGGGAACGGTAATCCGCACAGCCAACGCCTTTAACATTGATGCGGTTATCCTCGTGGGTGCCTGCGCGGATTTGTATAATCCGAAGACTGTGCGCGCAAGCATGGGCGCCATCTTCCGTCAGAAAGTGCTTGTAATGAGTCTCAATGAGCTTTCGGAGTTCTGCACGGCAAATTACCTTCCGCTATTCGGCGCGGCGCTGAGCGAGCGTGCCGCAGATGTGAGAAAAACTGAGCTCCACCGCGCCGCCGTCTGCATCGGAAGCGAGGGCAGAGGACTGTCTGAGCATCTTCTGGATTTGTGCGGCGGAGAAATAATAATCCCCATGAATCCTGATTCGGAATCCCTGAACGCGGGTGTGGCCGCTTCGGTCATCATGTGGGAAATGTCAAGATAAAGCAGGCAGGGAAGTGATGTGATGTCCGCAATTAAATACTGGCTGTGGATGTCCACCGCTTCAAAGCTTACACCGCGAGTGAAGGCAGAGCTGCTGAATCACTACGGCAGCCCTGAAAACATATTCAATGCGCCTGCAGGCGAGCTTAAGTGCCTTGTGGGTAACTGTGAGGGCATTGATGTTCTTGAAAAGCGGGATATGGCGAAGGCTCTGCGCATAATAGATAAATGCAAAGCGCAGGGGATTGATGTAATAACCGTGCAGGACGCGGCGTATCCCGACAGACTGAAAAACGTTTACTCGCCGCCCTCTGTGCTGTATGTAAAGGGACGGCTGCCCGCTGTTGACGATGAGGCTGCAATTGCGATTATCGGAACGAGAAGCGCAAGCCCCTACGGAATAAAAATGGGCAGAAAGCTGGGCTATGAGATTGCAAAGTGCGGCGGAATTGTGGTATCGGGACTCACAAAGGGCATTGATGCCGCAGGCGCGGAAGGAGCGCTGACCGCAGGCGGCTGCTGCATCGGCGTTCTCGGCGTACCGCATGAGCTTGCAAAGGGCAGGCTTTACGATGAGGTCGCAGCACGTGGCGCACTTGTGAGCGAGTATCCGCCTGACACCGAGCCCAACAAGGCTTTTTTCAGAGCGCGTAACCGCATTGCCGCGGGTTTATCCGTGGGCGTTACGGTGGTTGAGGCTCCTGCAAAAAGCGGCACAAGGCTTTTTGCCGCCGAGGCGGCAGAGCAGGGCAAGGAGATTTTTGCCGTTCCCGGCAATGCCGACGCGGAAAACAGCGTTGGCACAAATGAGCTTCTGAAGGAGGGCGCAAAGCCCGTAACATCAGGCTGGGACGTGCTGTCGGAGTATGAGAAAATCTTCCCCGGTAAACTGAAAAATGTTCAGAATATCAGCGCTCCGATTAAGACGGAGGAAAAGTGCAAACCCGAAAAAGCAACAAAGAAAGACATTGACAAGGGAAAGCCTGCGGTCTATATTGACCTAATGAAACAGCTGGAAGGACTTACGGAAAGCCAGCTGAAGATTGCGGCAGTCATGGAAACGCCGTCAATGCACGTTGACGATATCATTGAAAAAAGCGGTCTTAACTCCGCAAAGGTGCTTGCCGACCTTACGCTTATGCAGCTCAAGGGCTGTGTTACGCAGGAAAAGGGCAAGCGGTTTACGTTGAATATAATAACGAAATGAGGATAAATTAATGCCTAAAGTTAAGAAAAATCTTGTAATCGTGGAATCTCCCGCAAAGGCAAAGACAATTGAAAAATATCTTGGCAAGGACTACAAGGTCGTAGCCTCCATGGGACATCTCCGTGACCTGCCCAAGAGCACTCTCGGCATCGACATTGAGAATAATTTTGAGCCCAAGTACATTCCCGTAAAGGACCACGGCGATGTAATCAAGAGCCTCAAGGCACTTGTAAAGGAATCCGACATTGTTTACCTCGCAACCGACCCTGACCGCGAAGGCGAAGCAATTTCATGGCACCTTAAGGAGCTGCTTAATCTTGAAGACGAGCGCGCACGCCGCGTAACCTTCAACGAAATCACCAAGAAGGTTGTTCAGAACAGCATTGAAAATCCCCGAGCCATCGACCAGGACCTTGTTGATGCACAGCAGGCACGCCGTCTGCTTGACCGAATTGTCGGCTATAAGCTTTCACCTCTGCTCTGGAAGAAGATAAAGCGCGGCCTTTCCGCAGGCAGAGTTCAGTCCGTTGCCACCAGAATGGTTGTTGACAGAGAAAACGAGATTACAAGCTTTGTCCGTGAGGAATACTGGCTTCTTGATGCTCTGCTCAACTGCGACGAGAGTGACGCAAACTTCACCGCACGCTTCTACGGCAAGGACGACAAGAAGATTGAGCTTCATACAAGGGAAGAGGTTGACGCAATCATTGCCGCAACCGAAAATTCCGAGTTCAGCATTAAGAGCATCAAGCGCGGCGAAAAGCACCGCAGTCCCGCCGCACCCTTCATCACCTCCACTCTTCAGCAGGAGGCTTCCCGCCGCCTCGGCATGACTCCCCGCCGCACCATGTCCGTTGCCCAGCAGCTTTATGAAGGCGTTGACATCACGGGTCAGGGCACCGTCGGCCTTATTACCTATATGCGTACCGACTCCCTGCGTCTTTCCGATGTTGCCCTCATGGACGCAAAGAACTTTATTACCGAACGCTACGGCAAGGAATACTATCACGGCTCCTTCCGCGTATATAAGTCCAAGAACAGCGCTCAGGACGCACACGAAGCAATCCGCCCCACCAACATCTATCTGACTCCCGAAGCTGTACGCAAGGATCTGACTCCCGAGCAGTACAGACTCTACCGTCTTATCTGGGGACGCTTCACCGCCTGCCAGATGGCAAATGCAGTTTACGACAATGTTGTCATTGATGTCTGTGCAAATGATTACATTTTCCGTTCAAACTACTCCGAAATGCGTTTCCCCGGCTACACCGCCGTTTACGAGGAAGCAAAGGACGAAGAATCCGATGAGCTCCGCAGCCAGCTTCCCAATCTTACCGAGGGCGAGAAGGTTTATCTTGAAAAGATGCTGCCCGAGCAGCAGTTCACCCAGCCGCCTGCGCGCTACACCGAGGCAACCCTCATTCGCGCCATGGAGGAAAAGGGCATCGGCAGACCTTCCACCTACGCACCTACCATTTCCACCATCACCTCCCATGAGTATGTTGTGAAGGACGGAAAGTACCTCAAGCCCACCAATCTCGGCGTTGTTGTTACCGAGCTTATGATGGAGCGCTTCCCCGATATCGTTGACCTCAAGTTCACCAATCAGATGGAATCCGGTCTTGACAGCGTTGAGTCCGGCAAAATGTACTGGAAGGACCTGCTCGGCGAGTTCTACGGCGGCTTCAGCAAGGAAATGGAAAGCGCAGAGGAAGCTCTTGACGGCGTACGCATCAAGGTTCCCGATGAGCTGAGCGATGAATACTGCGATATTTGCGGACGTCAGATGGTTGTAAAATCCGGCCGCTTCGGACGTTTTCTGGCCTGCCCCGGCTATCCCGAGTGCAACTTCACCAAGCCTCTTGTAATCGAAATGCCCGGCAAATGCCCCAAGTGCGGCAGCCGTATTCTCAAGCGCACCTCCAAGAAGGGCTACACCTTCTATGCCTGTGAGCGCGGCGCTGACTGCGGCTTCATGACATGGCACGTTCCCACGAAGGACTTCTGCCCCAAGTGCGGCAAGACCATGTTCAAGCCCAGCGGACGCGGCAGACTCAAATCCTTCTGCATAAACGAAAACTGCGAACTCTTCGTTCCCGAGGATAAGCGCGTTTACAAGAAGAAAACCGAAGAGGAAAAGAAAGCGGAAAAGAAAAGCACCGCAAAAAAGACAACAGCAAAGAAAACCACCGCTAAGGATAAGAAATAAATGAAAGAAGTCACGGTTCTCGGAGCGGGTCTTGCCGGCAGCGAATGCGCATGGCAGCTTGCGAAGAGGGGAATAAAAGTAAGGCTTTATGAAATGAAGCCCCATAAAATGACACCGGCGCATAAATCGGCCTACTTTGGCGAGCTTGTGTGCTCAAACTCTCTGCGCAGCGATGAGCTGAGTAACGCCGTTGGTCTGCTCAAGGCCGAAATGCGCAAGATGGGCTCGCTCATCATGGAGAGTGCCGATGCCAACAAGGTTCCGGCAGGCGGAGCCCTCGCCGTTGACCGTGAAGGCTTTGCAAGGTATATAACCGGAAAAATCAAAACCCACCCGAACATCGAGCTTGTTGAGGCAGAGGCAACGGAATTTCCCGAGGGAGAGCTTGTGATTGCCACGGGACCCCTCACAAGCGATGCGCTTGCGGAAAGGATTACCGCCTTGTGCAATGCCGACGGACTGCATTTCTACGATGCCGTTGCGCCCATTGTAAGCCTTGACAGCGTTGATATGGAAAGCGCATTCTTTGCCTCCCGCTATGACAAAGGAACTCCAGATTATGTAAACTGTCCGATGACAAAAGAAGAGTACACTGCGTTCTGGCAGGCGCTCTGCACAGCGGAGCAGGCGGAGGTCCACGGCTTTGATGACAGGGGCGTTTTTGAAGGCTGCATGCCGGTAGAGGTCATGGCGCGCCGCGGGGAGGAGACGCTGCGCTTCGGCCCGATGAAGCCAGTCGGTCTTATCGACCCGCGCACCGGCGTTGAAAATTACGCCGTCGTGCAGCTCCGCAAGGACAATGCAGAGGGTACGCT
>JAZRVW010000038.1:0-15860 GCA_045599385.1 Oscillospiraceae bacterium | reverse complement strand
CACCCTGACCGGTGGCTGCGCAAAGAACGACGGTCTTAAGGACGCAATCGAGCACGTTCTGAAGCTGAAGGTCATCAACCTGAAGACCGACCCCCAGCTCATGGGCGCACTCGGCGCAGCAGAGTATGCTCGTCAGAAGGGCCTCGCCAAGAAGTAATTCTTGCAATAGAATATAATTAAAAGGCACCTCGTTTGAGGTGCCTTTTTTACGCAAACAATATGATATATGCAGTAACTGATTGCAGGGCTGCAAAGCACCGCTGATGACAGTATTTAAGCTTTGACTACATTATAATAATTATACTAATATTCAATAAAAACAATACAAGCTTTACGACCATAATTTCGTCATGCTGCGTTGAATCCTCTGAAAATTCATAGCCGGCATTTCCTGCGGTCTTCGCCTTGTCAGATAAAAATAATCCTCGTAAATCTTTGTCTGTTTTTGAAAAATTAGTATCAGTACAAAAAAACAGCTGAGGCAAAAGCCTCAGCTGTTTTGATTTCGGATTGCTTATCAGCCGCCGTGCATGAGTCCGGTCTTCTCCTTGCTTTCGTCGAAGCGCTTGAGGATAGGATCGTAGAGCTTCTTTCCGAAGAAGCCAACGAGCAGGAAGAACACAAACATTGCCAGCATCGTGAGCATACATTTTGCATAGTAGTGGTCGTAGCTGCCGGCGATGGTTTCGCGCATTGCATTCATTGCGAACTTGAAAGGCATGATGTTGTAGACAACCTGGAAGAACTTCGGAAGCATCTGTACGGGGTAGGTACCGCCGGAGCCTGCAACCTGAATGACCAGTATGATGATGGATATCGCTTCCCCGATATTGCCGAAGGCATATACCAGACCGAAGTTTATCATTGTGAACAGCAGGCTTGCAAGCGCTGCCGATGCCCAGTACATGAAGGGATTGTAGCACTGGATTCCGATGTAGAACAGATTGCCGAGAACGGTGATGAGCGCTGTAAACTGACCGATTGCGAAGAAAATGAAATATCTTCCGAAGAAGGATTCCGTATCGGTAAGCTGTGGCTCGGCGTTCTTCTTCTTTTTGATGTGGGTGCTCAGCATGCTGACGGAGAGCAGTGCGCTTGCGTAGATGGAAAGAATGGTGTAGAAGGGAGCCATGCCGGAGCCGTTGTGCTCAACGGCATATACTCTAACGGTTTCAAGGTTTGCGGGGGAGGAGAGGTACTCAACAAGACCTGCAACGTCATCGTTCATAAGGTCAAGAACCTTGGTGAAGCTTTCGCTTGAACGAAGGTCATTGATATTGGACTGAACATTAGTGACCATGTCAAGCATGTAAGACATAACATCACTTGTGCCGGTAATGCTGTTTGTGCAGGCATTCAGAGCTGCGGTGAACTGCTGGAGCGTTATCTGCTGACCGGATACATCACCCTGTATCTGAGCCATGAGTGCGTCAAGGTTCTTCAGAGAATCCTGAAGAGTGCCCATGGAAGCAATCAGATTGCTGTCAAGACTGGTCTGCTGGAGAATGTTGTCAAAGGTGATTACGCTGTCATGCAGCTGCTTGTTGATATCATAGTAGAGGTCATCAAGAATTAAGCCTTCAAACTGGTTGATGCCGCCCTCTCCGTAAAGTGCCTCCCAGTCGATGTAGGAGCCGCCTGCTCCTGCGGGGTCGCCGTCGACTGCTTTGTCAAGACGTTCAACGGTGTTACGGAGCTGCTCAGAACTGGTTCTGATGGCGTCAGCCGCATATACAACGTCTTCCTTGCTTGTTGCAAGTCTGTCCTGCATATCGGAGATAGTGCTGCGGCTGTTTGAGAGCAGCGATGCAATATCGGGAAGCAGGTCGTTTGTCATGGAGGTTACCATTGCGGCGGATTTTGTGACCGATGCCATGGAGTCCATGATTGCCATGTATGTACGAAGGTCGGTCTTGATGTTTTCAAGCTGAGTATCAAGGTCGGTAAGGGTTTCCTCGGCATTGACACCTGCACCGTTAAATACGGAGGTGAAGGTGGACAGCTTGTCGACGATGGTTGCAACGAAGATGGAGTTGATTTCGTTCTTAATCAGACTCTTTGCACGGTCGGTAACACGTGACGCAACTGCGTTCATCTTCTGGTTGTCGTAGTAGATGATTTTCGCGTCCTCAAAGTTGCCGTCGGTGAAGCCGAGAAGATCGTCGCTGAAGTCCTCGGGAACAATCAGACCTGCATAGTAATCACCTGCATACAGACCGTCCATCAGAGCCTCAGAGGAATCGGGGAACTGCCAGTCAATCTGTTCATTTCCGTGCAGGCGCTCGATTATTACATCGCCTACATTGAAATCTATACCGAGGAAGGTTGTGCCTGTATCCTCAGAGCATACCGCAATTTTCAGGTTCTTTGTCGAATCTGGAGTGTAGGGGTCCCAGTTTGACATGATGTTGAACCAGGCATAGAGACAGGGAACAAGCGCGAGGCCGAATACGCATACGACAGCAACAACGCTTCTGCTCAGATGCCTTACATCAGAACGAATTACGGCGAGGATATTTGAAATTGTAGTTTTAAATTTCTGCATTATCTCACATCGTTTCTTTCGGAATCTTTAAGCGTTAGCTGTCTGCGCCGACTTTTGCTTCAGCCGAATCATCGGATACCTCGTCAGCCCATGCCGCAAGCTCGTTTGCCATTGTACCTGACCAGGCAATGAACTCCTCGGAGGTTGCTTCGGCGGCTTCTTCAGCAGCTTCGGGTACCTCAACGGTTTTTGTCGTTTCGGGTTCCTCAGGCTCGGCCTCTTCAACCGCTTCCTCCTGAACTGCTGTCTGACTTACCATTTTTCTGATGGAGTAGTCCTGATACTCTGTGACGATCAGCACTGCCGCAATGGCGAACATTGATACAATCCAGAGAACAAGAAATACTGTCTTTGAGCTGTTCGTCATAAAGACGAGAATCAGGAAGATTGTCGGAATGATAAGGAAGCTTTTCAGCGCTGCGCTGGTTTTTCGCACATTCCGCTTATGCATCTCGTCGAAGTTTGCCATAAGCTCGTTATACTTTTTTTCGTAAATGTTCTCGCTCATAACGGAAATCTCCTAAAGCATAAGTGAAATTACATCATTTCGGTTTCTTCAAGCTGCTCGTCCATGTAATGATTGATGCCCTTGAGGGAACGTCTGAGTACAAGGCCGATAAGCAGGCCTGCTGCGAAGAATATCATCAGCTTGAGCAGATGAATAAGGTAGACATTCTGATAGAGTCCCGCGATGCACTCGCGCATTGCGCCGATTGCATAGGGGAAGGGGAAGAACAGATATACCTGCTGGAAGAAGCTGGGCAGAAGCTCGATGGGGTAGGAACCGCCGGAGCCTGCAATCTGGATAATCATAATGACAACGATGATAAACTTGCCGATGTTGCCGAAGGCCACTGCAAAGGAATAGGCCAGCATGGAGCATACAAGGGAGGTTACAAAACCTGCCAGCAGGAACAGACCCGGGTGCAGACACTGAATGTTCAGCAGGAAAAGGTCACCGAGCATTATGATGATAGTCTGAATAAGGCTGATGAGGAAGAAGATGAGATATCTTCCGAAGAACTTTTCACCATCGGTTGCGCCCTCGCACTCGACCGGCTTATCGGATTTGATGATGGAGTTGATGATTACACAGCCAACCCAGATTGCCAGCATAGTGTAGAAGGGAGCCATTGCCGAGCCGTAGTTCTTTACGGGGTAGACAGCCCTTGTATCCATGCTGACGGGCTGTGACAGGAAGCCGCCGATTTCCTCGGGGTTGATATCGAAAAATTCAAGAACGGAGTCAAGCCATTCATTGTCTCCGCCGTCAAGCATATCAATCAGGTTGGTGATACGCTCACTGTAGGACATAATCAGATCCTTGACCTGAATGAGTGCGTTATTGACGGTTCCGAAGGTGTTGGCAAGCTGGTCAACGATGGGAGTGGTTCTGCTGAGAATATCACCGAGGTCGAGAAGCAGGGAAGAGATGTCGCCCATGGTGTCCTGGAGATTCTCGAGCATGGTGTCCAGAGCGGGATAAACGATTTCGGTAAGAGTTACGCGGACAGTTCCGAGCGTGTCGCTGATGAGCTGAAGCTCGTGGATAAGGTCGATATCACGGTTACCGTTGAGAATGTCGTCAATGACGTCGTTTAAGGTTTTTGCATTGTCGGCGGCCTTATCTACGGCACCCACAAGAGTGGTTGAATTACCGGAAGCGGTTTCAACAGCCTCGGAAGCGGCGCTCAGTGCATAAAGCTCCTGATAGAGAACACTGCTGTCGGTCTGGATTTCCTTGAGGGCGTTATTACGTGTCTCTGCGTTTTTGGTGGTCTGTGCGACGGTGACATTGCTCTGAATGGACTTAACACGGTCGTTTGTGTCTTCCACCATGTATTCAATCATGCTTTCCATGCTTTGTGTGGAAGCACCGGGATTCATCAAATCCTCATATTCATAGCCGGTTACAGCTGTGTAAACCGCGGGAACAGCCGTGTTTTCAAAGTCAGTCTGCAGAGCATTGATGGAGCTCTTATTGTGCTTTGCGAGAGCCTGAACCTGCGCGTTGGCGTTTTCGCCGGCGCTGTCAAGACCGAGCTTCTTGCGGAGGTCGCTGATTTTTTCGGCCAGATTGTTCAGTGCGCTCAGCGCATCGTCAACATCGGGACCGGAGAGACCGGAATTCTTCAGGTAATCAATGAGCTCCTGATACTGACGCTCAAGCTCTGCAAGAGCCTGAAGTGCAGCTTCCTGGTCATCTGTGTTGCCCTCGTACAGACGGTCAAGCTTGTAAATTGCCTCCTGAACTGAATCCTGAAGGCTCAGAAGCATATTATTGACTTCCGCGTTGATGAGAGCAAGGTCCTTCTGGGAGCTCTCAATGTAAACAATCTGCTTTGAAATATTGACACGCTCGCTGCCGATAAGATAGATGGAGTAGTCCAGCGTGCTGTTTGTATCGTTCAGCGTATCAATCAGCGCATTGTTTGCGGAAATGAAGCTGTCAATGGTTCCGCCGTAGTTGAGCAGGTTGTTGTTGATTTTCTGAAGGGTGTTCTTAATCATTTCCTCGGAGGTTTCACCCTGAACGTCGGAGGAGAAGTTGTTCAGCTTGCCGAAGAGAGTTTCGACGATTGCGTCTATGTACTTTGCGTTGACACTGTGCTTGATGTCGTCTGCCGCAGCTTCAACAACCTTGACAGCGATTGCATTGAGCTTTTCGTTCTGATAGAAGGTGATGGTGGGCTGGAACATATCGGTGGTGAGGAAGTTGTACATGTTGAATGTAAAATCAGGCTCAATAACCACAGCGGCGTAATAGGTTCCGTCATAAACTGCGTTGATTGCCTCATCAGCATCGTCAAGGAAAACATAACCGAAGTCTTCGCTGCCCTTGAGCTCGGCAGAAAGGTCTTTGCCTATGTTTACAATATTGCCGTCGGAATCAACATAGTCCATATCTTCGTTGACAACGGCAATCTGAATGTTGTCGGTGTTGCTGTACGGATCGCCGAATGCGTATATGTTGAACCATGCGTACAGCGCAGGCAGTACGCAAATGGCCAGTATTATGAGGAATGCAAAGAAGTGCTTGTACAGCGACCTCAAATCGCTCCTGAAGATTTTTAATACATTACGCATATCAAAAAATACTCCTATCGTGGTTACGAGTAGTATAAAGCAAAGCCGATGCCGAAAACGGCAGAAAAGATCGACATTGATAAAATTTCAAAATAGTAACGATTTAGATACATCGTTATTCTACTATTATTAAAAATAATTGTCAAGTAGACATAAGCACTTATTCTACATTATTTTATTATTATTTTTACCGAATTGTGTCAACATAACACAGAGACCACAATATGTTGTGGTTACAAAAAGTAACAAAAAATGACAATGTATTAAGAAGCGTTTTCTACTATATTTATATAATAAATTTTGCAATAAAAAATGATGCTCACCGAAGCGGTGAACACCATTTTTTTACGTTCTTACTTAAGGCCGTTTTCGTATGCCTCGATCATCTTTTTGACCATCTGGCCGCCGATAGAACCTGCCTGACGGGAGGTCAGCTCGCCGTTGTAGCCGTTCTTGAGGTTAACGCCGACTTCGTTGGCTGCTTCCATCTTGAACTTTTCCATTGCCTCGCGTGCTGCGGGAACAACGAGATGATTGCTGGAATTGCTGGACATATTCTTACACTCCTTTTCAAAATTAGGTTTTCTTAACCCACAATTATGATTGCCATGCAGAAAAAAGATATGCGCTTTTTTAATATGCAAAGTTTAGCAAAAAAATAAAAGCACGTTAATGGAGGTTACCGCCATTAACATGCTTTTGTTATACATTATATATACTGTCTATTTTTGAATTCATGTTCCAGGCTTTCCGAGCATTTTGAACATGTTTTTCTTGTATGCTTCAACGCCGGGCTGGTCAAATGGGTTGACCCCCGACATATAGCCGGAAATTGCGCATGCAATTTCAAAGAAGCAGACAAGCGCGGCGAAGCTGGCTTCGTCCCTTGCGGGAACGGAAATGAGAAGGTTGGGAACTCCGCCGGAGATATGCGCTGCTTTTACGGCTTCTCTTGCAGTGGCACAGATATCGAAAAGGTCACGGCCTGCAAGATAGTTCAGTCCGTCGGCATCGCCCATCTCAAAGGGAACATTGTAGGAAGCGTTGGGCTTCTCAAAGCTGACAATGGTTTCCATGAGGGTGCGTGGTCCGTCCTGAATATACTGGCCCATGGAATGCAGGTCGGCGGTAAATTCAACAGATGCGGGGAAGATGCCTATGCCGTTTTTGCCTTCACTTTCTCCGTAAAGCTGCTTCCACCATTCCGCAAAAAAACGGAAGGAGGGCTCATAGCAGCCGAGAATTTCAATTGTTTTTCCGCTGCGGTAAAGCTGCTGACGTGCGGCGGCATACTGCCATGCGGGATTTTCGGGGGATTGCAGGGACAGCTCATCAAATTCCTTGATTGCGGCATTGATGACTGCCTTTACGTCGATGCCTGCAACAGCCATAGGCAGAAGTCCCACGGCGGAAAGCACGCTGTAGCGTCCGCCCACATCGTCGGGAACCACGAAGCATTCCCAGCCTTCTGCATCGGCAAGAGCTTTCAGAACGCCCTTTTCGGAATCGGTGGTGGCAAAAATGTGTTTTTTTGAGGCATTGCCGTATTTGTCCTTGAGGAGCTTGCGGAAAATGCGGAAGGAAACAGCAGGCTCAAGAGTGGTACCGGATTTTGAAATGACGTTAACGTCAAAATCAGCGTCGCCGAGCTGCTTCAGAACGTCATTGAGTGCGTCGGGGGAAAGACCGTTTCCCACGAAGAAAATCTTCGGGTCGTTTTCATCGGGAACGGGACGCAGGAGCTCAATAGCACCTCTTGCGCCGAGGTATGAGCCGCCTATGCCGATAACAATAAGAGCTTTGGAGCGTGAACGTATGCGCTGTGCCGCGCTGATGATGGATTTAAGCTCTCCCTCAAGAACACGTCTGGGAAGCTCAAGCCAACCGGTAAAATCATTGCCCTCACCGGTGCCGTCAAGAAGCGAACGGTGGGCCGCTGCGGCTGCCGCATAGTCAAGACTGTTCAGGTCAATAAAGGGTTCCGCGCCGGATAAATCAACCTTTACCATATACTGCCTCCGATAATTATCTAAAGATTTAAAACATTATACACTATTATCCTGAAAAATCAAGCACTTTACAATCGTGTGGGGAAATCATGCACGGATTTCAATAGGATTTTGGAATAAAGTGGGGGAAATTACCCACGATATAAAAAGAGTTTTCCCAGCATGAGAAAAATTTGCCCAAGTGTTGCGGAGGGAACGTCATCTGCGGCCACAAGCGGCACAATATATTCTTCCCCACCGCCCGTTGTAACGGTTAGTGTTCCCAGCTTCTGACCCGCCTTTACGGGTGCGGAAACGGAGTCGGGCAAATCAACGCTGTAGCTTGCATCTCCTGCGCCCTGACGCAAAACAAGCTTGCTTTCAGCGCCCTCATAAACGGGCTGAACGCAATCGGCGCTGCCGAGCTTTACGGTAACGGGCGGCAGGACCTCGGGTGAGCGCAGGGAGCAGAGCGTATAGTTTGCAAAGGCATAGCTGAGAAGTGTTTTTGCGTCCTCGTTGCGTGAGTCAATGCTGTCGGCGTGCATAATTACGGCGATATACTCCACACCCTCGCGCTCGGCAGTTGCGGAAAGACAGTACATGGCAAGGCTTGTGAAGCCCGTTTTCAGCCCGGTACAGCCATCGTAGTAATACACAAGCTTGTTGGTGTTTGAAAGTCCGAATTCTCCGCCGCGTATGGAATCCATCCAAATTGTCGTATAATTCTTAATGAGGTCGTGCTTAATTAATTCCCTTGACATTACCGCAAGGTCATAAGCGCTTGTGTAGTGGTTGTCGTCGTCAAAAAGTCCGGTGCAGTTTGTAAAATGAGTGTCCTTGAGTCCAAGCTCCTCCGCACGCTGATTCATTCGCTGAACAAAAGCCTGCTCCGTACCGCAGAGATATTCACTCATGGCAACCGCACAGTCGTTTGCGGAAACAACGGCAATGCACTTGAGCATTTCGTCAACGCTCATTTTTTCGCCCTCTTCAAGATAAACACAGCTTCCGCCGAAGGTAGATGCACGCTTCGAGGCGGTTACAATATCTGTTAGAGCGATGTCACCGTTTTCGATTGCCTCGACTATGAGAAGCATGGTCATCACCTTTGTGACGCTGGCGGGCGGCATTCTTTCATGCGCGTTTTTCACATATATTATTTCCCCGCTTGACTTTTCCATGAGTATCGCCGACGGTGCGGAGATTTCTATGGCATCGTCCTCAAGAGTATCTATGGCGCCTGCGGGTGAAATGAGAAGTACTGCCGCAAGCATGATACATAAAAATCGTTTCATTGCTTATCCCTCCGCAACATTCTATGCGGCAGCGGGACACGTCATAACTCAGGTTGCGTAATTATGCTTTATTCGACATTTATTGAATTATGGGCGAAATTATTATAAACCTGAAAATCCTTGATATTGCAGAGTTTTGAACACTTTCAACAGGGTTTTGAACACGATTATGTGAACTTATGATACTTGAATATTCAAAATAGGTTTACATAACGACAGAAATATTGACAGTTTATGAACTAACTTACACATTGCACAGAAAGTTAACAGAAATTTGTATTGACGTGAAATTTGTGGTAGAGTAGAATAAATTTGATTAATGAAAGATTTTTCAGAGGACGTGCTGATGAAGAGAATAAATAAAAAAAGCAGATATATCCACGGCGGCATAACAGCTTTTATTGTCATAGCGGCATCTATTCTGTTTTACTTTGGCCTTGACTATCTCAAGGAGCTTATTAAGCTCATCGGCGGATTGCTGCGCATACTTGCTCCGTTTTTCTGGGGCCTCGGCATTGCCTACCTGCTTTCGCCCATAACAAGCTTTTTTGAACGGAAGGTCTGCATACCCGCTGTTGAGCTGCTGTATAAAAAGCACCCGAAGATGAACAAGGGGCGCAAGCTTGCCCGCGGCCTTGCTATTCTGCTTGCCGTGCTGCTGATGCTTTTAGTACTTGCGGCAATGGTCTACCTCATAGTTCCCCAGATGTATGACAGCATAATTGCCATTGTACTCAGAAGTCCTGATTATATTGACAGCGTTTCCGATTACTTCAATGATTTGCTCGAAAATCATTCCGACCTTGAGGCAACGGCAACACAGCTGTTCGGAGATTTGAGCAACAAAATCAACGGCTTTATAAGTGAAAAGGTACTTCCCAGTATGGGCAATGCCGTTTCAAGCATCACAACCGGCGTTGTCAATGTTCTGAGGACAATGTACAACTTTATCATCGGCGTTGTTGTTGCAATATATATTCTTGCAAACGAGAAAAACTTCCTGAGCTACTGCAAAAAGCTCATGTACAGCATTTTCTCCAAGGAAGCCTCGGCAAAAATCAGCAAGGTGCTCGGCTTCATGGACAGAACCTTCATGGACTTCCTTGTTGGCAACTCGCTTGACGCGGTGATAATCGGTGTTGCCTGCTATCTGTTCTGCCTGATTTGCGGAATACCTTATGCGCTGCTGATTTCCGTAATCGTCGGCGTAACGAACTTCATTCCCTTCTTCGGTCCCTTCATCGGCGCAATTCCCTCGGCATTGCTGATATTCCTCGATGACCCAATGAAGTGCCTGATTTTCATCATCTTCTGCATTGTAATTCAGCAGCTTGACGCAACCTATATCAAGCCCAAAATCTTCGGCGGTACCTTCGGTATCAACGGTTTCTGGGTTATCTTCTCCATCATCTTTTTCGGCGGATTGTTCGGCTTCTGGGGCATGCTTCTCGGCGTTCCCATGTTTGTTGTGCTTTATGAGGGCATCTCCATGATCGTCAACGATTCTCTGAAAAAGAAGGATTTACCTGAAGACGCGGCGGAATACCGCGACCTTGAGTACATTGATCCCGAAACAGGCGAGATGATAAGAAAGAAGCCCAAAGAGGAAACAGAAGAAGTTAAGGAAGAAACGACATAATAAAAAAACTCGGCATGCTGACGCATGCCAAGTTTTTTATTATCTATGAGCCAAATAATCGTGGGCTTCTTTAAGCGCCGCGCAGAAGAAATCGATTTCCTCCTGTGTTGTGTAACGGGAGAAGCTTACGCGGATTGCGCCGTCAATCACATCAGGTGCAAGACCGATTGCCTCAAGCACATGGCTTCGCCCGCCTTTCTTGCAGGCGGAGGAACGGGAAACGTACACGCCCTTTGACTCCATGTAGTTCATGAGCACCTCGCTGCGCCAGCCGGGCAGGGAAATGCTGAGTATATGGGGTGAGCCGCCGCCTATTACGACAGCCTCGGGCATTTCGGAGCATATTGTGTCAATGGCGTGCTGGCGGAGCATCGCCATGCGCTTGTGCGCCGAGGGCATTTCTTTTTTTGCAATTTCGCTTGCAACGCCGAAGGCGGCAATCTGCGGCATTGCCTCGGTGCCTGCACGCATTTTGCTTTCCTGCGCGCCGCCTATTATATAGGACTTGATTTTAACACCGTTTTTGATATACAATGCGCCTATACCCTTGGGAGCATGAATCTTGTGTCCGCTTACGGTTATCATATCGGCGCCCAATGCTTTTGCGGAGAAGGGTATCTTCATGAAGGCCTGAACGGCATCGCAATGCAGAAGTGCCTTGCTTTTTGCGGCCTTAAGAATTTTGGCAACGGCGGCAATGTCCGTAACCGCGCCCGTTTCGTTGTTGACCATCATGAGCGAAACGAGAACTGTGTCGGGACGGAGAGCGGCCTTTACGCTTTCGGGACTTATGGAGCCGTCGGGCTGAGGTTCGAGGAATGTGACCTCGTAGCCGCGTTTTTCAAGCTCGTACATGGATTTACGAACTGCGTCATGCTCAAGCTGTGAGCTGATGACGTGCTTTCCCTGATGCTTCATGCTTTCGGCACCGTTTAATATTGCCCAGTTGTCACCCTCTGAGCCGCAGGAGGTGAAATAAACCTCGCTTGGCTCACAGCCAAGCGATGCCGCAACCTGCTTGCGCGCCTTGTCAAGTGCGGCCTTCGCATTTCGGCCCATTGTGTGAGTGGAGCTGGGATTGCCGTAGTTTTCGGTCATTATTTTAAGCGCCGCCTCCGCTGCTTCGGGGCAGACCATTGTTGTGGCGGCATTGTCAAGATAAACTTCCATACTTACTCCTTTGGAGGAACGGTTTATGAAATATATTATATACACTCTCGGCTGTAAGGTCAACCAGTATGAAACTCAGGCCATGGAAACAATTCTGCAGGGACGCGGTCATACTCCCTGCTCTGAGGGCGAAATTGCCGACCTTGTAATCGTGAACACCTGCGCCGTAACGGCGGAGGCAGGCAGAAAATCCCGCCAGGCCATTAACAGACTCAAGGAAGAAAATCCCGACGCAATCGTTGCGGTCTCCGGCTGCTATTCCCAGCTTTCCCCCGACACCGCCCAGAAGCTCGGCGCCCATGTGGTTTTCGGCTCGGGCGACCATGAAAAGCTTGTTGATGCGGCGGAAAAAGCCTTTGAAACAGGCGAAAAAACAAGGGAAGTTGACAATCCGCTTCAGCGCCGCATTTTTGAGGATTTGCCAGCAGGTGCAGCAGAGGGAAGAACGAGAGCGCTGCTGAAAATTCAGGACGGCTGCGTGAACTTCTGCACATACTGCATTATTCCATATACCAGAGGACGTCTGAGAAGCCTGCCAATGAAGGAAGCCGCGGAGAAGGCGGCGGAGCTTCAGAAGGAGGGCTTCAGAGAACTCGTGCTCACGGGTATTGAAATTGCCTCCTACGGCGTTGATCTTCCCGGAAAGCCCGACCTTGCCGATGTAATCTGCGCAATTTCCGATGCCGCGCCGGAGCTTCGTCTGCGCCTCGGCTCCATTGAGCCCAGCGTCATTACAGAGGATTTCTGCAGAAGGCTTGCAAAGGCAGGCAATGTCTGCAACCATTTCCATCTGTCGCTTCAGTCGGGCTGCGATACAACCCTTAAAAATATGAACCGCAAGTACGACACCGCTACGTTTTTTGAGAAAACCGAGCTTCTGCGCAAATATTTCCCCAACTGCGCCCTAACCTGCGACACCATCGTGGGATTTCCCGGGGAAACCGAAGCGCATCAGCAGGAAACGCTTGATTTCCTCCGCAGAGTTGCCTTTGCCGATGTGCATATCTTCCCGTACTCACGCCGTCCGGGAACTCCCGCGGACAAGATGCCTGACCAGATTGACCGCGCAACCAAGGCAAAGCGCTCAAAGGAGGCCCGTGCCGTAGGCGCCGAAACCCGAAAGGCGTTTCTTGAAAGCCAGATAGGCAAAACCCTCCCCGTGCTGTTTGAAACCGAAGAAAACGGATACTGGCAGGGACACAGCGACAACTACCTTGTAGTGCGCACCGTGGGCAAATGTCTGCGTGGCGTGGTCAAAAACGTCAAAATCAGCGGCGTTTCCGGGGAAATTCTCGTCGGTACGTCAATTGACGGATAATATGCAAAGTGTTAGAATTATTCCATTAGTGTAAAAAAGCAGGTGAGCCCATGTCCAGAGAAAAAGTATATAATTTTTCCGCAGGCCCGTCGGTTCTGCCCGAAGCCGCACTTGCAAAGGCAGAAGCCGAGCTTATGGACTATAACGGAAGCGGCATGTCCATTATGGAAATGAGCCACCGCAGCTCGTATTTTAAGCCCGTTTTCGATGAGACCAAGGAAAAGCTGAAGGCGGCGCTTAGTGTTCCGGATACCCACGAAATTCTTTTCCTGCAAGGCGGTGCAACGCTTCAGTTTGCGGCAATTCCCATGAATCTCATGGCAAACGGGGAAGCCTCCTATGCCATTACGGGTAATTTCTCAAACCTTGCGGCACAGGAAGCGGAAAAATACGGCAGAGTTCATATTGCCTGCGACAGCTCCGACAGAGGTCACAGCTATATTCCCGAGCAGAGTGAGCTTTCGGTATCGGAAAACAGCGATTATTTCTATTACTGCGCAAACAACACCATATACGGCACAGAGTGGGGATATATTCCTGAAACGAATAAAACCCTTGTCTGTGATATGTCTTCAAATATACTTTCGAAGCCCGTTGACGTTTCAAAATACGGTCTTATCTACGCGGGTGCCCAGAAAAATATGGCTCCTGCGGGGCTTACCGTTGTCATTGTTGACAAGTCACTTGCGGGAAAGGCAATGCCCATTACCCCGAAGGTCATGGACTATAAGGTGATGATTGAAAAGGATTCAATGCTGAACACTCCACCCTGCTGGTGCATTTATATGCTGGGCAACACTCTTGACTGGCTTGAGAGTATGGGCGGCGTTGAGGAAATGCAGAAGCGCAGCCGTGAAAAAGCAAAGCTTGTGTACGATTTCCTCGATGAGTCGAAGCTTTTCATTCCTCACGCAGAAGCCGACTCACGAAGTATGATGAACATTACCTTCCGCACCGCAAGCGTGGAGCTCGATTCGGAGTTCACTAAGACTGCGGCAAAACGCGGACTGCTCAATCTCAAGGGCCACCGTACGACCGGAGGCATGAGAGCTTCGCTTTACAATGCCATGTCCATGGAGGGCGTAAAGGCATTGGTGGATTACATGAAGGAATTTGAGGTCACGCATAATGTTTAATATAAAGACAATAAACAAAATTTCCCCCGTGGGACTTGAAAAGCTGAACAAGTTCAAATGCAATGTAGGCGAGAACATTGAAAATCCCGATGGCATAATCGTCCGCAGTGCCGATATGCACTCCTTTGCCGTAAATCCCGAGCTTTTGGGTGTCGCAAGAGCAGGCGCCGGCTACAACAATATTCCCGTTGACAGCTTTGCCGAAAGCGGCATCGTTGTTTTCAACAGCCCCGGTGCCAATGCGGAAGCGGTTAAGGAACAGTCAATATGCTCTCTCGTAATGGCTTCCCGCGATGTAATCGGCAGTATCGACTGGGTTAAGTCCATCGCAGGCGAAGGCGAAAAAATTCCCGAGCTTGTAGAAAAAGGCAAATCAAGCTTTGCAGGTCCCGAGCTTATGGGCAAGACCATCGGCGTTCTCGGTCTGGGAGCAACGGGCGCGCTTGTTGCAAATGCGTGTCTTGCAATGGATATGAACGTAATCGGCTATGACCCTTTCATGTCGGTTGAAGCCGCATGGCGACTTTCCCGCGAGGTTGAAAGGGCTGACGACCTCGGCGAAATCTTCCGCAACTGTGACTACATCAGCATAAACATTCCTTATAACGAAAGCACCCATCATCTGATTAACGAGCGTGCCTTTGCTCAGATGAAATGCGGCGTGAGAATAATTAACGAGTCCCGCGCGGAAGTGGTTGACGATGACGCAATGCTCGCCGCCCTTGAAAGCGGCAAGGTCGCAAAATATGTAACAGATTTCCCGAACGAAAAAATTCTAACGGGAAAGAACGTTATTGCCCTTCCTCATCTTGGCGCCTGCACTCCCGAAAGCGAGGACCGCTGTGCCGAGATGGCGGCAAAGCAGCTTTACGACTACCTGAAAAACGGCAACATCGTAAACTCCGTAAATCTGCCCACCGCAAGACTTGAACGCATGGGCGTTTGCAGACTCTGCGTTATCCACCACAATGTTCCCGGTATGATTAACCGCATACTCGACCTCATAACCGAAAGAAACATCAACGTTGAACACATGATAAACAAGCCCCGCGGCAAATATGCCTACACAATGATTGACCTAGGTGACAAAATCGGGGAGGACGTTGCGGAAGTTATCCGCGGCATCGATGATGTTCTCCGCGTAAGAGTTCTGTAAATATAAAAAGAAAAGCCTCTAATGAGGCTTTTCTTTTTATATTTACAAAAAATACATTATTTTATTTGTTCGTTGTGGTAAGCTGAAATGTAACCCGAAAGGAGTCGGATAATGATGAAAAAGCTTATATATATTGTCCTTACCCTTGCTGTGCTGTTGTCGCTGGGTGCCTGCGGCAAGTCGGCCTCCGACAAAGAAAAAACCGGCAGCACACCAGAGCCAACACTTCCGCCCGTTTCCTATAGCAGCGACGAGGGACGCCTTGTCAAAGAGGTAAATTACAATGCAAACGGTCTTAAATATCTGACGGTGTATTACGATTATGACGGTCAGGGCAGAACAACAAAGGAAATGCACATGGGCGTCAACGATGCTCCCGAAGGCTACTATACCAATGAGTATGATGAGAACGGAAATATTACTCTCCGTATTTCATACATAGCTCTCGGCCCCGAGGAATATGTTGAGGAATACACCGCAAGCTACGAGTATAACGAGACCGGTCAGCTTGTTCTTGAAACAA
>JAZRVW010000037.1:0-64443 GCA_045599385.1 Oscillospiraceae bacterium | reverse complement strand
CCAACATTTCTCTGATTTGAGGCAATAATTCCATTGTGTGCTGATACTTTCTTGGCATAATAATACACCCCCTATGTAGTACTTCTATTTTCCTACATAGGGGGTCTTTTGTCTATTGTCCGTTTTTACTGGTTCAGTTCATTTGTTCCTCGGTTTTTTGTGTTCAAGGGATTGGCGTTAGGTATTAGGGATTAGTGAATAGGGATTAGGGAGTAGTAAATTAACCTGTCATTCTGAGGAGCGCAGCGACGAAGAATCTCCTTGGGAATATGGGATTCTTCGCTTCGCTCAGAATGACAGCTTATGGGGTGCGGTGCTATGCGTTCGGAACGGTCAAGACCGTTCCCTACACCGAAAACTATCGTACGCACCACTGTAGGGAACAGGCTTGCCTGTTCCGCCGGCACAAGCCTACTCCCTGTGTCATTGCGAGGCGTTTACGCCGTGGCAATCCGTATCCTTCAACAAATAAAAATCAGCTGACATCTGTCAGCTGATTTTTATTAATGTTTATTTTATTTTGAGCTTTTTGTTCTGGGTGTTAAGCAGGTGGCGCTCAAGCTTTTTGCGCTCCATGCCCCAGTAGAAGCTGCGTACGGGAGGACAGTGACCCATGAGCAGCTTTGCGAATACGAACAGACCGCAGGGGAATACGCTCTCCTTGCCCTTTTCAAGCGCCTTGACCATCTTCTTTGCAACGATCTGAGGCTTCTGAACGGGGAAGGGCTTGTCGACCTTCTTGCCGTCGGCGGCAACCTTGAAGAAGTTGGTTGCAGTGGAAACGGGGTAGAGGCAGGTCATGGCGAGGTTCTTGGGCATTTCAATGCGGATACCCTGCTGGAAGCCCTCAAGACCGAACTTGGTTGCGCCGTAGAGTGCGTAGCCGGGCATTGCCATCTGACCCATGGCGGAAATGGTCATTGCAAGGTGACCTTCTCTGTCGCCGAGGTGCTCAACATACTTTGCGTATGTATAGATGGGGGACAGCGTGTTGGTGTTGAAGATTTTTTCGATTCTGTCCCAGTCAACGTAGTCATAAGCCTCATAATAGGGGAAGCCTGCATTTGCAAAGAAGAGGTCAATTTTTCCGAAAAGCTCTTCTGCCTTTGCAAATATGGAGTCGACACCCTCTTTGCTGCTGACGTCGGCTGCGAAGGGAATGACGTTTGATGCAAAGCCCTCAAGTTTCTCGGGCTTGCGTGCAACGGCAAGAATTTTGTTGCCCTTGCCTTTGGCGAGCAGCTTCAGCGTTTCAAAGCCGATACCGCTGGATGCGCCGGTGATAACAATTGTTTTGTTGTCTATCATGCTGATTATCTCCCTTTCGTTAATATTTCATAGCCACGTTGTGCATGTTAGCATACAAATTGGTTATTAATTACATCATAGCACAAGATAGTATAACAGTCAAAGCTTTTTGACAGCATGTTTTTTTCATCACCTGATGAAAAATTTCAGGAGCAAAGCGCCTAAAAAAACCTCTCTGCATTGCAGAGAGGTTTTTGGGTGTTATTTGCCTTCCATGTAGCCGTTTTCTATGTACTCCAGCACCTTGCAGGAAACCGCGTAGCAATCCGCAAGACCCTGCTTGTTCATGTTGTCCCATGTATCGCGTCTGGTGTGATAGTAGTTTTCCAGCTTGTGATTAAGACCTGTAACGGAGAAGGCACGCATACCCGCCTGACAGAAGGCCGCACCGTCGGTGGCACCGCCCAGAGGAGGCACAACGCCCTTGCCGCAGTGAATACCCAGCTCCGCGGCACTCTTCATGAAGAGGTCGCCGAGAGCCTCGTCGGTCTTAATCGTGGCGTTGAGGTCACGGTAGTTTGCCAGCAGGAACTTGGGGTCAAAAATGGTGTCAAAGGAATAAATAAAGGTAGGCACGTCATCAAACTCACCCTTGTGAGCCTTGCACCATGCCTTGGAGCCGCGAAGACCCGCCTCCTCGGAGCCCACGTTCACAATGCCGAACTCGGTGTGCTCCAGCTCGATTCCCTGCTCCTTCAGCTCCTTGAGTACCGCAAGACCCATGTAGCAGCCGGAGAGGTTGTCGTTTGCACCGTCAACAATGTTGCGCTTGTCGTGATGGGGGTCCCACCATGTCCACATGAAGAACATACCGATTTCAAAGGGCATGAACAGCAGACCCCAGAGGCACATGGACTTGACGGTTTCGGGATCAGCGCCGCAGAGAATCATAATGGCAACGGCCAGATAATACAGGGTGCCGATTGCGGAGATAACAAGATGACCTTCAAAGCAAACGCCGCCTAATGCGTAGTTCACGGGCCATTCCCAAACCGCGTCGCAGTGACCGCAGAAGAGCACACGGGCCTTGACCTCGCCCTTGGGTTTCTTCACTGCCCACACGTTATGACCGGTCATTTCGGGGAAGAATCTGTCAACGATGGGGAGGTACATACCGAATTGCAGCAGAGCCAGAAGCCAGCCGCCTAAAGACAGCACCAAAGATACAGCCGCCAGCGCCTTGACCTTGAAGAAGCAGAGAATGGCGGCAACTATGGTCATGGTAAAGGTAAAGCGTATCCAGCCGAAGAAGGACATGGGGTTTTCCTTGAAGGACTCAACGTGAGCCTCTTCGCAGCCGTATTCCTCTGTGCAGAGCTTTGCGAAGTAGTCGCAAACCTGCTTCTCACCCTCGGAGCCCGGATCGCGTTTGGGCATGGTGGTGCAGATCATCTTGATGTCGTCCATCATGAATTGGGCGGCACGGTCTTTTGCGTTTATTAACGCATCTAATTTCATTATTCGTTACCCCTTTCTCCCTATAAAAAATATGCTTGTCAGATTTGTGTAACTGAGGATATAATAACATATATACAGTATATTCAACAAGAGGAAATTGCAATGCTTAACACAACTCTTTGCTATATTGAACGCGGCGATGAGTATCTCATGCTCCATCGTGTGAAAAAGGAAAACGATATCAACAAAGACAAGTGGATAGGTCTTGGCGGAAAATTCGAGGAAAACGAAAGCCCCGAGGAGTGTCTGCTGCGCGAGGTGCGTGAGGAAAGCGGACTTGAGCTTACATCGTGGCGCTATCGCGGCATCGTCACATTTGTGAATACAAAGTGCGAAGCTGAGTTCATGCACCTGTTCACCGCCGACGGCTTTGAGGGCGAAATCGGCGAATGCAGCGAGGGTGAGCTTGAGTGGATAAAAAAATCCGAGCTCATGAAGCTGACGCTGTGGGAGGGGGATAAAATATTCCTCCGTCTGCTTGACAGCGACGAGCCCTTTTTCTCCCTGAAGCTCAGCTATGACGGCGATGAGCTCATCTCGGCAAAACTAAACGGCAGGAACATATAATAAAAGATGCTCATATCATACCGTGAGGTGAAGATATGAGCATTTATGTTGTAAAGCGCGGGGACTCGCTGTATTCCATAGCTCGACGCACGGGAGTGCCGTCACAGAACATAGCCTATACAAACCAGCTTAATGACCCCTCAAGGCTCACGATAGGGCAGGCGCTTGCCATTCCGGACAACAGCAGCCCGACGGGTGAAATCGAGGTAAACGGCTATGCCTATCCGAATATTTCGGCAGAAACGCTGAGGGAAAGCCTGCCGTATCTGACGTATTTCAGCCCCTTTTCAAACCGCGCTGACGCGGAGGGGAATATAATCCCATTAAGTGATGAAAGCCTTATCAGCGCTGCCTACGGGCAGAATGTTATGCCCCTGCTTACCGTAACGAACATCGGCGCAAACGGAGGCTTTTCGGGGGATATAAGCCACGCGCTGTTTACCGATGACGCGGTGCAGAGCCGGTTTTTTGATAATATGCTGCGGCTGTTGCGTCAGAAGGGCTATTTCGGAGTAAACTTTAATTTTGAGTACATCTACCCCTATGACCGCGAGAGCTACAACAACTTCCTGCGGCGCGCCTCGGAAATCCTGCACCCTGCGGGCTATTTTCTGAGCACCGCCATTGCGCCGAAGACCTCGGATAATCAGCAGGGCTTCATATATGAGGCCATTGACTATGCCGTTCACGGACAGTACTGCGACAGGGTAATTCTCATGACTTACGAGTGGGGCTATACCTACTCATCGCCGAGGGCGGTTTCCCCCGTAAACCTCATGCGGAGGGTGCTTGATTATGCCGTAACGCGAATCCCCGCTGGAAAAATCCTTCTGGGCTTCTCGAATTACGGCTACAGCTGGACTCTGCCCTGGAAGCAGGGCAACGCGGCCTCGGTAATCTCAAACGCGGCGGCGGCAAATCTCGCGGACTCCGTTTATGCGGAAATAAAGTTTGACACCGCAGCCCAGGCACCGTGGTTCAGATATACTTCGGCGGACGGAAAACAGCGTGAGGTCTGGTTTGAAGATGCCCGAAGCGTGAAGGCGAGGCTTGCCCTTGTGAGCGAGTACGGTCTTGCGGGAATAAGCTACTGGACGGTGAATCCGCTGTTTCGTGCGGGCTTTGAAATACTGCGGCAGACCTATACCGTAGAAAAAATCTCGTAAAATAAGTTTAATAACCGTCCTGAATCAAACTTATAGTTGCCTTTATTCTCCAAATGGAGTAAAATGATATACGTCAGAAAATCCGCAAACAGTATTACGGGTGATTGCTTAATGTCAGAAATAATTACAAAGCTTGAAAAAAAGATGATGTTCATAGTAAACCCCGTGGCAGGCAAAAAGGCAATTGAGAAAAACCTTGCCGAAGTTCTCGCGGTGTTTACGAAGGGCGGATATAAGGTAACGGTCTTTCCGACTATGGAAAAAGAGGACGCGACAAAGTACGTCATGGCCTACGGCAAGGATTATGATATAATCTGCTGCAGCGGCGGTGACGGAACGCTGAACGAAACCATAACGGGTATAATAGACGCCGGTCTCAAAACCAAGGTGGGCTATATTCCCTGCGGAAGCACCAATGACTTTGCCGAGTACCACGGACTTTCCAAGGACATTCTCGAGGCGGCAAAAAATATTGTCGAGGGCGAGATAAAGGCCATTGACATCGGCGCAATCGGCAATAAGTATTTTATAAACTCCGCCGAGTTCGGCGCTTTCACATGGCAGGCATACACAACGCCCCAGAGCCTTAAAAACTATCTGGGCGGCAAGGCATATATCCTCGGCGCGCTCATGGACTTGAACCGCCTGCGCAGCAATCATCTGAAGATTGAAATGGACGGCGAGGAGTTTGAGGGGGATTTCCTCTTCGGTGTAACCGCCTCCTCCTGCAACATTGCGGAAAAGCTTCTCAAAAGCTTTCGCCAGCCGGTCATCGCCGATGACGGACTGTTTGAGATTGCGCTTATCCTGAAGCCAAACTCAAAGCCGGAGCTGAATAAGCTCTACAAGGCGCTCAAAAACAATGACCCCAATATGAAATTCACAAAATTCTGTCGCTGTTCGGGAATGACAATAACCACCGACGAGCCGTTTGACTGGAACGTTGACGGCGAGCAGCAGACGCTTGAAGGCACCTTTGATATAAAAATTCTGCACCGCAGAATAAACCTCATGTGCTGAAAAAATCCACTCGCATAGCGAGTGGATTTTTTTCATTTCATAAGTTTTTCGGTCAGCCTGCGCAGAGGCGAAATCAGCACCAGCGCAAGCACGAAATTGCCTGCGCAGTGGATAAGGTCAAAGGGAATGCCGCTTACCCACCAGGCGAAAGCGCCTTTTCCCCCGAGAATGAAAATTTGGGGAACGGCGCAGAGTGCGCCGAAGAAAAGCCCGTGAAGTCCCGAAATAACTGCCCAGAAAAGCGGCGCCGTGTTTGCCCTGAAAATAACGGTGACGATAACGAGCAGAGGCCATGCGATGATATAGCCGAACCACCAGGGGCCGAAGCCGAACATGAGCCCCTCAAGAATGATGAATACCACCACTGAGTACATAGCTTTCCAGCCGAACATAAAGGTGGTGAGAATAATCAGCAGAGCCACGATGTGAATGTTCGGAAGCGATGCCATGACCACCTGGGAGGCGAACATCAGGGCGGCCATAATTGCCAGAAGGGCAATCTCCTTTACAGTAGGCTTAGAACTCATCATAACCCGTCTTGAGTACTATCTGAAAGCTGTCGCCGTCGTTTATGACCGTGCCGTCAACGCTTGACATGAGCATATTTCCTTCGCCGTCACAAACGCACCACCACTCCTCAGCCGAGGCATCGGCGGCTTCGCCGTCAACGGAGGTGATGAAAAGCCCGAACTCACCCTCATCGCCCTCTATGAGCTTTTCCTGCTCAAGAGCGCCGCGCAGGTTTTCCTCATTGGTGCCGATGACGAAGTCCTTCTGAGCGCCATCGCCATGGATAACGGTGACGGTGATTTCCTTGTCAAAGCTGTTTGCTTCTTTGTTTGGACCGAAGAAGTGCCATACCAGCACAGCAGCGGCAATAAGAACAGCCAGCAGAATGACCGCAATGATTGTTTTTTTGTTTTTCTTCATAAAAAATACTCTCCTTTACTGAATGTGGTCGGAAGTCCACACAAAGCCAAGAAGAGTTCTATCAGGGCAGAATAAAAGTCAACCAGGGTCCGTAGTTTACTTTGTGCGGCACGCTGAGCAGGCATTCTGACTTATTGTAAAAAGCAAATCACAGTGACGGCCTCGCGGAAGATTTTCACTTCCATTTCCCTGAACAGCCCGATATATGCCAAAATTATAAAATATAATTGCCCTTTCGTCAAGCAAATGGTAAAATCAAAGCGGTGATAATATGAACATTAAACTTGTGGCACTTGACCTTGACGACACAACGCTGAAATCCGATTCCACGCTGGCGGAGGAAACCTACGCCGCCCTCATTGAAACCGCAAAAGCGGGCATTGAAATTGTGGTCGCCTCTGGCAGAGCCTTTACCTCGCTTCCGAAAAGAATACTTGAAATCGAGGGCGTTAATTACGCCATAACCTCCAACGGCTCGGCAGTTGAAATGGCAAAGACGGCTGAGCGCATTTATTCCCGAACCATTCCCGAAAAGGTGGCACAGGCAATTCTTGATGCGTTTCCCGACGCCATGTTTGAGTGCTTCATCGAGGGTCAGCCCTACTGCCTTAAGGAGTACATGGAAAACCCCGTAAAATACGGCTGCAGCGAGGCATATATAAGCTATGTGCAGACAACACGCAAGCCCGTTGCGGATATGCGCTCGTGCATTGCGGAGAATATTAACCGCCTTGACAGCATAGACATTATCTGCCCTACGCCCGATGTAAAGGCGGAAACCTATGCAAAGGGCAGACTGATAGAGGGCGCCTATGTCACAAGCTCCTCGCCGCGCCTTGTGGAGTTTGCCGCCGCCGATGCGGGCAAGGGCAAGGCTCTGCGCTGGCTGTGCGGCAAATTGGGTGTTTCTCCCGAAAATGTCGCCGCCTTCGGCAACGGCGATAACGATGCGGATATGCTGATTTTCGCGGGGCTGGGCGTTTCGGTGAAAAACGGCACACAGTATTGCCGCGAATCCGCGGATTACGTCTGCGAAACAAACGATGATTTCGGCGTTGCGAAAACCCTGTATAAAATCATAGGCGGCAAAATATAACCGCACACGGTAGGGAACGTTCTTGACCGTTCCGCAAATCCCGCACCGTACACAGTAGGGAACGGTCTTGACCGTTCCGAAAGGAAAAACAATGGAACTGCCGGAAAGAAAACGCCAACGTTTGAAGGGCTTTGACTATTCAAGTGAGAATTATTATTTTGTTACGATATGCACGCACAACAAGATGTGCATTTTCGGTGAACCCGACAGCCTGAACGAATTTGGCAAAATTGCAGAAAACGATCTTCTTGATATTACCTCTCATTTCGATGGCGTTGCGGTGGACAAATACGTGATAATGCCGAATCATATTCATGCGATGCTGAGCATCGGCTGCGACGGTTCGGAACGGTCAAGACCGTTCCCTACACTGTCAACGGTAATCGGACAATATAAATCAGGCGTTGCCAGAAAGATACATCAGCTTATCCCGGATATTGAAGTATGGCAGAAATCATTCTATGACAGTATAATCCGAAACGATGCGGCTTATCGGGAAATATGGCAGTATATTGACGAAAATCCTGCCAAGTGGCAGACCGATGAACTCTATATCGCAGCACGGTAGGGAACGGTCTTGACCGTTCCGCATAATAAAAAAGTCCCCCGTCATGTGACGGGGGACTTTTTGCTGCAGCTTACTTGTTTCTCTCTTTATAAAGCTTTGCGGCCTTTGCCATGGGAATGAGGCACAGGGCGCTGACGATTGCGGCGGCAATGAACAGCTCGTTGACGGGGAGATAACCCTCGGCAATCTGAGTGATGTCATAGCCCATGGCGCTTGCCTTGTCAGCGGTGACAAAGATGAGGTTGCCGTTTTCAACAACCTGATATACCTTGTCGCCGAAGGCGCGGCAGATAGGGTCGGCAAGCAGAGGACCTGCAACCATGGGGAAGAAAACGAAGAACATGATGCGGATACCCTCAAACTGACCGCGGTGCTCCTCGGGGTAGAGGCGCTTCATCCATACGGTCATGGACTGCATGAACACAACGTAGCCCATGCCAACCATGATGATGCCGATGAAGCAGGGCCAGTTCTTTGCGATGTTGAGAGCGTTTTCTGTGTCAAAGGACGCGGCGTTATTTCCCACAAAAAAGAAAATGTAAATACAGCCGACAATGCTGAGAAGAACGGCAAACAGCGCAACGGAGGGTACCTTTTTGTTGTTGATTATCTTGATGAAGGGAAGGGACAGCACCATTGCGAGAATAAGGGGGATTCCGAGAATAAGGCTGGGGTCAGTAAAGCCGAGGGTGTAGTTCATCCAGTTCATGATGTGAATGAAGTAGCAGTTGTAGCCGATGAAGAAAACGCAGAGGGTGAGGAAAACAAGGGCAAGCTCCTTGTTGGAAACAAAGCGTTTGAAGTTAAAGGTGGAGCCGAACTGTTTCCAGAATGAACCCTCTTTAACGGGCTTGAGCGTGGGCGCGTCCTTGAGCAGAAATGCGCAGACGATGCCGATGATGATGGTGAGAACGCCCACAACGGAGAAGAATACGATGTAGCCAAGCTGGGGATTTTCCGCGGTGGCGAAGCCCGAAACGAACATACCGCCCACGAGAGTACCCACGAGAGTACCGATGACGGGGAGTGTTGCGGCAACGGTGCCTATCTGACCGCTGTTGGAGTCGTCCATCATGTCCGCGTACCATGCGTTGTAGCCCGCGTCGTTTGCCATGGAGCCGAAGAAGCTCATGATCGTGTCGGCGGCGACAATGGTAACGCCGATAAGCATTACGTCATTGTAAATTGCGCTTCTGAGGTAGTGGGTAAGTCCGAAGGCAATGGTGAAGATGCCCCAGAGGATTGAGCCCCAAACGATAAGCTTTTTACGTGAGCCCATGCGGTCGGACATTGTTCCGAAAAACAGCGCCGAAAAGGTTGTGGCGGTGGCGGAGCATATTGTCATTGCTGTGACAACGCCGAGCTGTGCGCCGAAGTCGGAGTAAAGGAAGTTTGCAAACCAGTTGTTTTCGATTACCCATGCAATCTGTGCGGTGAAGCCGATAACCAGAAGCAGAGTCCAGTTAAGAGCGCCGATGCCTTTTTTCTCTTTAGCCATCAGTATTTCCTCCGATATTTGTCAATGAAGTTATAAACAAGTTCCCTGTATTTTTCCGTTTCAAGCATGTATGATGCCGCATGACCGCCGCCCTGAACAATCATGCTTTCCACGCAGCGTTCGGCAATGCTCTGCGCCATGTCAGTGGGAATGAATTTATCCTCCGTGCCGCAGATGTAGGCGCAGGGCACCACGGAATCATACAGCGCATAGCGCACGTCAAAGGTGTGAAAATCGTATTTTGCCACGAGCATATTCGCAAACTCAAAGGCTGCGATGAAGGGGAAGCGGGGCAGATGATACATTCTGCCGATGAGGTGGCAGAAAACATCGTGGGGGCAGGTGAAGCCGCAGTCGCCGATGATGCCGCTGACCTCGCCGTTGTGGAAAAGGTCGGCGGAGTTCAGCACCGAGGTGGCGCCCATGCTTACGCCGTGGAGGAATATATCGTTTCCCGGGAAAAGCTCCTCAATTTTATTCACCCAGCGCCGCACATCGTGGGCGTCGAGAACGCCGAAGCCTATGTATTTACCCTCGCTTTCGCCGTGGGCGCGCATGTGGGGAAACAGCAGGGAATAGCCCTTTTCAATGTACATCTCCGAAATGGCGCAGAAGTCAAAAACGGGTGCGGATTTGTAGCCGTGGCAGCAGATGACGGTAATGTCCTCCGTGCCTCTGAGAAGCTTGCCGGTGAGCTTAAGTCCGTCATGCGTTTCGATGAAAACGTCCTCCGTGGGAAGCGCGTTGAACTTCTTGAATTTCGTCGCGTTGTAGGCGAGTAGCTCCGCCCCCGTAGGCTCAAGCAGGGGAGAGAGAAAATTTCCGTCTGAACTGGGCTTCGGCTTATCCCTTTTAATGAGAATGCCTACGAAAACGAAGCCCACGGCAATAACCGCAATAACCAGTATTCCAATAACAATAAGCGCGATTTTCACAAAATCACCTCAAGCATCAATTTAACACAGAATGAGTAAAAAGAAAATAGCAAAACTTGATTGAAGAGTAATAATCCTATATAATAATTATAACTTTAACTGATACTAATACCTAATAAAAAGCTTTAAGAATGAAGCGAGGATGATTTTTGCCAGGCAAGGCGAAGACCGCAGGGAATACTGGCTATGTATTTCCAAGGGCTTCAACGCAGCATGGCGGAAATCACACCGCTTCTAATTGAATGTTTTTATTAGGTATTAGTATGAGGATAAGCAAATGAAAAAACTTGTACTCGGTGTGCTTGCCCATGTGGACGCGGGCAAGACCACCTTATCCGAGGCTTTGCTGTATGCCTGCGGAAGTATCCGTAAGCTCGGCAGAGTTGACCACCGCGACACCGCCCTTGACACCCACGAGCTTGAGCGTCAGAGGGGAATAACCATATTTTCAAAGCAGGCGCAGCTCCGTACCGACCAAATGGAGCTGTGCCTCCTTGACACGCCGGGGCACGTTGACTTCTCCGCGGAAACGGAGCGCACATTGCAGGTGCTG
This sequence comes from Oscillospiraceae bacterium, assembly GCA_045599385.1. Lineage (GTDB taxonomy): Bacteria > Bacillota > Clostridia > Oscillospirales > Oscillospiraceae > F23-B02. The sequence continues at coordinate 53,344 of JAZRVW010000037.1, read as the reverse complement.
GACTACGCCCTGCTTGTGATTTCGGGCACCGACGGCGTGCAGGCCCACACGGAAACTCTGTGGCGTCTGCTGCAAAAGCATAATGTTCCGACCTTTGTGTTTGTAACAAAGATGGACATAGATACCTGCGATAAAGCGGCTGTCCTTGCGGATATAAAGACGCGGCTTGACGGACGCTGCACGGAGCTTTCCGATACGGAAAGCATCGCCATGTGCGATGATGAGGCGCTGGAGAGTTATATGGAAAGCGGCACCGTTTCCAATGCCGATATAACGCGGCTTATCCGCGAAAGAAAGCTTTTTCCCATGCTCTTTGGTTCGGGACTTAAGCTTGATGGCGTGGACAGCCTTATAGAGTGCCTTGAAAACTACACCGCCGAGCCTGCGTACCCCGAGGTCTTCGGCGCGAGAGTTTATAAAATGATGCGGGATAATCAGGGCAACCGCCTCACCTGCATGAAGATAACGGGCGGCAGTCTGAAAATAAAAAGCACCCTGAGGTATCCTGACAGAAACGGAAAGCCAGTTGAGGAAAAAATAAACGGCATCAGAATATATTCGGGCGCGAAGTATGAAAGCGCCGAGGAGGTCACGGCAGGCACCGTCTGCGCCGTGCAGGGACTTTCGGAAACCTATATCGGTCAGGGCCTCGGCTTTGAGGAAAACGGCGACAGCCCCGAGCTTGAGCCCGTGCTTGCCTACCGCGTCAATCTGCCGAAGGGCAGCGACCCACGCACAGCCCTTCAGAAGCTCCGTGTGCTTGAGGACGAGGACCCGCTTCTGCGCCTTGTGTGGAACGAACAGCTTCGGGAAATACGCATTCAGCTCATGGGCGAGGTGCAGACGGAGATACTCACGGACATTATCAGAGAGCGCTTTGACATGGACGTGAGCATCGACCACGGCGGAATTATGTACCGCGAAACAATCGGAGGTGCCGTGGAGGGCGTGGGTCATTTTGAGCCTCTGCGCCACTATGCCGAGGTGCATTTTGCCCTTGAACCTCTGGAGAGGGGAGCGGGTCTTGTGTTCTGTTCCGACTGCCCCGAGGACGAGCTTGACCGCAACTGGCAGAATCTCATTCTGACGCATCTTTACGAGAAAAAGCATCTCGGAGTACTGACGGGTTCGCCGATTACGGACATGAAAATAACGCTCATCGCGGGCAGAGCCCACCCAAAGCATACAGAGGGCGGAGATTTCCGTCAGGCTGTTTACCGCGGCGTGCGTCAGGGACTTATGAAGGCGGAGAGCATTCTTCTTGAGCCATGGTATTCATTCCGCATAGAAGTTCCTCCCGAGCTCATAGGACGCGTCATAAGCGATGTGCGCGCCATGAGCGGAAGCTTCGATACGGAAACCGACGCAAACGGAAACTCCGTTGTGTTCGGACTTGCGCCCGTTTCGGAGATGAACGGCTATGCCTCGCTTCTTATGGGCTGTTCCCACGGCAAAGGCAGAATTTCCTGCCGTCTTGACGGCTACTATCCCTGTCACAACGCGGAAAAGGTCGTTGAGGAGCTTGCCTATAATCCCGAAGCCGACCTTGAAAACACCCCCGACTCCGTCTTCTGCTCCCACGGTGCAGGAGTGAATATTAAGTGGAGTGAGGTCGAAAGCTATATGCACATCGACACGGGCTTCGGCAGAGTAAAGGAAGCCGCGCCCGTTCACCGCCCGAGGAATTTCAGCATCGACGATAAAGAGCTTGAAGCCATAATGGAGCGGGAATTCGGTCCAATACGCAGACGGGAATACTCAAAACCCGCAAGCGTGCAAAGCGGTGATTACCTTGTCGCGCCCTCAAAGCGTGAATACCTCATCATCGACGGCTACAATGTCATTTTCGGCTGGGACGATTTAAAGGAAACGGCAAAGCGCAGCCTTGACGATGCGAGAGAAAAGCTTCTTGATATGCTGCGAAGCTACCGCGGCTTCAGGGACTGTGAGCTTGTGCTTGTTTTCGACGGCTACAAGGTGCAGGGCAATATGGGTGAAAAGTTCGACAGCGGAAAGGTGCACGTTGTCTATACAAAGGAAAACGAAACGGGCGATATGTACATCGAAAAGCTTGCCAATGACATCGGCAAAAACTATGCCGTGCGCGTTGTGACAAACGACTCACTCATTCGCCTTTCGGCTCTGCGAAGCGGCGTTCTGCGTATGTCAAGCGGCGAATTTGTAAACGAACTCAAATATACTCTGGAACAGATATCGGAATATACAGATGGAAAACGATGAGCTTTTAAAACGTGCGGAGGATTTGCGCGCAAGATGCGAAAAGCAGTCCACCGTCACCCATACGAATTTTCTCACACCCGCGGAGCAGTATGCGCTTTTGCAGTGGGCAAAATACACTCCAGACTGCAATATGCTGCTGTTCGGAGGTCATGAGGAGTGCGAGCGCAAGGTGGCCTTCTTCCTGCCATTTTATGCGGAAAAGGAGGAAATCACTACCTCGGATAACATAGTAGTCCTGCGTGCAAAAGCGGGCTTCGGTGAGCCGGGCCACCGCGACTATATGGGCGCAATACTCGGTCTCGGCATAAAGCGTGAATGGCTGGGTGATATATGGGTAAAGGGCGACACGGCGGAAATTTTCTGCCTGCCCTCCGTGGAGCGTCATCTGCTGGACAGCCTCGACAAAGTAGGGCGATACGGCGTGAAGATGAGCAAAATCTCCCTTTCAGAGCTCACGGCACCCGAGCGCAAGGTGAAGCACGTGAGCTTTTCGGTGAAATCTCTGCGCTTTGACGCGGTGGTTGCGGGAATGTTTGGTCTCTCCCGCACAAGCGCCGCGGGCTATATCTCCGCAGGAGATGCCAGCCTCAACTATTCCCAGTGCATGAAGACCGATGCCCCCGTGCATGAGGGCGATGTTATCTCGCTCCGCGGCTGCGGAAAGGGAGTCGTTGGTGCCGAGGGCGGAAGGAGCCGAAAAGACCGCATCTTCGTTAATGCGGAAATCTATAAATAAAAATACACCCTGCTGTTGCAGGGTGTATTTTTTTCGTATTTTATTATTCCTCGATGCTCTTGAGGAAAAGGGTGTTTTCCGCATCGGAGGGGATAAGGAAGCCGTTTCTGGGGGAAACGGAGAAGTCCTCGACTGCGGGACCGTCCATGAGGCAGCTGCGCTTGAACTGCTGGCTGAAGAAGCGCTTGCAGTAGCTTGTGAGCCACTTCACAAGCTCCTCGTCGGAGAACTCGTCGCTCCAGGTAAGCTTTGCAAGGCGCAGAGTCTTTGCGGGGGAGAAGCCGCAGATTGCAATCTTGTGGGTGAAGAAGTCCTGCAGGGAGTAGGAGCCTACGTTTTCCTCGCTCTTCTGCTCGATTTCATCGTTGGTGATGGGCAGAAGCTCGGGAGTTACGGGGCAGTCCAGAACGTCCCACAGAGCATCGGCAAGCACCTTGTCCTCGGTCTTCTGTGCGATGTAGCGCACGTTTGCGCGTACCTGAGTCTTGGTAAGACCCATGTTAACGTCGTACATGGAGGTGTGGTCGCCGTTGTAGGTGCACCAGCCGTCAACAAACTCGGAGAGATCCTCGGTGCCTACGTCAAGGCCGTTTACCTTGTTGGCAATGTCCATGAGCACCTGGGTGCGCTCACGTGCCTGTGCGTTTTCGAAGGCAATGGAGTAGTCGTCGTGTGCGTGGCCGATGTCGTCAAAGTGCTTGTATACACTTTCGCCGATATCGATTACGCGAACCTCGGCGCCAACCTGCTCCGCAACGATGATTGCGTTAGACTTGGTGCGGCTGGAGGTGCCGAAGCAGGGCAGAGTGCAGGCAACAACGTTGGTGCTGGGCAGGCCCATCTTCTTCATTGCCATTGCGCATATCATAACGCAGAGAGTGCTGTCAACACCTCCGGAGATGCCCACAACGCAGTGGTCAAGACCTGCGTAGGTCATGCGCTTTACAAGGGCGGAAACCTGAATGTCAATCATGCGTCGGCAATACTTACCCATGTCCTTCTCAAACTCGGGAAGCTGGGGAAGCTTGCGGTAGGTGCGGGTAAGCACGGTGTCGGTAAGTTCACCGCCCCAGTAGGCAGTGAGGGATTCGACGGGATTGTGAAGCCCTGTAAACTGACCGCTCTTGCGGCGCATATTGCAGAGATATTCAACGTCGATCTCGGAAATTGCAAGGCTGTTTTCCTTTTCCTCTGCGGCGAGGATAACGCCGTTTTCGGCTACTGCGCACAGACCGCTGAAAACGTTGTCCGTGGAGCTTTCGCCCTTGCCGGGAGCCGCCATGACGATGCCTGCCATGAGATTCTTGGAACGGAACTTAAGGCTCTGCATGGCGTCGTCGGTGCTGGAAACAGTTGCGGGGAAGGAGGCAAGAGATGCGATAACGGTTGCACCGTTCAGAACGGCCTTGTTTACGGGGGCGCAGATGGCATTTGCGTCATTGCCCAGTTCCACCGCGACCTTCAGCTCGGGAATTTCGCTGTGAACGAATACCAGACGTGAGGTGATGATCGCGTCTTTATTATTGGCAAAGCCTGTTCCGTCGGAGCAGCTCTGGAATTTTGTGCCGCTGACCTCGGTGCGTGGCACCATGCCCAGCAGCTCGCCGTTGTAAACAACAGCGGCAACGCTGTAAAGCGCCGTGCCGTCAATTGCGTAGGGCAGACCTACGATGGCCATGACGTCCATGCCTTCGGTGGCGGCAACGACCTTGTCCAGTGCCTTTTCAGCACCCTTGAGGATAGTTCTGTGCTGGAAAAGATCATAGCAGGAGCAGCCCGTGAGGGTCAGCTCGGGAAATACGATGAGCTTAACGCCCTTTGCCTCGGCGTCCTTGATGCACTCAATGACGCGGTCGGCATTGTAGTCGGTGTCTGCGACCTTTATCATGGGGGAAGCAGCGGCTACCTTGATAAATCCGTCTTTCATTATTTAGTCACCTTTTCAAAAATAAATAATTCTTTATCGTAGTAATATGTGATTCCGTTTACGACATCGGGAAAGTTTTCCTCCTGAATGCTGAGCCTGACCTGACTGCCCTCAAGCGCACAGCCGGTCACGCCCTCAACAAGCGGAATGAAATTTCCCTCAAGCTCGGTTTTCAGCTCGTCAATGTGCTGAGCGTAGTAATCCGAATCGTGAGGCGCCTCATAGCCCTCAACGGAATGGGTGGCGGGCTTGAAGCATATTATTAAAAATCCAACGGTTATCAGCAGGAATATGACACAGCCCACCGGACCGATTTTTTTAACGAATTCCTGACCTGTCATAACTCAGAACTGAACGCGCTCTTCGATATACGCCTTGACCTCGGAGATGGGAATACGAACCTGCTCCATGCTGTCGCGCTCACGAATGGTTACGCAGTTGTCGGCAACGTCGGTATCGGTGCCCACGGTGTTGAAGTCAAAGGTGATGCAGAAGGGAGTGCCGATTTCATCTTCACGGCGGTAGCGCTTGCCGATGGAGCCGGTTTCGTCATAGTCAACCATGAAGTACTTGCTCAGCTCCTGATAAAGCTCCATTGCGGGACCGGTGAGAATTTCCTTCTTGGAAAGGGGCAGGATTGCGCACTTGAAGGGAGCAAGAGCGGGATGCAGGTGCAGAACGGTGCGTACATCATCGTTGCCCTTCTTGTCGTGACCGACGACCTCCTCGTCGTAAGCTTCGCAGAGGAAGGCCAGAGCAACACGGTCACAGCCCAGAGAGGGCTCGATTACGTAGGGAATGTAGTGCTCATTAGTCTCCTGGTCGAAGTAGGTCAGATCCTTGCCGGAGGCCTCCTGATGACGACCGAGGTCGTAATCGGTGCGGTCTGCGATGCCCCAGAGCTCACCCCAGTCAGTGAACGGGAAGGCGTATTCAATATCGGTGGTTGCGCGGGAGTAGAAGGCAAGCTCTGCAGGCTCATGGTCGCGCAGACGGAGGTTTTCCTCCTTGATGCCGAGAGAAAGCAGCCAGTTTTTGCAGTAGTCTTTCCAGTAGGCAAACCACTCAAGGTCGGTGCCGGGCTTGCAGAAAAACTCGCATTCCATCTGCTCAAATTCACGGGTGCGGAAGGTGAAGTTGCCCGGGGTGATCTCATTGCGGAAGGCTTTGCCTACCTGGCAAACGCCGAAGGGCAGCTTTTTGCGGGTGGTACGTGCGATATTTCCAAAGTTTACGAAAATGCCCTGGGCAGTCTCGGGACGGAGATAGCAGGTGGAGCTTGAGTCCTCGGTAACGCCGATGGCAGTTTTGAACATGAGGTTGAACTTGCGGATAGGTGTGAAGTCGTGCTTGCCGCAAACGGGGCAGAGGATATCCTCGTGCGATGCGATGAAGTCGTCCATTTCATCAAAGCTCATGGCGTCGACATTGACTTCACCGTGAACCTCGCCGATGAGCTTGTCTGCGCGGTGACGTGCCTTGCAGGCCTTGCAGTCCAGCAGAGGATCGGAGAAGCTGGAAACGTGACCGGTGGTGACCCAGGTCTGAGGATTCATGATGATGGCGGCGTCAAGACCCACGTTGTAGGGGCTTTCCTGCACGAACTTTTTCAGCCATGCCTTCTTGACGTTGTTCTTGAACTCAACACCCAGAGGGCCGTAGTCCCAGGAGTTTGCGAGTCCGCCGTAGATTTCACTGCCTGCGTACACAAAACCGCGGTTTTTGCACAGTGCAACGATTTTGTCCATTGTTTTGTCTGCTTTGTTCATTATAATTACTTCCTTTCCCACTACTGGCGTGTAGTGGAGATATATTTTCTGCCGATATACGACAACTACATTAATATATCATGTAATAAAGCTTTTTACAACAAAGGTTAAATATTAAACAGCCCTGCGGATTACTTGACAGCAGGAGCGTATTGGTATAATTTAATTCTGCAAACATACGATGGGAGAAATACATGGATTTTCTGGATTTGTTTTTAATTGCCGTGGCGCTGAGCATGGACGCATTTGCGGTTTCAATCTGCAAGGGACTTTCCGTGAGCAGACTTCAGGTAAAGCACAGTCTTATAGCAGGTGCATACTTCGGCGGATTTCAGGCGCTCATGCCCGTAATCGGTTTCCTGCTGGGCTTCAAATTCGAAAAATTCATTGTCAGCATTGACCATTGGATTGCCTTCGTCCTTCTCGGCATCATCGGCGCAAACATGATAAAGGAAGCGCTTGGCGGTGACGATGACGAGGTTGACAGCTCCTTCGGCTTCAGAGCTATGCTGCCCATGGCAGTTGCCACCAGCATTGACGCGCTTGCCGTGGGAATTACCTTCGCATTCCTCAACGTGAACATTTTCACTGCTGCGCTGCTCATCGGCGTAACCACCTTCGTGCTTTCCGCAATCGGCGTTGCGGTGGGCAATGCTTTCGGAATGAAGTACAAGTCAAAGGCTGAGCTTCTCGGCGGCATTGTGCTTATTCTCATCGGCCTTAAGATACTGCTTGAACATCTGGAGATACTGAGCTTTTAATGGGTAAGAAATTAAAGAACTATCTGCCTCTTGTAATCATGCTCGGGATTGCCGCCGTGGTGGTGATTCTGCTTGTTACGGGAAGGCTTGATGTGCAAAAAATAATAACAGCCGTGCGGGATAACAAGCTCACCGCCCTGATTGTGATAATGGCGCTGTATCTGCTCAAGGGCTTTTCCTTCGGCGTGCCCTATGCCGCAATCGCAATCGGCGCGGCGCTTGTATTCGGAATCGGTCCCGCAATACTCATAAACGCCGTCGGTACCGTGCTGTGCATGACCGCCTCATATCTGGTGGGACGGTACTCAAAGGGTATAAGCTTTGAGGGCGTCATGGAGAAAAATCCGAAGCTTGCGCCCTATTTCCGCAATGCAGGTGAAAACTTCTTCACGCTTTCCTTTATCACCCACGCGCTTCACCTTCAGTCTGAGGTGCAGGGCGTGCTCTACGGACTCATGCGTGCGCCCTACGGAGTTTACATCTCGGGTACCATGCTTGCCATGATTCCACAGTTTCTGTGCTACACCGTAATCGGAAACAAGCTGGACTTTACCGAGCCGCTTGTGTGGGTTTTCGTTGCGGCGGAGCTTGCGCTCATCACAACGGGCATCATCATGGCGAAAAAGAGAATATTTACAAAAAAAGACTGATTTGCAAAAGCAAATCAGTCTTTTCGTTATATAAGCAGATTGGCGTCAAATACAATATCGGTTGAGCCCATGCTGATGACATCGCCGGAGAATATGCGCTCCATGCGGAGAACGGGCTTGCCGTTTACAAAGGTGCCGTTTGTGGAGCCGAGGTCGGTGATGTAGTAGTGTCCGTCAATAAGCTGTATCTTAAAGTGCGTCCGCGAAACCTTGTCAACGGGATACACAAAGTCGCACTCAGAGCTTCTGCCGAAGGTCCAGACGGTTTTTCCGCTTGAGGGAATGACGTCCTGAATGTTTATGGTACCCTCACCGCTCTCGTGAAGGCGGTTAAAAATATCCTTGAAATTCATAGCCATAAGCTCACACCTTTTCAGAGTCTTTTTTTGCACCGAGCTTTGCGAAGAACGGGAAGGTCATGGGCCAGATTGCGCCGCCGACGAAGACAACGAGGAAGTAGCGTACCGCGGAGGCAATCTCGCTGCCGTTAAAGAGCGCAAGCAGGGGAGCCTTGAGAACGACTCTGATACCCAGGAGAAGACCGAGACCCAGCACAACCTTAAGTACGTTGCCGAGGAAGGTAGCCTTTGTTTCAAAGCGAACATATTTCTTTTCAAAAAAGAAAGCGAGAAGAAGAGCAACACCCGAGCCCAGAATGGTGAAGGCGTTCTTGGTGCCGTGAATGAGATTTTCGTCGGGGTCATTGTAAACTTCTGCGGGGAAATTGTAGCAGAGGCAGAAAATGAGGTAGGCAGCGGCAGAGAGAATAAGCACAATGATTACCCAGGGGGTAAATTTGTCGGCACGCTCATCGGTTTTGAACATGGGGTACATGAGGAAAACCAGCAGAAGTGCGCCGCCTGCGCCCACGCCAACGTCAAGGGGAGTATGTACGCCCAGGTACATTCTCGAGAATGGAACAAGGAGCATGAGCACTATGCACAGTGCGCGAAGCCACTTCTGCTTATTGCTGAGGGCGACGACACCGAGAATTCCCACAACGCTCTGAGAGTGTCCCGAGGGGAAGGAATAACCCGTGGCGCCTGCACGGGCGGATTCAACGATGGTGAAGTTCGGGTCAAGCACCCAGGGACGCGGAATGCGGAACCATAGCTTCATAAACTGGTTTCCCAGCGTTCCGAGAAAGCCGACGGTAAGAAGATAATAGCCCTGACGCTTGCTGACGCACCAGAAAATAATGATGCCGATTGCAATAAAAACTGTTTCGCTGCCAAGCTCTGTAACGGCGGACATTATGCTGTCCAGCCATGGCATACGTATGCTTTCAAGCAGTCTTAAAAAATCCATAGCTGCCTCCGGAATATTTGATAAACCCAATATATCACATACTTACAAAAAATGAAACACATTTGCTTGCAGATTTTCTTTTGTCAGGTTATACTTGAAGCAGAAATTTTTTCGGAGGAAGCCATGTACACTGTAAAATTCATAAAGCTTAATGACGATGCGCAGGCACCGAAGCGCGCCCATGAGGACGATGCGTGCTTTGACCTTTACTCCTGCGAGGATTATCTGCTGAAGGCTCATGCCTACGGCGCAGTCGGCACGGGCATAAGCATTGCGCTTCCCAAAGGAACCGAGGCTCAGGTGCGTCCCCGCAGCGGACTTGCCGCAAAAAACGGAATCACCGTTCTGAATGCTCCCGGAACAGTTGATGCGGGATATCGCGGCGAGGTTAAGGTTATTCTTATAAACCACAGCGATGCCGATTTTCAGATAACAAAGGGCATGCGTATTGCTCAGCTCACGGTAAAGCCCGTTTTCGATACCGAATTTGTTGAAGCCCAATCTCTTGACGAAACCGAACGCGGAGAGGGCGGCTTCGGCTCGTCCGGACTCAAGTGAATAAAAATCCCCCAAAAACTATCGCTTTCGGGGGATTTTTTATGCAAATATGCAGAATTTGTATATTTTATAATTGTAGCTGTTGTTGAAAATAACTGTTTTTTGTGCTACTATATTAACATCTTTAAACGGATAATTTTTTAAGATTGGTGGGAAATTATGAAAGACCTGAAATATATCCACTATTTTGAACAGCTTCTTGAATCGGCAAACAACGAGCTTGTTCAAAAGGCCAAGGCTGACGGCAAAGTGGCGGTGGGCTATTCCTGCTACTACATACCCGAAGCTCTGTTTAACTGCGGCAATGCCTTCAGCGTCCGCCTCAGCGCACCCAACACGGGCTCGCTGGATATCAGCCAGTATTACATGACAAGCTTCATCTGCGGCTACGTCCGCGCTCTGTTTGAGCGTGCCTTCGAGGGCGGCTATAACTTCCTTGACTTCTACGCCTCCTCCGATACCTGTCAGCAGATGGTGCGTGTGGTCGAAAATATCCATGAGCTTGAGCTTGTGAACAATAAAAAGTTCGACTACGGCATAATCGATTCTCCGCTGAAGCTTTCCGACCACGGCCTGAAGCTTTATGAGGAGCAGATAAAGCTTCGCTTTATAAAGCCCCTTGAGGAAAAATTCGGCGTTGACTTCTCCGATGAGTCCATACGCGAGGCAATTAAGCTCCACAACGAGATGTGCGAGGTTTTCGAGGAAATGTGCGAGCTGCGCAAGGCAGACAACCCCGTCATCACTCCGAGAGAGTTCCACATCATCTCTATTGCAAGCTATCTCTGCCCGACTTACCTCATTCTGCCTTACCTCAAGGAAACCCTTGCGGAGCTCAAAAAGCGCAAACCCGACCCCGCAAATAAGTGGAGAGCAAGAGTTGTTGTTATCGGCAGCGAGCTTGATGATTACGCCTTCTCCGAAATCCTTGAGAACAACCGCTGCTACGTTGTTGCCGACCGATACTGCTTCGGCACCTTCCCCGGCAGACAGAAGATTATCCTCAATGACGAGGAAAGCGCACTGACTCAGGTTTGCAGAAACTACCTCGAAACCAATATGTGTCCCCGCTTCATGTCCGCTGAGAAAATTCAGCAGCGCAGGGACTACGCAAAGTATCTGGTTGATGAATACAAGGCCGACGGCATAATCTACGAGCAGGCGAAGTTCTGTGACTTCTGGGGCTACGAGCGTATGCTAAACACCCAGATTCTGCGTGAGGAATACGGCGTTCCCACGCTCGGCATAGACCGTGAATATGTTGTCCGCGGCTCAGGTCAGCTGGCAACTCGTGTTCAGGCCTTCGTCGAAAGCCTTGAAATCAAGAAGATTCAGGAAGGGGGAGAGAAGAAATGAAAAACATGGGCAAAAATATGCAGCCCAAAACGGGTATTTACAAGTTCCGTGAATGGCGCGGCATAAAGGATTCGGCTTATGACTATGCAATGTGGTGCAAGCTCTGGTACAAGCTTATAAAATGGGCTCTCGGCCACCCCGTGCAGAACGTCAAGGCAATTTTCAGATACCGCTGGATGTTCACCTATCTCACCGTTCCCTCCTTCTTTGACCGCAGCTGCGAAGGCTTCCGCGGTGCAGCGCTACGCGGCGGCAGAAACAACTTCATGCTGCTTACCGACGTTGTCACCGAATACCTTGACACAATCCTTTCCGCCGATGCGTATCTGCACCCCGGCAGCAAGAAGGCCGAGGAGCTGAGTAAAAAAATCATCTGCATGGACGAGCTTGTTCCCGCCCTGGTCACCGCAGGCTTCCCCGAGGCCAAGACCATTCTCTATCAGATGATTCCCGTTTATCTGCCCTCCCTTATCAATCAGCACAGCACCACACATTACATAAACGAATCCGAACTGCGCGGTCTGCCCGCAGATGTGTGCCCGCTGCCCTCCTTTGAGGCAGGCGTTGCCATTGACGACGACTACCCCAAAATCGGCGCCTGCATGCTGACCTGCAACATGCCCTGCGACGGCAGTATCATGACCACCGCCGTTCAGGACCGCCGCCACGGCCTTGAAACCCACCCGCTGAACGTTCCTCTGCGCTGGCTGCAGGACGAGGTTCAGGATTACGCCGTTGAGGAACTTCTCTCCGCAATTCAGTGGCTGGAAGAGAAGCTCGGCATGAAGTACGATTGGGACGCGCTGAAGGCTGCCTGCGAAAACTGGAACGAGGAACAGAAACTCAAGTTCGAGAAGTGGGAGTTTAACCGCACCAAGTTCCCGCCCCACACGGGTTCTTCCACATGGATGTACAGAATTTTTGAGCATCAGGTAATCTGCGTTGACCCACGCGGCGTTGCGAATGACCGCAAGGTCAATAAGATTCTCGCAAAGGAAGTTGCCTCGGGCAAGTGCAAGAAGGATATCCGCTACCGCGCTGTTATCTGGAACACTCCAGCCAACAACTATGCAAACTTCAACAACTGGGTTATGAACGCCTGGGGCGTTGAAAGCGTCATTGAAATGATTGACGTTCACGGCTCCCAGCTCATTGACACCTCCTCCCGCGACAGTATGCTGATGGGCATTGCCAATATGGTTCAGACCTCCACCATGCGCGCTCACACCAAGGGCGGCTACGAGGTAATGATTGACGATATGTGGCGCTGCTACGATGAGTTCAACTGTGACTTCGTAATTCTCTTCGACCAGATTTCCTGCAAGGGCGTCGGCGCCATGAACGGACTGTTCGAGGAAAGCGCGAGAAAGCGCGGAGCAAAGCTCTGCAAGGTGCGTCAGGACCTCATGGAGCCCACCTCCATCTCACGCCGCGATATGCGCGGTGACGTGAACACCTTCATGTCCACCGTTCTGAACGCGGAGCCCGTTGACCCCACCCTCATTGAGTTTGACGATGACGAAAGCTGGTAAAAATATTTCGTGAAAGTGCAAGCACTTCCACGAGAGAGGCTTGCACTCGCTTCGCTCGCACGTTTGCTCGCGAGAAGTATTTTTTGCCACGCACATGTCGCGGCAAAAAATGATTGAAATTTATTTCGCATCTGCGGACGCGAAACTCTACGAGGTTTGATATTTTGTTTTTGAGGATTGTATTATGAAAAAAATATTTATCGCTCTCGGCGCAGCCTTCCTTGCCACTCAGGTCATTTACTGGTGCAATCTGGACACAAAGCTTGTAAAAGCTTTGGAAAAGCCCATGATGGCACACTATGACAGCCTTGACCGCGACAACAGACTGTAAATAAAAAATATCCACACCGAGAGGTGTGGATATTTTTTGATACCGTAAAAAAGACCGTTCCTTTCGGAACGGCCTTTTTTATTCAAAATCAGAAAACAATGATGTCCCAGAAAATGAAGTTTGCAAGCTTGAAGCCGAGCCAACCGAGTTTAATCATTTGTCTTTCCTCCTATAAAAATAATAAACTAATTATGATGGGGTGTTAAATCAGAAAACGATGAACTGAACAAATACTTCCCAGAAAAGCCAATTTGCTACTACGAAGCCGACCATTGTTATGTCCTCCTTTTCGTGATTTATTATTGCTTTCACCCTTAATGACGCGACTATTTGCGTAATATTACAACATATTGAAAATTTTTTGCATTATTCCACAAAATACATTAAATTGTTCAAAAAGTTTAAGAAAAAATAAAGCCGCCGTCCAGTGATATAGACAGCGGCTTTTTGTTTCGCTTATTCAAAATCAAGAACTCTCATCATGCGGATAAGGGTAAGGCGGTTGCGGATTGCGGCGGAAATGGTGAGCATTTCCTCGGAAAGCTCGGGCTTGATGCCCACATGCTCGGGAAGATATTTGCAGCTGCAGGCATTGTACAGAGCTTCCATTTCCTCAACGGGAGGAATTTCATCAATAAGCGCCTTGATTTCGTCCCAGTGGTCGACGATGTTCTGCGGGTCGAAGGTGCCGAGAATGTCCTCAGCGTTTTCCTTAATGATGCCCGCGGCCAGATTTTCACCGAACTTTTCGGTAATCCACTCGTCAGTCAGAGGCTGAAAGGCCTTGGCCTTGGGCGTTCCCTTTGCCGCAAGCTCGTGATACTTCTTCACGCAGGCAAAGGTGCCGACACCGACGCATTCACCGTGAATGCCCTCGGCCTCTTCAAAGCGGGGAGGGTGCATCTCCACAAGGTGAGCCATGAGATGCTCGGCACCGCTGGCGGCACGGGAGTGGTTGAGAAGCTGCATGGTGAGTCCGCTCTTCATCTGGGCCATGGTCATGGCCTCGTGGTCTGCAACGCCCGTTGCGGCGTACTTGTCGGCTGCCTCGCGCATAATGTCAAGAGCCTCCTGCGCAAGCTCGCAAACCATGGGGCAGAAGTATTCGCCGTCAACGATTTTCGCGATTTTCCAGTCCACAAGGGAGATGTACTTTGCAAGGATGTCGTTTATGCCGCTGGAAACAAGACGTGCAGGAGCGCCGCTTATAATGTCAAGGTCGGTGACAACGAGAACGGGAGCGCACATGGGAGTGCTCTTTTTCTGACCGTTTATGATTGCGGAGCAGATGTTGGCGGTGAAGCCGTCGGAGGAGGCAAGGGTGGGAATTGCCACAAAGGGAATGCCCAGCTTATATGCAGGGTAGCGGCCGAAGTCCATGATGGTGCCTGCGCCGTAGGCCACAATGACCTCAATGTCACTGTCCAGCTTTGCCATCATGTCCTCAATGAGAACGTCCTCTGCGCGAAGCCCCTGGGACTCGAGTACGATTTCCTGGTCGGCAAAAACGTGCTTGCCCTCGGTGAGCTTATAGATAACGGAGTCGTAAACCACGGCTCTTTTTTTACCTGCAAGACCGACATCGGCCATGTACTTTTCAAAGCTCTTTATTGCGCCGGACTCCACGACAACAAGCTTGGTTTCAAGTACGTGCTCTCTGCCGCAGACGCATTTGCCTATGTATTTCTCACAATCCATTATCATGATAAACAGCCTCTTTTCGAGTATATATTACCTTATTAGAATAGTTTAATATTACCGCAATGTCAATTGACGCTTTATATAAAAGTCCGCTTCTGCGTACAATTTGTTGTAAAAACGTCTGCCGTGTGTTAATCTTTATGTATGAAAAGGGGAGAAACAATATGAAAAACTCCGTGAAAAATCAGATACTTAATGCCGCAAGACCATATCTTACGGGTAAAACGGTGGACGATATTGTCATCGGCATATCGCTTGCGGCCTGCAGACTCAGCGACGGCAGTATAGGCGTTTCATATATACTGCGCAATGAGCTTCCGCCTGAGTGCGCCGCCTTCGGCTTTGCCGCGGATTTAATCGGCGCTCCCGCAGAAGAGGCGGCAGAGCTATATGTCGGGGGAACGGACGATGTGCGCCGTGCAATCGGTGACGCTGTGCTGACTGCGGCTGCTTCGCTCATGCCCGATGTTGTGGACGATGACAGCTCCGATGCCTTCGGAATGAACCCCGCCGAAAACGATGTTGTGGGAATGGTGGGGCTTATAAAACCAATTGCTAAGCAATTAATGGGCAAAGTGGGGAAACTGCATATATTTGACCAGGGAGTTTTCTCCTATTATGGAGATGACAGAGTTCTGCCCACAGAGCTTGAGGAAGAGCTTCTGCCCCTTTGCAATAAGGTTATAATCACGGGTTCAAGCACCATTAACGGCAGCATTGACGGACTTCTGGAGATGTGCGCAAATGCGGAGAAGGTGGTTATCGCAGGCTCCTCAACGCCCATGATTGCGGAGGGCTGGAGAAACACAAACGTGACGGCCCTTGCGGGAACGTACTGGAAGCCCGAATGCAAGGATGAGATTTTCCGCGCCGTTTCCCTCGGCGGAGGCATAGCGCAGCTTAAGGCATATTCGGAAAAAAAGATAGTAAAGCTTAAATAAAAAAGTGCCCAAGGGCACTTTTTTATTTATTATCGGAGATTAGTATAAAGCTGCATTCCGTGTGCCGTACTTAATATGGCGTTTCCTCTTGTGTTTTTTTATATGGTATTATATAATTATAATGATATAGTATTGCAAATATGTTCAGCTTTCAACATAACCCATAGGAGAGTATATATGACTTCATATATGAAACTGTCAATAGCAGTAATGCTGCCGGTCATTGCCGCGGTAGTGCTGTATCAGCTCGACAAAAAAACGGCTTTCGGTAAATTAAGCCGCTGGGTCAAGCAGACGATTTACGGTGTATTATTCGGTGCGCTGGCGATTGTCGGCACCGAATGGGGCATACCCATGAACGGAGCGCAGGTAAACTGCCGAGATGCCGCGGTTCTTATCGCGGGTCTTCTCTTCGGTGCGCCTGCGGGCCTGATTGCAGGTGTAATCGGTGCGGCGGAGAGATGGATCGCGGTAGCATGGGGCATCGGTACCTTTACCCGCGTTGCCTGCACGGTTTCAACTATGTTCGCAGGTATATATTCCGCGGCACTGCGCAAATATATGTTTGAGGACAGAAGACCGGGCTGGGTGATTTCCTTTGCAATCGGCGTTGTAATGGAAGTTTTTCATGTTACCATGGTTTTTGTCACAAACATGGCGAGTCCCGATGCGGCTATGGACGTCATCAGGTCCTGCACAATTCCTATGGTCACAGCAAACGGCTTGTCGGTATTCCTCGCAGCCGTCACGGTGGCGCTGCTTGCCGGTGATATTTCAAAGGAAAAGAAAAAGAAGGGCACCCGTATTTCCCAGACAATACAGCGCTGGCTGCTGGTTGCGGTTGCATTTGCCTTCTGCATATCCACCTTCTTCGTATTCAAGCTTCAGAACAAAATTGCAGATGACCAGGCGGATTCGCTGCTTTCCCTTGCCATTGACGGCACCGCCCAGGACATTGAAGACGCGTCGAACAAAAATCTCCTGAATATAACCCGCGAAATTGCGAAAAGAACAGAATATGAAGATTTAAATGAGATTGCGGAAGCTTACGGTGTTGCCGAAGTCAACATCTTTGACCTCAGCGGAACGGTAACGGACAGCTCCGTAAGCGAAAACATCGGAGCAAATGCCGCAGATTATGAGGAATCCAAAGGCTTCATGTGTCTGACAAGAGGAGAGACCGAGTACGTTCAGGGCTACCGCATGAATGCAACTCCCACAGCAGGTGAGCAGAACAGCATAAGAAAATATGCAGGCGTCAGCACTGACAGCGGCTTTGTTCAGGTCGGCTACGATGCCGAACATCTTCAGGCGTACATTGATAATGAGGTTGTTGACCTTACAAAGAATGACCATGTGGGAAAAACGGGCTATATTCTTATAGTCAACGAAAACTTTGAGGTTATCAGTTCACCGAAGACAATTGATTCGGGAACGCTGAATGAAGATGTTGAAGAGCTTGTTAAGCATGATGCGGGCGCTACCGTTATAACCTCGATTAACAAAGAAATGTGCCGCGCAAGCTACTGCGTTTCCGAAGGGTACTACATTGTATCCGTTCTGCCTGAGCAAGAGGCGCTGAACGAACGTGACGTTTCCCTGTATGTAAACGTATTCCTTGAAATTATTATATTTGCGGTTCTGTTCGGACTTATATACATGCTGATTAAGAAGGTTGTCGTAAACCGCATTACCGATGTCAACAAGTCGCTGGCAAAAATCACGGGCGGTGATCTGGACGAGGTTGTCAATGTCCGTACTAACCGTGAATTTGCCTCGCTGTCGGACGATATCAACGCAACGGTTGATACTCTGAAGCGGTATATTGACGAGGCTGCCGCGAGAATTGACGCAGAGCTTGAATTTGCCAAGAGCATTCAGGCATCGGCACTTCCGAACGTTTTCCCCGCATTTCCCAAGCGCAAGGATTTTGATATTTACGCGATTATGAATCCCGCAAGGGAAGTCGGCGGCGACTTCTACGACTTCTATTTGACGGACAACACGCTGAACGTCCTTGTCGCCGACGTGTCGGGCAAGGGAATCCCCGCCGCAATGTTTATGATGCGCGCAAAGACCGAGCTCAAGACACTTACGGAAATGGACGCTCCGCTCAGCGATGTTTTCACAATGGGCAACAATGCGCTGTGCGAGGGCAACGATGCGGGAATGTTCGTAACCGCATGGCAGGGCAGCATGAACCTTGATTCAGGTCTTCTGCAGTTTGCAAACGCAGGCCACAATCCGCCTCTTGTACGCCATGCCGACGGCAGCTTCGAGTATCTTCGCTCACGGGCGGGCTTTGTCCTTGCAGGCATTGAGGGCTTTAAGTATAAGACCCAGGAGCTTCAGCTTGTCCCCGGCGATGTCATTTATCTCTATACCGACGGCGTGACCGAGGCAACAAATGCCGACAACGAGCTTTATGGTGAGGAACGTCTGCTGAATGCAGTAAATTCCCGCGAATTTGAAAATATGGAGCAGCTGTGCAAATTCGTCAAGAGCGATGTTGATGAATTCGTGGGCGAAGCTCCCCAGTTTGATGATATAACTATGGTTGCACTGAAATACATCGGCGAGCCTCCCGTTCCTTCAATACGCTTTGAAGAGGCAACAATTGAAAATATTCCCGCTGTAACGGAGTTTGTTGAAACCGAGCTTGAAAAGCTTGACTTCCCCATGAAATCCACAATGCAGATCTGCGTTGCGATTGACGAAATATTCAGCAATATCGTAAAATATGCTTATACGGGAAAACGCGGTCCCGTGGCATTGAAGTTCATCGCCAAGGAAGAGCCGAGATGCGTTTACCTGCGCTTTGAGGACGAGGGAGTACCCTATAACCCGCTGACAAACACCGACCCTGACACCAGCCTGACGGCTGAGGAGCGCTCTATCGGCGGTCTCGGTATCTTCGTCGTAAAGAAAACCATGGACGATATGAAATACAAGTATGAAAACGGAAAGAATATTCTGACAATCAAGAAGCTGTACTGATTTTGCAAAGGAGAAATGATATGGTAATTGCAAAGAATAAAGAAGAAAACAAGATGAGCCTTGCCCTTACCGGCAGACTTGACACCACAACCGCACCTGAGCTTGACGAGATGCTGCTGAATGAGCTTGACGAAATCACGGAGCTTGAATTTGACTTCAAGGAGCTTGAGTACATATCCTCTGCAGGCCTCCGCGTTTTGCTGGCGGCACAGAAGCGCATGAACAAGCAGGGAAGCATGAAGCTCATAAACGTGAATGAGGACATCATGGAAATTTTTGAGATTACGGGCTTCTGCGATATCCTGACAGTCGAATAACCGGAATGTGCACATTCTACACCTGATAATATGATAAAAAGCTCACCGCCATGTTATAGGCGGTGAGCTTTTTTAACAAAAATGTTTTAGCATGATTTGATGCCGACCCTTTCGGGAAAATGACTTGCATGGGGAGAGCACGAGAGGGGATTTCGTCAGAACAACGCTGAAAGGTCACGGCATTCCGTAAGCGGAATGCCATCGACCGACAGCGTTGTTCTTCCTCTTCAAACCGAACCCGCTTCGCTGGGCTTCGGTTTGACTCTTTTGCCCCTCTCGCAAAAATTGAGCGAAGCGGATTTTACCGCGCCTTGCGCGCGGCCAAATAAAAACACCCATCCGATTGGATGGGTGTTTTTATTTGGCACGCCGCAAGGGATTTAGCAGCTTTGCTGCGCAAATCTGCCGTGCCCAAGGCATAGCTTCTGCGCACCTCGGCACTAAAAACAGTCCACCGGACTGTTTTCTAAACGTGCCGACCCTTTCGGGTTCGAATCCCTTGGACAATGAAGAAAAAATCCTCCACCGTGGTGGAGGATTTTTTCTTGGCACGCCGCAAGGGATTCGAACCCCTGACCTTCTGGTCCGTAGCCAGACGCTCTATCCAGCTGAGCTAGCGGCGCTTATTGCTTAGCGCCTAAATAATATAGCACAGCGGGAACTGAAATGCAAGAGCTTTTTGGCTTTTTTGCAGAAAAATTTACATGCCCATGGAGCTTGACACAGCTTCGACTACGTCACCCATGGTTTTGAGAGTTTTGCTTACAACGTTCTTGGGGCTCTTTTTGCCCGATTTAAGCATCGCGCCGGCACAGCTTCCTACTGCCACGCCGATGCCCATTCCTACGAGAAAGTTTGTTTTGTGCATTGTTTACACCTCCGTAACATATTATCTCCAAAATGTTTTGATACAGCAGTGAAAGTTATGCTATAATAACCGTATGAATCCACGAAAGGCAGCTTTTTTATGAATATAAAAATCTTGGCGGTGGGCGATGTCTGCGGCGAACCGGGACTCGAATATATCACCAAAAATCTTAAAAGAATAAAGCAGGAGCTGGGCATAAGCTTCTGCGTTGTGAACGGCGAAAACGCCAACGTTGTGGGAGTTACTCCCCGTCAGGCCGATGCGATTTTTCGGGCAGGCGCTGATGTAATTACCCTGGGCAACCACACATGGACGCGCACGGAGCTGCGGCCTTATCTTGAGGAGCGCAAGCGCATTCTGCGCCCTGCAAACTGCGCCCCTCAATGCCCGGGACGCGGACTTGAGGTTTTCAAAACCGATTTCGGCGATGTCTGCGTCATGAACCTTATGGGACATTTTACACTTGACACAAACACCGACAACCCCTTCGTCATTGCCGACGGCTACATGGAGGAAATCCGCGAAAAAATTATCCTTGTGGACTTCCATGCCGAAGGCACAAGCGAAAAGCGCGCCATGGGCTTCCTGCTTGACGGCAGAGCCAGCGCGGTCTGGGGTACCCACACCCATGTTCAGACCTCCGATGCCTGCGTGCTTCCCAAGGGTACGGGCTACATCACCGACCTGGGTATGACGGGCGCAATCAACTCCGTCATCGGAATCGAGCCCGAGCAGTCAATCGGCAAATTCCTCGGCGATCCTCCTCAGCGCTACGACTCCGCAGGCGGCCCCGCAAAGCTTGAGGGCTGCGTGTTTGAGATCGACTCCGAAAGCGGCAGATGTCTGAAAGCGGAGGGAATTAGACTCACATGACGGATAAGGAAACAAAAATCGCGGTACTGGAAGCCGAGCTTGATAAGTGCAAAGCGGACTGCGAGCGCATAGCTGCGGAGATGCAGGAAAGCCGCAAGCAGATACGTAAAGATGCGCTGGCAAATCTACGCAATACGCGTGCGGAATTTAACGAAGCCAATATCGAGCATGAGAAGGCAGATGACACACGCGATGCCTGCAGAGCCGCTCTCTGCAGCTGCGTAATAGGTCAGCGTGAGCCTGAGGAGGTACACGCTGAGGTTGAGGCTGACGTTAAAGAGTCGCTTGAGCTGAAAAAATGCGCGGAGCGCAATAACAGACTCTGGCCCGTTATCGCAATATGGGCGCTGGCCATAGTATTTGCCGTAGCAGGCGCCGTATTCAGCAAGCCTACGCTGTGGGAAACAACTGTTTTTGCGGTGCTTGGTGCATTGATGGCGCTGGGCTACAGAAAGAATGTTGATAAGTCAAGGACGGCTGAGAAGTGCCGCAACGGTATTTTGGCAAAATACAAAGCAGATGACGAGGAAAGCATAAAAGCCCGCGAGGAAGAGTTCTGCGAGCTGTACAACATATTTACGGAAGCCGAAGAACGCGAACGCCGTACGGCAAAGCATCTTGAAGCCTGCCGCCTTAAGCTTGAGGAGCTTGAAACCCACACTCTTGAGGAGCTGGACTTCAGCGGCGGAAGCGGTGAGGCGGCGGAGCTTACACGGCTTTTCAACGAAAGAACGCAGCTTTGCCAGAGCATTGCAATGGAAATCGAAAAGCTGAAGAACGGATAAAGGAGAAACAGTATGGAAAAAGTTTGCCAGAGCTGCGGTATGCCCATTGCTTCAGATGAGCAGTGGGGTACTGAAAAGGACGGAAGCCTCAGTAATGATTACTGCAAATACTGCTATGTGAAGGGTGAGTTCATCGACGATGTATCCATGGAGGAATACATAGAAATGTGCTCACAGTACGGCGCACAGGCGGGCATGAGCAATGAAGAGATGAAGGCGCATTGCCAAAAACTGTTCCCGACACTTAAAAGATGGAAATAAACCAAAGCAAAAACGGCTGAAAGAGAAACTCTTTCAGCCGTTTGATTTTTGCTAATTATTCTGTCCAGAACAGAGAATCGTCGTTTTTTACCCACTCTTCAACATCGACGATTTTGAATGTCTTTTCGCCGCTGCGGATAATTACCTTTGCGATGCCCGCATTGATGACCTGGCGGCGACACATGGAGCAGCTTGTTGCGTCCTTTAAAAGCTCATGCGTCTGCGCGTCGCGCCCTACAAGGTACAGCGTTGCGCCGATCATGTCACGGCGTGAGGCGGAGATGATTGCGTTTGCCTCGGCGTGAACGCTGCGGCAGAGCTCATAGCGCTCGCCTGAGGGAATTTTAAGCTCCTGACGTGCGCAGCGGCCTGCATCGGTGCAGTTGATTCTGCCGCGGGGAGCTCCGTTATAGCCCGTGGAAATGATTTCGTCGTTGCGGACAATGATTGCACCGTACATACGGCGCAGACAGGTGGAGCGCTGCAGAACAGCGTCGGCAATATCAAGATAATAATTTTCCTTGCTTGTGCGCAAATCCATGGTTCTTTACCCCCGCATATAGTTTATTTCGTTTCTATGGTAGCGGCTGAGGCCTCTTTTGTCAATGACTTTTCTTTATTTGCGGGTGAGCTTTTCTTGATGTGATTGCCGAGAATTTCGGATACCTCGGATATGGTTACAAAGGCGGAAACGTCAGCGTCACGGATAATGCGCTTGAACTCATTGACTTCAACGCGGGTGATTACACAGTACAAAACGGTTTTTCTGCTGCCGCTGACAAGACCTTCCGCAGAAATGAAGGTGCAGGTGCGTCCGAGCCTGCTGTATATGGTGTCGGCAAGCACATCGGCATTTTCCGTGATAATCATGGCGGCCTTTGCACCCTCCATGCCGACTTCCACAAGGTCGATTATCTTGAAGGTGATAAAGTAGGTGAGGAGGGAGTACATTGCGCTGGTCCAGTCAAAGCAGAAGCCTGCAACGGAATATATGACTATATTGAAAGCAAAGATGATGCCGCCCGTTGACATGCCGAGCTTTTTTGAAAGAAGCATGGCGGCAATTTCGGTGCCGTCAAGACAGCCGCCGAAGCGCAGGACAAGTCCGACACCAACGCCGAGAATTACTCCGCCGAAGACAACGGCAAGAAGCTCGGAATCCGTAATTGGCTCCATTACGGCGAAAACCTCCAGCATGGAGGAAAACACGGCGATGGCGATTACGGCGCGAAGCAGAAATCGCTTGCCGAGGGCCTTGAAGCCTACAACGAAAAACGGAATGTTTATTACAACAATAAGAATACTCAGGGGAAGCCCTGCGAGTTTGTTGATTATCATGCTTGTGCCAGTTACGCCGCCGTCGAGAATGGTGTTGGGCAGCAGGAAGCATTCAATGGAGAAGGCCGCTATGACGGCACCCGCAAGAATCATTATTAACGGAAAAACGTGTTCCTTGAGAATACTTTTGGACATTTTATCCCCCTATAAAAACATGGTATAACAGCAAAACCATTATACCATGTTATCTGATGAATTTATAAACTAAACGTAAATTAATCGGACTCAATCATGCGGTAGCCCACACCGATTTCGGTGAAGATATATTCGGGTTCACCGGGGTTCTTTTCAATCTTGCGGCGGATATTTGCCATGTGGACACGGAGACTCTGATTGTTGCCTCTGGTACCGGGTCCCCACAGCTCCTTGATTATGTAGTCATAGGTCAGCACCTTGCCTGCGCATTTGCCCAGAAGCGCAACGATTTTATATTCGTTCTGCGTAAGCCCCGCATTGACACCGTTTACAAATACCTGATGCTTGTCATAGTCAATCTCAAGGTCGCCTGCCTTGAACTTGCCCGTTGTGGCGATTGTTTCGTTTGCAAGTCCCGTGCGGGTGTGGCGGATTGCGGTGCGTATGCGCGCAAGAAGCTCGCCTGCGCCGAAGGGCTTCGTGATGTAGTCATCTGCGCCTAAGTCAAGCGCCTCAACCTTGTCGCGCTCGTGAGAGCGCGCGGAAACAACTACAATGGGAAGCAGAGTCCATTCACGCACGGATTTGATAATCTGCAGACCGTCAATATCGGGCAAACCCAGGTCAAGTACGATAAGGTCCGGACAGTGCGAGGTAATCATGGAATATGCCTCTGCACCCGAGCGGGCAATGATAACGTCGTAGTCATTGGAAACGAGAATCGTTTTCAGAAAATTTGTTATGCTTCGCTCATCTTCAACAATAAGAATTTTATCCCTGATATTCATCGTTTGCGACCTCCATAGGTAATGTGAATTCAAAAACGGCACCGCCTGCGTCACTGTTGCGGAAAAAGATTTCTCCATTGTGAGCGTTGACTATGGTCTTGCAGACTGCAAGTCCTATGCCGCGGAATTTGTTGTTGTCGGTAGGTGAAATCTGACCCTTGAACAAGTCATCTATTATTGCAGGGTCGATACCCACGCCGTTGTCGGAAACCACAATGTGCGCGAAACCGCCGTCGGAAAAGGCGCTGAGCTTAATTTCTGAAGCGGTTTTCGCGTGATGCACGGAGTTTTCAAGAAGATTCATAATAACCTGCTCAACGAGCATGGCATCAACTTCAACCATGATGAAATCCTCGGGAACCGAAACCTTAAGATTTACGCCCGGATTGCGCTTCTTGAAATTTGCGGAGCATTCACCGATGATTTCCTCCAGCATTTCCGGGGACTTAATGATTTCCGTATCCTCGGTGCCGCTGATTCGCGTTATGGACAGAAGATTTTCAACCATGCGTATCAGCCATTCCGCGTCGGACTTTGCCCCGTAAAGCAGACTGTTGCGCTGTTTAGTGCTGATGTTTGGCTCATCAATTACTGTGCTTATGGAGCCGATGATAGATGTAAGAGGCGTGCGCAGGTCATGGGAAATGGAGCGGAGAAGGCTTGCGCGGAGCTCTGCCTGCTCGCTTTCGTGCTTGAGCTTCTCATGCTCGCGAATACGGGTAGTCAGAGTTGAAATTACAAGCGATACGGCAAGCATTGTAATAAACGTGGTGGGGTATCCGTATATTGTGAAGTTTAGCTCCATGTACGGATAGGTGAATGCCCAGTTGACGCCGAGAACGCTGACAAGCGATGCGAGAATACCGTAAAAGTATCCGTCTGTAAGGAGGGAGATAACAAGTACGGCAAGTACGAATATAAACGCAACATAGTAATCGTCAGTAGATCCCGCAGTGCCGATTACCGTGCAAAGAATCCATGCGGCACCAAGTACGGCAAAGAGAATCAGCCAGTTGCGAAGCGTGCGTTTAAAAGGAGGTTTAGTACCTGAGCGCAAAATTTTCATAGTATTTCACCCGAAACAGTCAAATTCCGCCTTAATGCGATACAAGTATAACATATTAAGACGTTAACATGGTGTTAAGAAATTTATACATTAATATCAGATTTTAAGCAAATAAAAACAGACCCGCAAAATGCAGGTCTGTTTTAGTGTTTTTCAGCTCTTAGCCTTTGTAGCCGACAAGTGCATCGAGTGCAGCAAATTCGTCAGCGGAGTCGGGTTCGTAAGTAATAATGATATAGCGGAAAAGTGCATAAATGCTGGTGATAAGTTCCATGGATATTTCCTCCTAAAAAAATGTGTTTTTGACTATTTCCACCATTATAGTAACATTTTAGAAACACGTTGTCAATAAAAAATAATTAAATAACTAAAATAAATTATTATAGTACATATTTAAAACATAATTTGCTGAAGTTTAAAATTATGTTAACATGATAAAAAACAGACCTGCCGAAGCAGGTCTGTTTTTAAATTTCATATCGGGTATCAGACAAAGAAGTCAACTATCTGACCGTACAGAACGAATGCCATGCCGATAGGAGTGATGAACTTGTAGCACAGGTTGAAGAAGCCCTTGCCCCAGAACTTGTTGCCGCACTGTTCAGCCTCTTCGATGACAACGTCAATCTTCCAAATCCAGCCGATTGCGAATGCCATGATCATTGCACCGAGAGGCATCAGAATACCTTCAGACAGCAGGTCATAGAAGTCAAGCCAGCAGTCAGACCACATGGGGATATGACCGTCTGCATCGGGAACGATGCCGACGATGTCAGCGGGAGTGTTGATGGTTGCGCCGTTTGCCTGGCTCATGCCGATACCGTCAAGTGCGGTGGGCAGGCAGAAGAAGAAGATAATGAGTGCAAAGATGATTGCGGTCTTTGCGCGCTTGGGAGCCTTGCCCTTTTCCACGTTTGCGTCAACACGTGCAGCGGTAATAGCCTCGAGCAGGGACATGGAGGAGGAGATTGCTGCGATGAAGACGAGGAAGTAGAACAGGAAGCCCATGAGGTTGCCGATGAAGCCGCCCATTTTGGTAAATACAGCCTGCATGGAAGCGAAGAGGAGGCTGGGGCCGCTGCCGTAGTCGATGCCGAATGCTGCGCAGCCGGGAAGTACGATCATACCTGCCATGATTGCTACCATGGTATCCATGATAACGATGATGACTGCGTTCTTCTGGAGCTTCTCACCCTTTGCAAGGTAAGAACCGTAAGTGATGATAGCGCCCATGCCGAGAGACAGGGAGAAGAACATCTGACCTGCAGCGGTCTTCAGAACACCGATGAAGTTGTCCTTAAGAGGATCAACATTGAAGCCGAACATGAACTTGTAGCCTTCAACTGCACCGGGCTGGAATGCAACGTAAACGATGCAGACGATGAGGATAACGAAGAGACAGGGCATACCGATGTTGCAGAACTTTTCGATGCCGCCGCCAACGCCGCGGGATACGATGAATGCGTTCAGTGCAATGAAAACTGCGGTCCAGATGACCATGCTCATGCCGTTGTTACGGAACATTCCGTAGAAGTCAGCGGTGCTTGCAACGTTCCATGCAGTTTCGGTGCTTGCACCGAACATGGACAGCAGGTAGCCGCCTGCGAAACGCATGACCATACCGCCGAGGACGAAGTAGAAGCAGAGAACGAGGAAGGGAACTGCAACTGCTATGTAGCCCATCCAGGTGAACTTCTTGCTCATTGCGCGGTATGCTGCAATGGGGCTCTTGCCGGTCTTACGACCGATTGCCAGCTCGCCGACCATAACTGCGAGACCGACGAAGATTGCGAGGCAGAGGTAAACGAGCAGGAAGGCGAAGCCGCCGTTGTTGCCCATTTTGTAGGGGAAGCCCCAGATGTTACCAAGACCTACTGCGGAACCTACAGCGGCCATGATAAAACCAAAGTTGGAGCCAAAACCCTCACGTTTAGTTTCCATAGTTTTCTCTCCTTTTATTACGCCGAAGCGTTTTTGTGATTACATTTTAATAGTAAAAATTAAGAATACAATAGATAGCCCGTGAAATTAACTCAGCATTAACACGGACGATTAATGTCTTTACAAAAACTTATACGGGCAATTTTGTCGGAACGGGGTTTAAGCATAAAACTCGGACTAAAGGCTCACTTATCGGTCTGCTGAAAGTAAAAAACATGGCTGTTTCTGCACAATGCGGTGTGAAGACAGTTAACGGATTGATAAATAATTATCATAATAAAAACCTGCATACTAATCAGTATGCAGGTTTGAAATGTACTATTCAACCCATAGTGTGAGAACGCAGCAGTCCTCGCATTCGCTGTGCCATACGGAACGGTAGCCGCCTGACCTTATAGAAGGAATGCTGAATACGCGGTTGCTTTCGAATAAATCGCTGCAGGCTTGCTGCAATTCTCCTGATGAGGAAAACTTTACCTCCATGATGCCGCTTCCGAACTGAGCGTCGATAAGCTCGCTGACGGAGTCGAAATCGTATGCGCTGAGGTAATATTTGTTGTATATATGGTAATTATATTTTGTTGCCACGCAGCCTGCGTCGGATTCACCCTCATCGAGACTGTGGCTTTTGTAAAGCTCGCTGCCCGTAACGCAGAAGTATCTGTGGGAAAGCTGATTCCCTGCGGGAGCAGGCGCACCGTCAAAGCCCAGGTCGTCCCAGGTGACATCAATATAATAGTTTTCACCGTCAAGGGTGATGTAATTCCAGACGTGGTTGTTGATTGTGCCGTCGTTTCCCGCAACACCCTCGGTGCGTCCGCCTTCAACACCGAGCTCATTCATAAGCACCTGAAATGCGGCTGTGTAGCCCGAGCATACGGCAAGGTGATTTATAAGGCAGCCGTAGGCGGTGATGCCTGAACGGTCAAACTCCTCAGCGCCTGCGGAAATGCTGCCGCTCAGCTCAAAATCATAATCGCAGTTGTCAATGATGTAGTCATGGGCGAAAAGAGCTTTTTCATAATCCGAGCTGCCTGCGCTGACCTGAGATGTAACGGCGCTGACGGCCTCGCGGAATCGGGAATCCATTTCTGGAATACTTTCGGCGTCAAAATTTAATGAGAGCGCAAGCTCTGTTTTGCAGCTTCCGTCGGCAGCGGTGCGTTGGGTACAGGTGTATCCGCCACCAATCCAGAAAAATTCGGGGTGCTCCTTGAAAACGGCTTTAAAGGCAGTGACAGCCGTGTCGGAATCAATGTTTTCAAGCTTAACGGTTGTGCGGTAGGCTTTTATCTGTTCTGTGATTTTTGCCATGACCTCTTCCTGCGAAGGACGGTCGCCGGGGGTGGAAATACCGATGCTGCGCAAAACGGAGGAACCGGCATCAAGCACGTAATCACGAACAGAACCGATATTAAAAGCAAAAGCCAGCAATAGTGCGGCCGCGGCAAGCGCGATGATTCGTTTGACTGCTTTCACGGAGTTCTCCTTAGGTGATGTTAGTTATATGTATTATACAACAAATATCTGATTATTACCATATAAAAAGAGTGCGGGTGTACCCGCACTCTTTTTATATTTGTTCTGCTATCACCAATCGTCTTCAAAATCGCTAATATCAGGTTAAATCAGGAAAGCATGAGAAGAGCTTGAGAGATTGCTGAGTTCTTCCTTAGCTTTCATGGGAAGTTTATTATTGCCAACAAGGTAAATTTTGTTCGGGCACAACAAAGTTCGGGTTCCATGAGTGCCAAAATTCACTCCCACCGGGAAGAATGCTATGGTCTTCGGTGCCGCCGAAGACCAGGCTCAGCTTATCCTCGCTTAATTCCGACATCTTACTGCTCGGGCTTTCGTAGTTTTCTCTGTTTTTCATTTTTGATACCTCCATTAGTTCTTACATCTTAATATACGATGGAGAACGTAAAAGAGCTACAGCTTTCGGTATATTTTGCGAGGCGGAAGTTCGTTGCGCATGGGGATAGTGTGAGAAGCGGATAAAAGGCGCACGAAGTGCGCACGAAAAAGAGAGCACTATTTTATAGCTGTACCAAATGATTAATCAAATGCGCCCATGCTGAATTCAGCATGGGGAGAGCACGAGAGGGGATTGGTTATCCCCTCTCGAACAAATTGAGCGAAGCGGATAAAAGGCGCACGAAGTGCGCACCAAAAATAAGGACAGCCTTTTGGCTGTCCTTATTTTTGGTGCCGGTGACCGGACTCGAACCGGTACGGAGAAGCCCCCAGAGGATTTTAAGTCCGCCGTGTCTACCATTCCACCACACCGGCACGCTTCTAGCATTTTATCATTACGCGTTAAGATTGTCAATAATTACGGAAATGCCCTTCGGACACTTGCACAATGCGATAATATTTGATACAATATTTTAATAATAAATTAAAATAAAGTAGTGTTTGTATATGAATTACAGTAAATGGAAAATCGCAAATGCGGCGACGGAAATTCCGGCGGCGCTGCTTGCTGCGGGCTATAAGCCCCTGCTTGCCGCACTGCTGAAAATCCGAGGCATTTCTGAGCCTGCCGCAGCGGAGAGCTTCCTTAAGGGAGGCGCGGAAACGCTTGAGAATCCTATGCTCATGAAGGGTATGCCTCAGGCGGTTGAGAGAATAAAAAGGGCAGTAGAAGCCGTGGAAGCCGTTGCCGTTTACGGCGACTATGACGTTGACGGTATTACATCAACCTGCCTTCTCACCGACTGGCTGCGCTCAAAGGGACTGACCTGCTTTCCCTACATTCCCGACCGAATTGAAGAGGGCTACGGTCTTAACAAGGACGCCATTCTTGCGCTGAAGAAAAAGGGCGTTAGCCTTATTATCAGCGTTGACTGCGGTATTACCGCGGCTGAAGAGGCGGACTATGCCGCCGAAATCGGTGTTGACCTCATCATCACCGACCACCATGAATGTCGTGAGCAGACTCTCCCGGTTGCTGCCGCAGTAATTGATCCGAAGCAGGATTCCTGCGCATATCCCAACAAGGACCTTGCAGGCGTAGGCGTTGCGCTTAAGCTTGTGTGCGCCGTTGAGGGTGAAAGCACGATGGCAATTGAGCGCTATGCCGATATTGCGGCAATAGGCACCGTTGCAGACGTTGTTCCGCTTGTGGGCGAAAACAGATATATTGTCCGTACCGGACTTGAAAAAATCGAAACTGCGACGCGCCCCGGCATTGCCGCGCTTCTGCGTGAATCCGGTGTTGCGGACAGAAAGATTTCCTCCTCGACAATAGGCTTCAGCCTTGCACCGCGACTGAATGCGGCCGGACGCCTCGGCTGTGTTTCCGTGGCCTGCCGTCTGCTCATGACCCGGGACGAAAAAGAAGCGGCCGAGCTTGCGGCAGAGCTGTGTGAGCTCAACCGTCGCCGCCAGGCACTTGAAACGGGAATCTGGCAGGACGCCTGCGTTATGATGGAAAACTGCGATAAGGACGCACCCATTGTGCTTTCGAGTGACAAGTGGCATCAGGGCGTTATCGGCATCGCGGCGTCAAAGCTTGCGGAGCAGTACGCAATGCCAACAATTATGATTTGCATTGACGGCGAAAAGGGCAAGGGCTCATGCCGAAGCTACGGCGGTTTCAATATATTTGACGCGCTGTCTGCCTGCTCTGACCATCTTGAAGGCTTCGGCGGTCACGCGCTTGCCGCGGGACTTAATATCCGCAGGGATAAGATTGACGGCTTCTGCCGCGCATTTGCGGAATATTACAGAGAAAACCGTACGGAAGAGCTGCCCACACTCAACTGCGACCTGAGCATAACCGACCCGTCGCTGCTCAGCATGGAGGGTGTTGAGGCGCTGAATCTCATGGAGCCCTTCGGCAGCGGAAATCCGAGACCGGTTCTCTGCATAAACGGAGCGCGCCTTGAAAAGCTTTCCTCCATCGGCGGAGGCCGCCATCTGCGTATGAATATAAGCTACAGAGGACAGTATTTCGAATGCGTGTACTTCTCACACACGGAAGCGGAGCTTGGCGTATCAGAGGGCGACTGCGTTGATATTGCCTTTACTCCGCAGATTAACGAATTTCGCTTCCGCAGCAGCGTTCAGCTTCAGATTGTGGCGATGAAGCGCCACAACGCGAAGGCGCTGTGCAGCACCATGCTGTGCGGGGAAATTCCCTATGATGAAGCGGCGGTCTATTGCCCCGACCGTCCGAGCTTTGTCAGAGTGTGGCGGCGTCTTGAGTCCGAGGGCGGAAAGGTTGCGGAAGACCTTGAGGGGCTTATGCGCCAGTGTCCCGCAGGGGTAGAACCCGAAAAATTCTGCCTGTGCCTTCTCGCGCTGCGTGAGCTCAGACTGCTGAGAGCGCCTGAGCGGGACAGCATTTTCGGCGCTGAAATGATTGCAAATTCTCCAAAGGTAAATCTTGAGGATTCTGAGCTAATAAAAAAACTGAAGGCAAGAAACTAAGCTATGGACGACAACAGAGCAAACGTTGAGGAGTGCGGCATCAAAGACCCCGATGTGATGTACGCAAGCCTTGAAAACAAAATAAAGAACAGCGGCGTTGACATGGACATGGGCAGAATACGTGCTGCCTATGATACCGCCTGCCTTGCCCATTCGGGACAGCTGCGCCGTGACGGCTCACCCTATGTGACTCATTGCGTGGCGGCAGCCGACATCTCCGTTGACATGGGACTTGACGAGGACTCCATAGTTGCGGCATTGCTTCACGATGTTATTGAGGACACCGAGCTTGGCTATGCGGACATAGCCCGACAGTTCGGTGAGCCCGTTGCGGATATCGTCGAGGGCGTTACCAAGCTTACACGTGTGCAGTACACCAGCAAGGAAGACGAGCAGATGGAAAACCTGCGTAAGATGCTCATGGCAATGGCGAAGGATATCCGCGTTATCCTCATCAAGATTGCCGACCGTCTGCACAATATGCGCACAATGGCCTATCAGACTGAGGAAAAGCAGCGCTCAAAATCCCTTGAAACCATGGAAATCTACGCACCCATTGCCCATCGCCTCGGTATGCAGAGAGCAAAATGGGAGCTTGAGGACCTTGCGCTCATGTATCTTGACCCCGCAGGCTATAAGGAAATTACGGATACTCTCGATTCACGCATGGACACGCTTGTGGACTTTATGGCCAAGATGGAGGAGAAAATCAAAACCCGTCTGACCGAGGAAGGTCTGCAGGTAACGATCTACAGCCGCATAAAGCACATATACAGCATCTACAGAAAGATGTATGCGCAGAAGCTGGACATAAACGGAATTTTTGACCTCTGCGCTTTCCGCGTAATCGTTGACACCATGCCCGATTGCTACAATGTGCTGGGTATTATTCACGATATGTTTAAACCCGTGCCGGGCAGATTCAAGGATTATATTTCCACACCTAAGCCCAATATGTATCAGAGCGTGCATACAACGGTAATCGGCTCCGAGGGTATTCCCTTTGAGGTGCAGATAAGAACCTGGAGCATGCACCATACCGCCGAATACGGCATTGCTGCCCACTGGAAATACAAGATGGGCGACAGCGCAATAAAGACGGGCGACGAGGACAAATTCGCATGGGTTCGCAGGCTCCTCGAAAGCCAGCAGGAATCCGATGCAACCGACTTTTTCCACAATCTGAAAATCGATATGTTCGCCGATGAGGTATTCGTTTTCTCACCCAAAGGCGACGTAATAAATCTGCCCGCAGGCGCAACCCCCATTGACTTTGCCTACAGCATTCACTCCGCTGTCGGCAACAGCATGGTGGGCGCGTCGGTAAACGGCAGAATAGTGACCTTTGACCATGTCCTGCAGAACGGCGACATTGTTGAGGTGCGCACAGCCAAAAATGCACCGGGCCCCAGTCGTGACTGGCTGAACATTGCAAAAAGCGGCTCCGCCCGCACAAAAATCAAGCAGTGGTTCAAGAAGGAACGCCGCGAGGAGAATATAACCCGCGGACGTGAAATATTTGAGGCTGAGCTGAAAAACCGCGGTCTGAGTCCTGAGGACGTGAACGACGAGGAAGTTCTGCCCATACTGCTGAAGAAAATCGCCTGCCCCTCCCTTGAGGAGATGTATGCGGCAATCGGTTACGGCGGCATGACCGCAACCCGTACCGTAAATCGCATGAAGGACGAGCTGGCGCGTATTCACCACTCCGCAGACAAGAAAACAGTTCTTGAAAAGGTTACGGAGGCGGCGGAGCGCAGAGAAACCCAGGCAAAGAAAAATCTCCGTCCCGTACATGGAATACTGGTGGAGGGACTTGACAACTGCCTTATTAAATTCTCCCGATGCTGCACGCCCGTACCGGGTGACGATATAATCGGCTATATAACCAGAGGTCAGGGCGTTTCCATTCATCGCAGGGAATGCGAGAATTACCTCAGACGCAATGACAATCCCGAAGACCTGGGACGCTGGATTGAAGTGGGCTGGGCAGAGCACACAAGCGAGATTTATACAACCAGCATTCTGGTTGTATCCCATGAACGCAGCGGTCTTGTCATGGACATTGCCACAGCGCTCAATTCCCTGAACGCAAAGGTACGCTCCCTCAATGCAAGAGATGTTGAGGGCGGACGCTCCATTGTGAATATAGGTCTGGAAATCAGGAACATCGACGAGCTCAGAACGGTTATGAACAAGCTGTCGTCCATAAGCGGCGTCAGCGAGGTCAACCGAAACGGAGGTTGAGGATACATTGAGAGCAGTACTCACCCGCGTTGACCGCGCCTCTGTCGCAATAGACGGAAAGGTCAAAAGCAGTATAGGAAAGGGCTTCCTTATTCTTCTCGGTGTGCATCAGGACGACGAGGAAAAGGACGCTGTAAAAATTGCGGATAAAATCTGCGGCCTGCGCATATTCCATGATGAAGCAGGCAAGATGAATGTCAATCCCGCCGATGCAGGTGCCGAGCTTCTGATAATAAGCCAGTTTACGCTGTTTGCCGACTGCAAATCACGACGCCCCGGCTTCTCAAAGGCCGCACGTCCCGAAAAGGCAATTCCCCTTTACGAAAAGGTCATTGCCGAGTGCGAGGCGAGAGGCTTCAAGGTCGGAACGGGTGAATTCGGCGCTGAAATGAAGGTAGAATCCATTAACGACGGTCCGGTAACAATCATTCTCGATACAAAGGAGCTTTAATATGCTTATAAAAACTCTGCCCGTAGGCCAGCTTGAGACCAACTGTTACATCGTCACTGACGAGGATACCCTTGAATGTGCAGTTATTGACCCCGGCGATGAAAGCAATACTATTCTTGATTACATTGAAAGCAACAAGCTCAGATGCACCACCATTCTGCTCACCCACGGCCACTATGACCATGTGGGTGCTGTGGAGACTGTGATGGAGGAAACGGGCGCCATTCTTTATATCAACCCACGTGACGAAGGCTACGAGGTCGGTATGAGCGGTATCAAGTACAAGATGCCTGAAGGCGGAAGATACTACGATGAGGGCGACATCATAAAGGTGGGCAGTATCCGCTTCGGTGTTATCGCAACTCCCGGTCATACGCCGGGAAGCGTGACTCTTCTCTGCGGCGATGACAAGTCCGAAAAGGACGTGCTGTTCACAGGCGATACGCTGTTCCGCGGCTCCTGCGGCAGAACCGACCTGCCCGGCGGAGGCTTCCGCAGCGAACTGCGTTCTCTGAAAAAGCTCTGCGACCTGCCCGGTGACTACGAGGTGTACCCCGGTCACATGGACAGTACAACTCTTGAGCGTGAGCGCCGCTTCAACCATTATTGCCGTGAGGCCATGGCATCAATAAACTTCTCATAAATTAACATCGGAGATAAATAATGCTGAAAGCAATCCTATATACCTTCGGCACGTCGCTTTTGCCCGTGCTGGAGATACGAGGAGCCATACCCGTTGGCGTTGCCAATGGACTTGACCCGTGGTTTGCATACGTTATTGGCGCTGTGGGCAACATGCTGCCTATACCGTTTCTTATTCTGCTTACCCGCAAGATTATCGAATGGCTGAAAGAACACAATATCCTTTTAAAATTCACTTCATGGCTTGAACGCAAGGGCGAGGAAAAGGCCCAGCAGGTGAGGGCCTACAGCTTCTGGGGTCTGCTGATTCTGGTTGCAATTCCGCTGCCGGGTACAGGCGCATGGACGGGTGCACTGGTGGCATCACTGCTTAACATGCGGCTGAAGGACGCGCTGCCTGCCATACTCCTCGGCGTGCTGATTGCGGGGCTCATCGTTCTGGCGGTAACCTTCGGCGTTATCTCCGTTGGTTCCGCAATATAAAAGAATATTAAAAGAACTCCATCTCGTTGAGATGGAGTTCTTTTTTGGTTTGTGATAATCTTTATCGCATTCCCTTTTCGTAGGGTATGCCTTCTGCCTTCGGAGCGCGGGAGCGCTTGGAGGTGAGAGCGAGAACAATAAGGGAAATGATGTAGGGCATCATCTTGTAGATGGAGCCGGAAATGTGCAGATCCAGCAGGAAGTCGAAGCCGGAATATACGCTGGCGAGAGCTCTGAAAAGACCGAAGAGAAGAGCAGCCAAAGCAATTCTGTGGGGCTTCCACTGGCCGAAAATCATAACTGCAAGAGACAGGAAGCCGAAGCCGGCAACGCCCGCCTCGAATTTCCATTCGCTTGCGCCGGCAATGATGTACATGATGCCGCCGAGACCGCCAAGAATGCCGGAGATGAGAACGCCGGACCAGCGCATCTTATAGACGTTGATACCCACGGAGTCAGCAGCCTGGGGATGCTCGCCGCAGGCCATGAGACGCAGACCGAAGCGGGTCTTGTAAAGAGTTACAAATGATACGATGAGGGCAATGAGTGCCACCAGCATGAGCCAGTTGAAGTCAAAGCCGCCCAGTCTTTCCACGAAAGCTTCCTTCTGGGAGATATACTGGATGGTGGAGGAAACGTTATCGGGATTTTCTGCGGTGTTGATGGCCTTGACAATAACCGTTGCTGCGGCAAGACCCAGCATGTTCAGCGCGGTACCGACTATGGTCTGGTCAGCCTTGAAGTTAATGCAGGCAACGGCCAGCAGGGCGGAGAATATCATGCCGGTTACGGCAGCCGCCAGAATGGTGACCAGCACAATAACGATGGGGGAGCTTCCCTCAAGATATTTCATTGCCAGAGCACCGCCCAAAGCGCCCATGACCATGATGCCTTCAAGACCCAGGTTTATGACACCGGAGTGCTCGGCAAAGCAACCGCCCAGTGCAACGAGAATAAGAACTGACGCGTAAAGAATGGTGTACTGAATAAGTAATGTCATTTCTCGTCACCTCCGTCGGTATTTTCTGCAACAGTTAATGCGGGTTCAGCCTCTTCTTTCTCGGAAGATTCTGCTTCGGCGAGATTATTATTTGCAATCGCAACTGCTTCTTCAGCGGCCTCAGTGACAGCTTTAACTTTAGAATTGTTCTTTTTGCGTGCTGCCTTGCGCTCCTCGGACTTATCAATGCAGTTGTTCATGAAGTACTTCATGAAGAGAACGAAGCCACAGAGGTAGATGATGATGGAGGAGATAAGATCAGAGATCTGGGAGCAGTACATGGACTTGTCAACGTA
The DNA here is from genome assembly GCA_045599385.1 of Oscillospiraceae bacterium. GTDB lineage: Bacteria > Bacillota > Clostridia > Oscillospirales > Oscillospiraceae > F23-B02. The sequence goes on along the minus strand of JAZRVW010000037.1, from coordinate 16,608 downwards.
TGCACCGCCCACGGTGATGTGCTGGATAAAGTAAGAGGAGAAAATGGCGCCAATGGGGTTAAGTCCGCCCAGGAAGGCGGCGGCAATGCCGTTGAAGCCCATGGCGGGAACGGAAGCCTGACCGCAGGACCACTGCTCAAAGCCGGTGAGGTAGAAGAGTCCTGCACCGAGACCTGCCAGAGCACCGCCGATGAGGAGGGTGAGAATGGTGTTGCGGTTACCGGCCATGCCGCAGTACTTGGCAGCGTTTTTGTTGAAGCCGGTGGCCTTCAGCTCGTAACCGAACTTGGTCTTTTCCATTATAATATAAATTGCAAAAGCCAGAAGAATGGAAATGGGAATTGCGATGGTCACGTAGCGGTTGTTGGTAAAGAGCGTGTCAAGACCCATAGTGGGGATAATAGCCTCGGGGTTCACACCTTCGATATGTACGGTGTAGGGGCTGGTGGGCTCCTTGACCTTGCTCAGCAGGTCATTCATGGCATAGAGGGTGATCCAGTTGAGCATGATGCCCGAGATGACCTCGTTAACGTTGCAGTAGGATTTGAGAATACCGCTGATGGCACCGAGAACGGCACCTGCCAGCATACCGAGAAGCATGCAGGCCCACCAGGGCATATTAAGTGCCAGAGCTGCGTAGATGCAGACGCCTGCGCCGGCGGCATACTGACCTGCAACGCCGATGTTGAAGAGACCGACCTTATATGCAAACAGAATAGACAGAGAGCACATAAGCAGGGGAGCGGTCTTCACCAGGGTGTTGCCGAAGTATTTCATAGCGACCTGCTCATTGGGGTAGTTGAAGAAGTTCTTGATAAGACTGGTGATCGCGTTTCCTGCACCATCGGCGTTTATGAACAGCAGAACGATGTAGCCAAGGAAAAGACCCAGAACTATGCAGATAATAGATGCTATGAAGGACTGAATTCCGTCGTTCTTCAGGAGGGAACGTTTCTCTTTATTCATCAGCTTTGACCTCCTTCTTTGCACCGGCCATGTAGAGACCCAGCTCTTCAACAGTGGTAGTCTTGGGGTCAAGCTCACCGACGATTTCGCCCTCGTACATGACAAGAATGCGATCGGGAACGCTCATGACCTCTTCAAGCTCCAGGGATACCAGCAGAACGGCATGACCTGCGTCACGCTGCTCAACCAGCTTCTTGTGGATAAACTCAATTGCGCCGACGTCAAGGCCGCGGGTGGGCTGAACCGCAACGAGAAGGTCGGGATTCTTATCAACCTCGCGGGCGATGATGGCTTTCTGCTGATTGCCGCCGGACATACTGCGTGCGACGGTGATGGAGCCCTGACCGGAGCGGACGTCGTACTGCTCAATAAGTCTGTCGGAATATTCGCGGATATTTTTGCGCTTCAGGAAGCCGAGCTTGGAAACAAAGTCGGACTCAAAGTAGCGCTGAAGCACCATGTTGTACTCCAGGGAGTAGTCCAGAACGAGACCGTGCTTGTGGCGGTCTTCGGGAATGTGGCTCATGCCGTGTGTGTTGCGGCGACGGATCGAGTCATGGGAAATGTCCCTGCCGTTGAGAGTGACCTTGCCGGACTTGGGAGTTTCAAGACCTGTAAGACCGTAAACCAGCTCGGTCTGACCGTTGCCGTCGATACCTGCGATACAGACGATTTCGCCTGCGCGCACCTGGAAGGAAACGTCCTTTACGGCGTTGTTGGCGTGGGCTTTGGAGGCCACGGTGAGACCCTGAACGTCCAGAATGACGTCGCCGATTTTTGCTTCTTCCTTGTGAACGGCAAATTCAACGTCACGACCGACCATCATGCGTGAAAGCTCTTCCTTGGTGGTGGAGGCAATGTCAACGGTGCCGATGTACTTGCCCTTGCGGAGAACGCTGCAGCGGTCGGCAACCTCCATAATCTCGTTGAGCTTGTGGGAAATGAAGAGAATGGACTTGCCCTCTGCGGCAAGGTTCTTCATAATCTGCATGAGCTCCTCAATCTCCTGGGGAGTCAGAACTGCGGTAGGTTCGTCGAAAATGAGGATCTCATTATCGCGGTAGAGCATCTTGAGGATTTCGGTCCTCTGCTGCATGCCGACGGTGATGTCCTCGATGTAAGCATCGGGATCAACCATGAGGCCGTATTTCTCGGAGAGCTCAACGACTTTCTTCCGGGCCTCGTCTTTTTTGAGGAAGCCGCCCTTGGAAACGGGCTCATCGCCGAGAATGATGTTATCAAGAACGGTGAAGCACTCAACGAGCTTGAAGTGCTGATGCACCATGCCGATGCCAAGGTCGTTGGCGTCGTTGGGGTCGTTTATCTTGACTTCCTTGCCGTCCTTTTTAATAATACCCTCTTCTGCCTGATAAAGTCCGAACAAAACACTCATAAGTGTGCTCTTGCCCGCACCGTTTTCGCCGAGAAGAGCGTGAATCTCGCCCTTTTTGAGCTGAAGCGTTATATCATCGTTTGCGATGATGCCGGGAAAGCGCTTGGTAATATGCAGCATTTCAATTGCATATGCCTGTTCCAAAACAAATATCTCCCCTTTCGTGAACATATACGAAAACATTATACATTAGTAAAGCCTACAATGCAAATCAAATATTATCAAAATTAGGAGAAAAAACACAAAATATCGGTGAGAAATATAGTTCAGCTCACAATATCTGCTTTTTTGCCGCATAAACAGCAACAAAAAAGACAGACGGGATAAATCCCGTCTGTCTAATGGATTGTAAACTTGTGAATTACAGAATGTTGTCGAAGGTCTCAACCTTGACAGATACTTCGGGCATAGCCTCAATGTCAGCGGAAACGGTTACATCGCCGGAGAACATTGCTGCAACGAGTGCTGCGTAGTCATCAGCGGTGAAGCCTTCGCCGAACTGGGTGGAGCCAGCGATCTGAACGTAGTTCTCAGCGGGAACTTCGGATACGAGACCCAGAGTGGAGATCTTGCCGGAGTAGTTGTCCCAGTTGCCTGCAACGATATCAGCAAGAACGGTGTTAACGGTTGCTGCAAGACCCTTCATTGCGGAAGTAACGGTCATGCCTTCGCCGTACTGGCCGTCGATGATGCCAGCCTGGTCAACGTCAACGCCGATGATCTTTGCACCTGCGTCCTTGGCTGCTTCTGCTGCGGAGATGTAGATACCGCCGCCGCATGCGAATACGACCTCGGTGCCTGCGCCGAACCAGGTATCCATAACTGCCTTAACTGCGGGGTCGGGTCCGAAGGTGTTGCCGTAAACGTACTTTACGCTGACCTGATCAGCAATTTCGAGCTCCTCTGCTGCTGCGTTAACGCCCTGAACGAAGCCATAGCCGTAACGAACAACTGCGGGAACTGCCATGCCGCCGAGGAAGCCGAGCTGCTTGTAGCCGAGCTTAACAGCTGCGTAGCCAGCCATGTAGCCGCAGAGCTCTTCCTGGTAAACAGCGGAGAATACGTTTTCGGGGAGAGTCCAATCGCCGAAGTCGCCTTCGCCGACGTCAAGTGCAAAGAACTTAACATCGGGGTAGTTGGGAGCAGCTTCCTTGATGGCGTTTGCAAATGCATAGCCGGGCATTACTATTACGTTGTAGCCGTCAGCAACTGCCTTGTCGATCATTGCAACACGGTCAGCGTCGGAGTCGGAAGCGGGCTTGTAGTAAGTGAAGTCAAGACCGTTGTCTGCGCAGAACGCTTTGCATGCTTCATAGGTGGTCTGGTTAAAGGACTGGTCGGTGATGTCGCCGTAGTCGGTGATCATTGCAACTTTTGCAACGGCATCTTCGCCGCCTTCTGCCTTGCCGTCCTTCTTGCTGCCGTCATCGCCGCCGCAAGCGCAGAGAGCAAAGACCATGCACAGTGCGAGCATCAGTGCGAGAAATCTTTTCATTTTTTTTCCTCCGTATAAATTTTGTTTTCACAAATTCTTGGGTATATAAATTACCCATACTGCCTGCATTATAACACTTCATATTGCGCTAAAGCAAGAACAAAATGTAAATTCAGGTATATTATCGCCAAAAATAAAATTATGTAAATCAATACTTGGCCATTCTTACGGCGGTGTCCAGCGCAACCTCAATCATCTGCGTCAGAGACAGCTGACGGTCCTCGGAAGAAAGGGCTTCATCGCGGTAAAGGTGGTCGGTGACGGTGCAGATGCACAGAGCACGCTTGCCGGCGTAAGCGGCGTTCATATACAGTGCGGCGGATTCCATTTCGGTACCCAGCACGCCCATGCTGCGCCATTTGTCATGACTGTCACAGCCGGAGGGGGCATAGAAATTGTCGCTGGAGAAAATGTTGCCGACCTTCATGTCAATGCCCTTTTCCTTTGCGGCTTCCACCGCTTCGGAAAGAAGCGTGTAGTCTGCAATGGGGGCGAAGGTGCCGTTGAGCTCATACTGATGGGCGTAATCGGAGTCAGTGCAGGCGGCCTGGGCTGCAATGAGGTCCATGAGCTTTATATCATCGGGATACGCACCGCAGGAGCCTACGCGGATGATGTTGTCAACGTCAAAGAAATTGAACAGCTCATAGCTGTAGATGCCGATGGCGGGCATGCCCATGCCGGAGGCCATGACGGAAACGGGAACACCCTTCCAGGTGCCGGTATAGCCCTGAACACCACGGACGTTGTTGACGAGTACGGGATTTTCAAGGAAATTTTCTGCAATCATTTTAGAACGCAGGGGATCGCCGGGCATGAGAACGGTTTTTGCGAAGTCGCCCTTTTCGGCTTTGATATGCGGAGTAGCCATAAATATTCCTCCTGAAGTAAGATTGATTAAATTATAGCAAAATTTATATAAAAGTCAAATTGCAAGCGCCGACAAATTGTGATAGAATATACACAATAAATAAGATATTGTGGGAGAGTATGTGAATGAGCGATATAATTGTAATAGGTATAGCAGGCGGTACGGGAAGCGGCAAAACCACAATCACAAGAAAAATCATGCAGAACTTCGGCGGCGAGGTCAGCGTTATTTACCATGATAACTACTATAAGGCCCACCACAGCATGAGCTATGAGGAGCGCTCAAAGCTCAACTACGACCACCCCGACGCCTTTGACACCGAGCTTATGATTTCAGACATCAAAAAGCTCAAAAACGGGGAAACGGTTTTCAGCCCTACATACGATTACACAATCCATGACCGCGCCGCAAAAACAATAACCGTGAAGCCCGCAAAGGTCATAATCGTTGAGGGTATCCTGATTTTTGAAAACAACGAGCTCTGCGACCTTATGGACATCAAGATTTTTGTTGACACCGATGCGGACGTCAGAATCCTCCGCAGAATTGTGCGCGATGTGCGTGACCGCGGCAGAAGCCTTGAAAGCGTTGTTAACCAGTACCTCACCACCGTAAAGCCCATGCACGAGCAGTTTGTCGAGCCCTCCAAGCGCAAGGCCGACGTAATAATTCCCGAGGGCGGACACAATCAGGTCGCGCTTGAAATGGTGCTTCAGAGAGTAAGAGCACATCTGAACAGGTAAGCCTATATATTTAAATGTAAGGATAAGCTATGGCCAAGTTATATTTTAAGTACGGAGCAATGGGCTCCTCCAAAACCGCGCAGGCACTCATAACAAAGTTCAATTATGAGGAGCTCGGCATGAGCGTATGGCTCATCAAGCCCAGCGTGGATACACGCGACGGCGCGGACATAATCAAAAGCCGCATCGGACTTGAGCAGAAGGCTCAGATAATCACTCCCGACCAGAATATACTGAAGGAGTACCGCAAGGCAGGCAGACACGATGTCATCATCGCCGACGAGGCTCAGTTCTTTACCCCTGAGCAGATTGACCAGCTTCGCGAGATTGTTGATGACGACGGCATTCCCGTGCTTTGCTTCGGTCTGCGCACCGACTTCCTGACCCATTTCTTCCCCGGTGCCCGCAGACTTATGGAGCTTGCGGACTCCATAACCGAAATTAAAACCGTCTGCGCCTGCGGCAGAAAGGCAACCGTCAACGCAAGAATTGACGAAAACGGCCGAGTCATCACCGAGGGCGACCAGGTGTTCCTGGGCGGCAACGACAGCTATATTGCCATGTGCCACAAGTGCTGGACAAAGAAAATCCGCGAACAGAAGGACCAGATGTTTATTTTTTAAATTTTAATCAATAATAGGAGGAAAAACAATGAAAAAGTATGTAGCAGAATTTATCGGCACCTTCGTGCTGGTAGCAGTAGCCTGCGGCGTTGCCGCCGTAACGGGCTGCGTATTCCCCGAAGCAGGTTATATTGCAACCGCACTTGCCTTCGGCCTTGTAATCGTTGCAATGGCCTACTCCATCGGCAATATCTCCGGCTGCCATATTAACCCCGCAGTATCTCTCGGCGTTCTCATCAACGGCGGAATGTCCTTCAAGGACTTCATCGGCTATGTTGTCGCACAGTTTGCGGGCGCAATCGCAGGCGCCGCGGTTCTCTATGCTCTCCTCGGAGCAGACTCCACCCTCGGCACCAACGGACTGTATGAAGGCAATGTATGCGCTTCCTTCCTCATTGAAGTTGTGCTGACCTTCATCTTTGTGCTTGCAATTCTGGGCGTAACCAGCAAAACCGAAAACGGCAAGGTCGCAGGCCTTGTAATCGGTCTTTCTCTGACTCTGGTACACCTCATTGGCATTCCCTTCACCGGAACCTCCGTCAACCCCGCCCGCAGCTTCGGCCCCGCACTTTTCGTCGGCGGCGATGCACTCTCTTGCGTATGGGTATTCATTCTTGCTCCTCTGGTGGGCGGCGCAATTGCGGCATTTGTATGGAAATTCCTGAGTAAGCGCTGATTAATTTGCCTTCGGCATTCTGCGGACCTTTTGAGCCCCAAATGCGTTACTTTTTCTTGAAATACACAAAGTATTCCTGCGAAAAAGATGCCTTTTTGGAACTCAAAATATCTCGCAGCCTGCTCTTGCCGAATTAATCATCACTTACTTAAACGGCAAAAAGGCATGAACTATTATAAGAAAAACTCCCGATGCACTGCATCGGGAGTTTTTCTTATCCGTAATCAGAACTTCTTATTTAATATAACGAGAATGACGTAGTACAGAATACACTGAAAGCAGGTGAGGAAGGCCAGAACCTCGCCGACAAGCTTCTGGTCAAGGAAAAGCATACACACAAGACTTGCGATGAGCTGTGCGAAAACGCAGATGTAGAAGGTGACGGAGCGGGCCTTTGATACGATGAACGCCGTGCGCTCGTCGGTGACGGCGGCATCGTAGTCCGCTGCCTTTTCCTCGTTTTTGGACAGCCTTCTGTAACGCAGAAGATAAAGCAGACCTATGAATATGAAGCAGCTGCCCATGCCGCAGATAACGCCGCCCTTGTAGCTGAATTCCTGAAGAATAATAAACAGCGCTTCAAGTACAACGCCTATAATAATCAGAATTATTCCGTAGAGCTTCTGTGATTTGAGTTTCATTTAGTCGCCCTCCTCAAATATGAAAATCTCCTCGATGCTTGCGCCGAACAGCTTTGCAATGCTGTGGGCAAGGAGAATTGAGGGATTGTATTTTCCGTTTTCAAGCGAAATTATGGTCTGACGGGATACGCCCAGAGCGGTGGCCAGCTGCTGCTGCGTGTAACCCAGCTCCTTTCGCTTTTGCTCGACAAGGTTTTTCAAATAATCGCCTCCAAAAAAGTAAAGCTCACTTTACAATCCGAATATAGCACAGCAAAGCGGAAATGTCAAGCGAACTTTACATATTTTTTATAAGCTTAAAATAAAAATATTATCTGAAAATGCTGTCATTCTGAGGAGGAACGACGAAGAATCTCCCATCGTAATAGGGGATTCTTCGCTTCGCTCAGAATGACAGGTTAGATGTGAAAAAACTGTAACAGCCTTATTTATCCACGGAAATAATGTCTTTCATTGTTTCGGGTTTTATTTTTACAATCCTTCTGTCATAGGTGATGAGTCCGTTCACCTCGTCCTCAACGTCGGAAACCTGAGTGTAAACCGCGGCGGCAAGCCCCTTTTCGTATGCGGGCTTAATCTGCTCTGAATAAAGCTTTCTCAAATCCTCCGTGAGTGCCTCAATGCTTTTGAGCTTTCTGTATCCGAAATCCCGCTTGCCGAAGCAATGACCCTCGCAGTAGTAGTTGTAGCCGCCGAATTCGGTGAGAAGAACGGCGCGGCCCAGCTTGTCCTGCTTGTGAACGTACTTTCTGAAGTAAACGTGCAGACTCTTGATGTCCCCGATTTTCTGGTCGTGCCAGCCTGAAGCATGGTCAATGGTGCGGGTGCTGTCGAGGCTGCGGATAATGCCGCAGATTTTTGCGGAGTCGAACTGTCCCCAACCCTCATTGAAGGGTACCCACATGGCAATGCAGGGGCAGTTGTAAAGGTGCTTAATCATCTGGCGAAGCTCAAGCTCATACTGAACTCTGCCCTCGGCATCATTGCGGGCGAAGAGCCTGTAATGATTATCCTTCAGATGAATGCCCGTAACAAGCGGCGCGGATACAATGACGGGACTGTACCGTCCGCCGCCGTTAATCATATCCTGCCATACCAGCATACCCAGGCGGTCGCAGTGATAATACCAGCGAAGAGGCTCAACCTTGATGTGCTTGCGCAGCATATTAAAGCCCATGTCCTTAGCGGTCTGAATATCGAAAATCATCGCCTCGTCGGAGGGGGCTGTGTACATACCGTCAGACCAGTAGCCCTGGTCGAGCATTCCGTTGTGGAAGAGGGGAGAGCCGTTGATGAAAAGACGCTTTATTCCGTCGGCGCCTTTTTCAACGGAGAACTTGCGCATGGCAAAGTAACTGTCCACCTTGTCCTTGCCGCAAATGACGGAAAAATCATAGAGCTTCGGGTTGTCGGGAGTCCAGGCCTCAAAATCGGGAACGGGGATTACGGCGGGCAGGGGATACTCTTTCCCTTCAAATATCGCAGCGGCAGGGGAGCTGCCGACGGTTTCCGCAGAGATTTGAACAGAGGCGGCGTCGAAATCGGGGGTAATGCGGAGTGCTTTTATATAATCATCGGGAACGCACTCGCACCATACGGTCTGCCAAATGCCGCTCTGTGGAGTGTACCATATTCCGCCGCGCTTGAATTTCTGCTTTCCGCGGGAGTGATAGCTCGTGTCGGAGTCGTCCATAACGCAGACAACAAGGCGGTTTACCTCGCAAAGCGCCTCGGTGATATCGCACTCAAAGGGCAGATAACCGCCCACGTGACTGCATATCTCTACATTATTTAAATATACCGTGCAAATCTGGTCAACGGCGCCGAAATGGAGCAGAACTCTGCCCTTGTGCTCGGGGAGCGTAAATTCGCGGTGATACCACAGATACTCGCCGGGACGAAGAATACGCCCGACGCCCGAAAGCTCACACTCGGGAGAGAAGGGGACAAGAATCTTTCCGTCCCACTCGTCAGGCTCAACGCCGTCAACCGTGAAGGCGTAATCCCATTCGCCGTTTAAATTCACATAGCCGCCGCGCACCATCTGCGGACGGGGATATTCCGTAAGCACATTGCTTCTGTCAAGCTTTTCGCCCCAGGGAGTAAGCATAAGCGTAACCTCCGCGCATAATTATTAATGTATATACTATACAACATTTATACTCCGCCGGTAAAGCCCTATTTAATGCCGCGCAAAAGATTACACAAAATAAGGATACTGTAAAGTTAGTTAATTATTGTACAAAATAATACATAATTGTTAATTATTTGACATGGAAAAACGTAAAATTGAACGGAAAAATGACGAAAACATGAACAATGAAGGTAGACACAAACTTTCGTTTATGGTATATTTAAGGTTGTCAAAAAATAGAGAGGTGATGCAAATGCCCTATAAGTTCCGTGGCGGCGTACATCCCAATTATATGAAGGCTCCTCAGGAAGAGGTAGTCGTCGTTACTCCGCCCAAAGAAGTTGTTGTGCCCATGGCACAGCATATCGGTGCACCCTGCCAGCCCATCGTGGCTGTCGGTGATTATGTAACGATGGGCCAGAAGATCGGTGACAACACTGCTCCCGTCTGCGCTCCCGTACATTCTCCCGTATCCGGCAAGGTCATCAAAATCGAGCCCAGACTTCATCCTCTGGGTGACCTTATTCCTGCAATCGTTATCGAAAACGACTTCCAGGATACTCCCTGCAAGGATCTCGCTCCTCTGACCGAAGAAGAGCTGAAGGATCCCGAAGCAATCTTCACCAGACTCCGCGAGGCCGGCATCGTCGGCATGGGCGGCGCAATGTTCCCCACCGCATTCAAGCTCAAGGGCGGCGTCGGCAAGGTCGACACCCTCATCTGCAACGGTGCTGAATGTGAGCCCTACCTCAACGGCGACCACTGGACAATGAAGCTCCACCCCGAAGAACTCCTCAAGGGTATTCAGGTGGCACGCATTGCCTGCGGACTGGACAAGGCCTACTACGGCATTGAGAAGAACAAGCAGGACGCAATCGACCTGCTCAACTCCTTCAATCCCGCACAGTACGGCATTGAAATCGTTCCCGAGGACGTAAAGTATCCCCAGGGCGCTGAGAAAATGCAGATCAAGGCAATCACCAACCGTGAGGTTCCCCCCGGAAAGCTTCCCGCTGATGTGGGCTGCAACGTAATCAGCACTCAGACCGCATACGCAATTTACAGAGCATGCTATGAAGGCGTTCCCTGCTATGAGCGTATCCTCACCGTTGGCGGCACCGCTGTCAACAAGCCCTACAACCTTCAGTGCCGTATCGGTACCTCCTTCAGCTACATCGCCGAGCAGTGCGGCGGCTTCATCAAGACCCCCAAGAAGATCGTTCTGGGCGGACCTATGATGGGCCTCATCTGCACCGGACTTGATGCAGTAAACGTTAAGGGTACCGCAGGTATCCTGTTCTTCACCGAGGAAGAGGACCGCACTGTTGAGAATCCCACCTGCATCCGCTGCGGTAAGTGCATTACCGTATGCCCCATGGGTCTTGAACCCGTTTATATGTACAACTACTTCAAGAAGGGTGACTTCGAGAACATGAAGAAGTACCACATTCTTGACTGCTTCGAGTGCGGCAGCTGCTCCTACAACTGCCCCGGCAGAATGCCGCTGACCCACTCCTTCAAGACCGCAAAGCTCCTCTTCGCCGCAAAGGCCGCAGAAGAGAAGGCTCGCAAGGCCGCAGAAGAAGCTGCAAAAAAGGAGGCTGAAAACAAGTGAAAGCAAGAGAATATACCTTTGACGCTTCCTACCAGCCTCAGGTAAGAACCAAGACCGGTACCTCCAACATCATGCTGGACGTTATCATCGCTCTGGTTCCCGCCATCGCTGTCGGCGTATGGCAGTTCGGAGCACGCGTTCTGGCACTGCTTGCAGTTTCCGTTCTTTCCGCCGTGTTCTTTGAGTGGGGCTACCGCAAGCTCATGAAGAAGCCCGGCTCCATCGGCGACCTTTCCGCATGTGTCACCGGCATTCTGCTGGTTCTCACTCTCCCCTCCAATGCACCCCTGTGGATGCCCGTTATTGGCGCATTCTTCGGCATTATCATTGTCAAGCAGCTTTACGGCGGTCTCGGCAAGAACTTTGTCAACCCCGCACTTGCAGGCCGTGCATTCCTGTTCTTCTCCTGGACTAAGATCATGACCGACTGGGCAGTTCCCAACGCAATGCCCAAGGCTGCAAATGTGTTTGTTGACGGCGCTTCCATGGCAACTCCTCTGAGCCTCATGAAAGACAAGGCAGCAGATGCAGTCAGCAATACCTACGGCTATATGGACATGTTCATCGGCAATATGCCCGGCAGTATCGGCGAAATCAGCGCCCTTGCTCTTCTCGTCGGCGGCGCATACCTGCTGATTAAGAAGGTCATCAACTGGCGCATTCCCGTTGCCTACATCGGCACCGTTGCAGTTCTTACCCTCGCGTTCGGCAGGGAAGGCTACACCAACTTTGACTGGATGATGTGCAACCTCCTCACCGGCGGTCTGTTCCTGGGCGCCATCTTCATGGCAACCGACTATTCCAGCAGCCCCGTAACTCTTAACGGCCAGCTCCTCTACGGCTTCGGCTGCGGCGCTCTGACCGTTCTTATCCGTTACTTCGGCGGCTTCCCCGAAGGTGTCACCTTCGCAATCCTTATCATGAACCTGTGCGCATGGGCAATTGATAAGGGAACCCGCGGCCGTCAGTTCGGCGTTTCCAAGGCAGACCTCAAGGCTGCAAAGAAAGCCGCAAAGAAGGAGGCAAAGGCATGAATAAAATTCTGAAGCTTGCTCTCATTCTGTTCCTCGTCTCTGCTGTTGTTGCAGGTATCCTCGGCGGTGTTTATATGATCACCAAGGATCCCATTGCCAAAAACAATGCAAAGACTACCGAAGAAGCCTACAAGGCAGTCATGCCCGAAGGCGTAAAAATTGATCCTCTTAAGGCTGTTGATGTCGGCGATACCGTAGATGTCAACGGTGCAAAGATCACAATCGTTAAGTATACTGTCGCGGAAGACGGCAAGACCTACGTTGTGGAATGTGAAACCTCCGGCTCTCAGGGCAAGGTTCTCACCGCCATCGGCGTTGACGCAGAAACCGGCACCTGCACCGGCATCGCAATTGTTTCCAGCGCTGGAACCTCAGGCCTCGGCGCAGAGGCAAGCAAGCCCTACTTCAAGGACCAGCTTGTCGGCAAGGACGCAACCAACTGCTTCATCACCAAGGAAAAGGGCGAGGTTGAGGCAATTTCCGGCGCAACCATCACTTCCAAGGCAGTCACCCGCAGTGTAGCAGCGGCAATTGATTTTGTCGCAAATATGGGTTAAGGAGGTCTGACTGATGAACGTTAAAAAACAATTCAAGGACGGCCTTATTACCAATAACCCCGTTCTCGTTCAGCTTCTCGGTATGTGCTCCACAATGGCAATCACCACCAGCCTGTTCAACGGTCTGGGCATGGGCATTTCCGTTCTGATCATTCTGACCTGCTGCAACATCGTTATTTCCGCACTGCGTAAGATTATCCCCAACGATATCCGTATCGCAGTTTTCGTAGTTATCATTGCAGGCTTCGTCACCATCGTTGACTATGTCCTTAAGGCATTCCTTCCTGCACTGAGCGAATCCCTGGGCGTATTCATTCCCCTGATTGTTGTTAACTGCATCATCATCGGCCGTGCCGAAGCATTTGCAGCAAAGAATTCCGTCGGCGCATCTGCACTGGACGGCATCTTCCAGGGTCTTGGCTACACCGTAGTTCTTACCATCATGTGCCTTATCCGTGAGCTTCTCGGCAAGGGCACCTTCGGCGGCGGCCTGCTCAACGGCGGCGAAGGCATTGCAGTCTTTGGCGAAAACTTCCAGGGCGCAATGCTCCTCACCATGCCCTTCGGCGGCTTCCTCACTCTCGGCTGCCTGATTGCAGCAATGCAGTTTGCACTGAAGAAGTCCGAAGAAAAGAAAGCAAAGAAGGAGGAAGATAAGTAATGTTATCCAGTATTATTACCATTTCTCTGGGAGCAATTCTGATAAACAACTTTATCTTCTCCCAGTTCCTCGGCTGCTGCCCCTTCCTGGGCTGCTCCTCCAAGGTTGATACCGCAATCGGTATGGGCCTCGCAGTTACCTTCGTTATGGGCCTCGCATCTGCAATCTGCTATGTAGTAAATACATATATCCTTGTTGCAGAAACCAGCATTCTCGGCATTAATCTGGAGTTCCTCCAGACCCTCGCTTTCATTCTGGTTATCGCAGCTCTTGTTCAGTTTGTTGAGATGTTCCTGAAGAAGTCCATTCCTTCCCTGTACTCCGCACTGGGCATTTACCTGCCCCTGATCACCACCAACTGCGCAGTTCTCGGTGTTGTCCTTCTGAACGTTCAGAACGGCTACAACTTCCTCGAGTCCACTGTCTACGGTATCACCGGCGGCCTCGGCTTCATGCTGGCCATCGTTCTGTTCGCCTCTGTCCGTGAGCGCGTTCAGTTTGCAGAGTACCCCGAAAGCTTCGAAGGCTTCCCCATCTGCCTCGTAACCGCATCCCTGCTTGCTCTTGCATTCATGGGCTTCAGCGGTATGAGCATTCCCGTATAATAGGAGGACGATATTATGGAATATGTTCTTTATGCTGTCCTCGTTCTCGGCGTTATGGGCGCCGCGTTCGGTGCAATCCTCGCAATTGCATCTAAGATTTTCTATGTTGAAGTTGATCCCAAGCAGGCAGCAGTTCGTGAATGCCTGGCCGGCGCAAACTGCGGCGGCTGCGGCTTCGCTGGCTGTGACGGCTATGCCGCTGCTGTAGCAAAGGGCGAAGCACCTGTCAACAAGTGCGTTGCCGCAGGCGAAGAGGGCGCTGCAAAGATCGCAGAGATCATGGGCGTTTCCGCAGGCGATTCTGTCAAAATGGTCGCATTTGTTCCCTGCTCCGGCACCGATGACAAGGCTGTCAAGCGCTTCAACTACAAGGGACCCCAGAACTGCCAGGCAGCAATGCTGTTCGGCGGTAAGAGCAACATGGATTGCCGCTTCGCCTGCATCGGCCTCGGCAACTGTGTAAACGCCTGCCAGTTCGGCGCAATGCACATCGAAAACGGTGTTGCAAAGGTCGACCGTGAGCAGTGCGTAGGCTGCGGCAACTGTGTCAATGCCTGCCCCAAGAAGATTGTCAAGCTCATTCCTTACGAGCAGCACGTTATGCCCGCATGCTCCAGCTGCGACAAGGGCGCTGTTGTAATGAAGGCTTGTGACGCAGGCTGCATCGGCTGCATGAAGTGCCAGAAGGAATGCCCTGCTGACGCAATCGTTGTTGAGAACAATCTCGCAAAGATCAACGTCTCCAAGTGCGTTCAGTGCGGCCATTGCTCCGACATCTGCCCCCGCCACATCATCAAGGTTCTCAACTGATACCTTAACTGAATTTAAAATACCTGAATGCTTCGGCATTCAGGTATTTTTTTCTTTGCATACAATTATTGCGGAATAAGCAGAATATAACCAGAGGAAGTGATACTTTGAGTGTAAAAAGAAAAAAGCTTATTCTTGCGATAGCGCTTGTTTTTGCCGTAAATATACTGCTGATTGCACTTGCCCAGTCTGCAGACGCGGCGGCATATAAACGCGGCTCCACGGGTCCTACCGTGACGCAGATTCAGACACGGCTGAAAAGTTGGGGTTATTATACGGGAAGCGTTGACGGAATATTCGGAAGCAAAACCGAAAGTGCCGTGAAGTATTTTCAGCGCTCAAACGGACTCTCGGTAGACGGTGTTGCGGGAAAGCAGACGCTTGCCGCGATGGGCATATATGAAGCATCGGGCGGCGGCGCAAGCGAAGGCGACGTATATCTGCTCGCAAGGCTGATTTCCGCAGAGGCAAGGGGAGAGCCATATATCGGGCAAGTGGCTGTAGGCGCAGTTGTACTCAACCGAGTTGAACACTCCTCATTCCCAAACAGTATTTCGGGCGTGATTTATCAGAACGGAGCATTTTCCTGCCTGAATGACGGTCAGTTCAATCAGCCGATTTCCGACAGCGCATACCGCGCTGCACGAGAAGCTTTAAACGGCTACGATCCAACCGGCGGCGCGATATATTATTTCAATCCTGCAACTGCCACAAGCTCGTGGATATGGTCACGTCCCTACCTTATGACGATCGGAAGCCACAGATTTTGCGCATGACTTGAAAAATGCGCAGTCATAATATATAATATAACAAAAATTTTCGGCGCAATGCGCCGTACATAAAAAGGGGAGCAGACAATGAATAAATGTCCCAAATGTGGTTCTTATATTCCCGACGGCGGAAAAATGTGCATCAGCTGCGGTTGGAAGCCCGGAGAGCAAGATGTTTATGACGAAAATCCTTTTATCAATGCCTTCCAGCAGGTAATGGATAGTGTCTCAGATAAAGACGAGAATGATTTGAAGGATGTTCTCAAGCTTGACAACAACCGCTGGATTGCTGCGGCAAGCTATCTCGGTCCTGCGTTCCTTTATACTTATTTTGTAAAGAGCAAGGGCAACGAACTGATAAATTATCACGCAAATCAGGCGTGCCTGCTGTTTATCTTTGATGTGGCTACGAATGTATTCAAAAAAATCCCCATTATCGGCAAGCCCCTCAAGAAAGCCTGCGGAATTACAGCGGCTGTACTGGCGTTACTGAATGCCAAAAAAGCCGTCGCAAATAAGATGGAGCCTGTACCCTTTATCGGAGAAATGGGAATAACCATTCTTGAGTAAAACAACAGAAATTTTGAAAAGTTCGCGGCGGAACAGAACGCAATCTCATGGCTATTTTGTGGTAGTTTTTGCCGCGAAAACACAAGATTTAGAAGTTACAAATTTACCTCAAAAATGTTTGAAAAAAACATCAAAATGGTGTTGACAAAAGACGAATGGCGTTGTATACTGACTAAGCACTTTAGGCAAGGGTGTTTATGCCGTGAACAATAAAAATTTCTCAGGAAATTGAAAAAAGTTCTTGACAAGTATGCTCCTTTGTGCTAATGTGTAAAAGCTGACCGCTCAACAGGTCGGCAAGAGTGTACCTTGAAAATTAGATAATGTAAGAACAAAGCTTATGCTAAAATAAGCACCAGAAAAGGGTTCTTTAAAGTCAGAAATGACTATAAAAATTTCTTTGAGAGCTAGAAAGCAATCATAAATTGATTTGAACTGCGAAAG
>JAZRVW010000036.1:0-5110 GCA_045599385.1 Oscillospiraceae bacterium | reverse complement strand
TGTCACCACCCGCGAGGAGTTTGCCGCCCAGCATTACGAGGGCGCAACCTGTCTCTTCGGACCATGGTCAGGCGCTGCTCTCACCCAGGAGCTTGACAAGCTTGCCCGGGGCATAGTAAGCGGCGAAAAGGCACCCAAGGGCGATGCAATGCTTCAGGAAACTCCTCTTCTGCTGTTATATACCGCCTTTGCAATTGCCGATCCGATTGCAGACCTCGGCGAATACGGCACTGTGCTTGCGGACGTGGATAAGGACACATATACAAGAGGCGAGTGGGTGCGAGCCAGCTTCACGGGCGTAAGTCCCCGACACGTAACCAATCTCATTCTCGATGACAGCGAGCTTGTGGACGGCTACAGCTATATGGAGGTACAGAGGCTTGAGGGCGATGACTGGGTAACGGTCATCACCGATTCGGACCCCTATACCACATTCCGCTGCGTGAAGGACAGCGTTGTCGATTTGAGCTTTGATGTAACAGTCGGCTGGCTCTTAAAGGGCGAAAACTGGACTCCCGGTACATACAGACTTGTGTATAACGGCATAGCGAAAAATGATATTATCGAGCGAATCGGTGCCGAGGAATACACTCCATTCTCTGTGGCAAGCTCTCCCTTTAATGTTGAGGACCCCGATTACAAGCCCACGGTAAAGAATCCCTTCGTTGACGTGAAAAAGGGCGCCGTGTATTATGACGCGGTGCTGTGGGCATATTACCATGAGCCTCAGCAGATAACAAACGGCATTGACGAAACCCACTTTGCACCCAAGGCTGACTGCACCAGAGCTCAGGTCGTAACATTCCTCTGGCGTGCCGAGGGCTGTCCCGAGCCTCAGGGCGAATGCCCCTTCACCGATGTTCCCGAATCCAGCCCCTACTGCAAGGCAATCACATGGGCATACGAGCAGGGCATTACCACGGGCGTAACGGATACCGAATTTGAACCGAACACTCCCGTAAGCCGCGCCCAGTTTGTAACGTTCCTCTGGCGCTATGAGGGCTGCCCCGATACCGACGGAAGCATTGCAGGCTTCAGTGACGCCTCCGCAATTGCAAAGCCCTATCAGACCGCAGTCGCGTGGGCAGTTGAAAAGGGCATTACCACGGGCTACGAAGACGGCACCTTCCGTCCCGACGATGTATGCACACGCTGGGCCGTGGTACTGTTCATGTACAGAGATTTAGCCTGAATAAGCATAAAAAAACCGGCATGCTGATGCATGCCGGTTTTTTATAGCTGGTTTAAATTAACTTGCAAAGTCTTCTGCCTTGATGAGTTCGCCGCTTTCTTCCTCTTCCTCATCTTCCTCGTCGTCAACATCGGTGCTTTCAAGCATCCTGTCGCCGTCGTCGGTTACAACGCCGGTGATGTTGTCCTGCTTTGCGCAGAACATGCACAGACGGGTACGTCCGTCGGCGATGGCCTGGTCAACAGTGCCGTAGGTGAGATTTTCGGAATTGCTCAGAGACTGACAGTCATCATGGGTGTGATAAACGTGACCGAAGGGAGTCCAGTAAACAGTTTCATCGCCCAGAGCATCAACCGCTGCGTCAAGCTGCTCCTCGGAAACGGGGTTAAAGTCATAGCTGGAAACGCCGCCGATTAAAAGCGCAATAATTGCAACGACAGTGGCAATTGCCTTGGTTCTCTTGTCAAGGTCCTTGTTTGCAAGAAGGATAATGACAAAGGGAATGAAGGCGACGGTGCAGACGATAACGCCCATGTTGTTCCACAGCCAGAACTTGACCTTGTTTGCCTCGGAGGCGGGGTCAATGTGGTTGGCCTGCTTCCAGAACTGTGAGCCGACGATTACGCAGGCAAGGTCGAGAATGATTGCAACGATAAGCTGTGCAAGCTGACCCATAAAGTGAATGGGGCTCTTGCCGTTGAGTACGAATACGGCGAGAATCTCGAATACAAGTGCGAAGACCCAGAGAACGATTGCGGCAATGCGCTTTTTCTTTGCATTGCCCACGGGCTTTGCCTCTGTGTATTCCACATTGTGCACCTGTACGATTTCCTCGGGCTTTTCGGTAACCGCGCCGCTGCTGGCGCTGGTATAGTTTTTCTTTTTCTTTTCTGCCATAGCAAAATCGCTCCTTATATACAGATATAGACATTATATCAAAAAATTTGCGTTTTTCAACGGAAAATCCACAATATATAGAAATAATCCTTAAAATACGTTCTGACTTTTTAAGAAAAAGATAGATAAAATAAATACAAATGCCGATTTGTCTTGCGAAAAACGGGAAAATTTGATAATCTAATTGCATATTTTCAGGCGGTGATTAGAAAATGGCAAACAAACTCGGCAAAGCATTGGCGGAGAAAAAAAGAAAAGCAAGGCTGAAAAATCATCAGTTCAGCATAATCGCAAATACCTGCATGGGCGGCGTTGTATCAAACTCCCTTGGTGAGCAGTTCCGTTCACCTACGGTGAATGTGCTCATGTCGGAGTATCAGTTTATTGCTTTCTGCAAATATCTGAAGGAGTACTCAAAATGTCCCGTTGAGGAGCTTACAAAGGAAGAGTGGGCTCAGTTCAGTGACGTGACGCACCCCGTGGGAGTACTGCGCGGCTATAAAATCCCCAACGGAAACCTTCCCGACATAAAGCTTCCCGATATAATGCTTCTGTTTGTCCACTATAAGACCTTTGATGAGGCAAAGGCAAAGTGGGAGGAACGCTTCAAGCGGGTTAACTATGACGATGTATATCTGCTTATGGACTGCGCCATGAACGGCACCGAGGAAATTCTCGATGAGTTCAACGCCCTGCCCTATGAGCATAAGGTTGCCTTTACTCACAGAGAGGACGCGGAGCGCTGGCCGGGCAATTACCGCTTCAGCTACTACACCGATGAAAAATTCAGCGGCGGCTGTATCTATAACCCCATAAACAAGGGCCTTGTTGAGTATAAATGGATGGACGAATTTGATTTTATCGCCTGGCTCAACGAGGGCAAAATGCAGAAAAATCCCGATTTTGAATAAAAAAGACGACTGCAATGCAGTCGCCTTTTTTGTTATCCGAGATAGATTTTGTAGAAGTCCTCAAGGCTTGAAACGGGCATTGAGAAGATTTCGTTGTCAGCTTCGTTGCAGACCTCAAGATACCAGCTCCAGATTTTCTCAATGTTTGTCACATCTGCGCCAACAAGCCTTCCCGTGTCGAGAATGACCATGAGACCGAAGGGGAAGTCGGCGGTGAAATAGCGTGAGCTGAAGTCGGGTACCCACACGCCCGACTCCTTTTCCTTCATGGGAGAGGTAAGCCCCTTGAACGCGGGAATGCCGCTTATCTTTGCGGTCATCTTTTCAACGGTGTCGCTTTCGTAGTGAATCTTAAGCGATTTCACCATGCGCAGGTCAAGCCTGTCAAGCCTCCTGCAGATTTCCTGAAGCTCCGCATCGCAGTCAATCATAAGCCTGCTTGCTTCGTCAGTCCATTCCTCGTAGAAAAGAATGTTGTGGTCAAAGGTATCGCCCTTGCGGTAATCCTTGAACATGGAGTAAATTCTCGTGGTGTGGAGAATGGGGTTTGAGGGGGTAAGGGTCACGACAAGGTAATTGGGAAGCGCCTCGCAGGGCAGGTCAAGCATGCTCTCAATGATGCCCGCGTATTTCTGTGCCGCATGGGCGGGAATTGCCGCAAGCTGAAGATTGGGCTTTCTGCCAAGCATATAAACCGCATGACCGTATTTTTCAAGCCTTGCAATGCTGTGAACTCTCTGCAGACCGCAGAGAATGCAGCCCTTCTCAATGTGGGGCGCGAAGCTGAACTCAGCGCCGCCTGAACCGGGCACGCACATAATCATCTGTCCCGCTTTCACAAGGGGAAGAAGCTCCTTCGCAATTTTCGGGAACATGAAGGAGGGGAGCACGACCCAAATCTGCTCCGCACCCTCAACCGCGTCCTCAAGGGAGGCTGTAACGCGGAAATTGCCGGTTTCAAACCAGACGCTGTCGTCGGGATTGAGTACCTTGAGGGTGTCCGACCACTTATCCGGCTTTGATGTATGAATGACGGTTTCATAGCCCTTGTGCGCAAACTCCGCTGCAAGCAGGGTGCCGATATTGCCGCCGCCGATAACGCAAACTTTCATTTCTGTATGTCCTTTCGTGTTCTGATGCTGTGCTGAGAGCGTGTATATTAACGCGTTTATGCGTATAACTCGCGTATAAGCCTGTCAACAACGTCGAAGCAGACAAGGGAAACGCGCTCAAGCTCCTGCATAAATTCCGCGCCGCCGCCTATGAGAGTGTCGGAAATGGCCTTGATGAGCAGGCAGGGAACAGCGTTTCGCTGGCAGGTAAGCACGATTCCCGCGGACTCCATCTCGCAGATGTCCGCGCCGTAGTTTTCACGCAGAGCAAGCTTGTCTTCCGCGCGGTCAATGAACTTGTCCGCCGATGCGCAGACGGCAGGCATAAGCTCCGGCATGATTTCAAGCACCTTTTCCACAAGCTCGGGCGTGGTTTCAAGATACGCGGAGTCCTTGCCGGGATACTGACCGCGGGCAAGATTGAGCCAGCCCGTTGTGTCAAGGTCATAGTGAATAACGCTTTTTACAACGCAGAGCTCGCAGGTTTTCATTTCCTCCGTAAGAGCGCCTACGGCACCGAAGTTTATTATCATGTCAACGCCGAATTTGTCAATGAGAAGCTGGGTGCTGATTGCGGCGGAGATTTCGCCTGCGCCGGAATCCACAACATACATATCAAAGCTGCCATTGCGGTATTCACGGACGGTAAAGCCCCGGAGAACGCTTGTTTCGCTGGCCTCGCCGTATTTTGAAAGCACCGCGCCGATTTCAACAGCCACCACAACGCCGATTTTCATTTGAGTGACCTCCGTTTTGTCCGATTTAATATCATATTATCCGATTTATCGTCAAAATGCAATTGCACATTTAAAAAGAGCTGTCTGAAATCAGACAGCTCTTGATTTTTGATGTTTATCTTATTCCCACTCTATGGTGGAAATGGGCTTGGGGCTGAGCTCATAGAGCACGCGGCATACGCCGGGAACCTCGGCGAGAATGCGGTCGGTAATCTTCTTGAGCAGCGCCCATTCAACCTCGGGAACGGTGGCGGTGGTGGC
>JAZRVW010000035.1:0-11191 GCA_045599385.1 Oscillospiraceae bacterium | reverse complement strand
CATAATGAAGCTACCGAATCCGTGAGCATGACGGCTTGCGCGCGGGTGAGGGAATGCAAATAACCGTCTGCGCCCGGAGAAGTTTCTGTTAAAGTGCTTTCGGACGGGGGTTCAACTCCCCCCATCTCCACCATAATTGATAGACGCAAAGATACATCAATATCTTTTGCGTCTGGTAAAATACCCCTGTTTTCAGGGGTGTTTTGCTATATATGCAGCTATTTCACGAGCATTAATATTACTAAGCAAGGAAGCCTTGAAAACTATTCTTATAATAACTGTGAGGTTTTGACGCTATCGTTCGTCTAATAAGTGAAAGGGAAAAACCTTTCAGAAAGGAGCGAATCAATGGATAACGGTGCAAGTAGCTACCGCCGTTTCCTTGATGGTGATGATAACGGTTTTGTAGAAATCGTAAGAGACTATAAAGATGGGCTGATTTTATATTTAGAGAGCTTCGTCAGGAACATTACTGTTGCTGAGGAACTTGCGGAAGATACTTTTGTAAGACTCGGTATTAAAAAGCCGCATTTCTCGGAAAAATCATCTTTCAGGACGTGGTTATACGCTATCGGGCGAAATGTCACTATCGACTATATCAGGAAACAGTCAAAGTATGACACAGTATCAATTGATGAATGTGCTGAGCTTGCCGATATGGAATCGCTCGAAAAATCCTATATACAGGAAGAAAGAAAAATTGTCGTCCATAAGACAATGAACAAGCTGAAATCTGAATATCGGCAAGTGTTATGGCTGATATATTTTGAAGGTTTTTCAAGCAAAGAAGCTGCTCAAATTATGAGAAAAAGCACTCACAATATAGAAACCCTTACATATCGTGCAAGACAATCGCTCAAATCAGAACTGATCAAGGAGGGTTTTAATTATGAAGACCTATGAGGAAATGGCTCAAAATGCGCTTGATCGCATTGGCGATTATGAAACAGAACAGAAGAACCGGAGAAAAGCCGCTGCCAAAATCGCAGCTCCCGCTGTAAGCTTATGCCTGGTAGCAATGCTAAGTATCGGTGCATGGCAATCGGACTTGTTTAAAACCGAGGTACCAAATAATACTGACGAAGTGTTAAAACAGGTTCGCGCGGACGTAAATGACATAATCAACGTAAATAAGTTAAGCAATAACCCGATAACAGACAAGATGAATATTGCCTTGCTGTTAGATGATTTCGTTAAAATGGACAAGTCTGCGCTTACCGACTATTACGGAACGACTATTTTCCCCGTTGTCCCTGATGATTTGAGAAGCTGGGACGAAGCAGATGATTTTACAGGATACGGTATTTATCGCAGAGACAAAGGCACAGGGGACGTCTACTATGACACTGTTGTGCTCAATTATTCAAATGCAGACTATTCCCGCAATCTGAACATTGAAGTGGCAAAAGGCGTCATTCCGTTTCAGGATTTTGTGGTGGACACCACTGATTATGAAAAATCCGTCATTGGCGGTCAGGACGTGATTATCGGTCTCGATACAGTACAAAATATATATTTTATCGGGCTGATGCATAACGGTGTAGGCTTTGCAATAACAGCTGATGGATTAACTCAGGACGAAGTAGTAGCAGTTATTCGCTCAATAGCAGAATAATACAATCCAATAACAAAGCGCCACCCTACCGGGTGGCGCTTTGTTATTGGAAGGAAACGTACTTTGATTTCCATGTACGATGTACAGATAATTAAGCATCAATAGGAAAGAGTTATTCTTTTCGCTTTTATCCAACAAATTGTTGATAAATTCCGGTTAGCAAAAAACGGCCATTCATTGAATGACCGTTTTTGCTTATTCAAGTCCGTAGGGCCAGCCTATGAGACTGCCTACATCGTACAGCTCGGTATAGCCGAGAGCATTCAGTTTTTCCGCAGCTTCCGCACTGCGTCTGCCTGAACGGCAATAGATAAGCAGGGGAGTGTTCTTTTCGGGAAGTATGATTGATGCGGTGGTGTAATCAATATCGTCTACCGGGAAAAGAACGGCATCAACGGCGTGACCGGTGATGTATTCCTCTTCCTCACGAACATCAAGCATAATGCTTTCGGGCCGTGTATCGAGAATTTCCTTAGCCTCTTCAAAGGTAACTTTTTTGATTTCTGACATGGAAAACACCTTACTGTCTGTCAAAGGGAACGACTTTGTTGTTGAGCTCTTCAAGGCGCTTTTCGTATGCTTTCATTGACTGTTCACGGAAGGCACACTGCGGGTTTTCAACGCCCAGCAGTGACATTATATATTCGGTAAAGAGGGGATTGAGTATGAGAATCGGGCCGAGAATGTTTGCCCCGATGAAATTGTTCATGCGCAGGCCTTCACATGCGGTAGCGGTATTAAGACCCGTTCCGCGTTCAGCCTTGAACAGACAGCAGTTTTCTGCATCACCGTAGACCATTGAAAACTGGGATTTGAAGCCAACAAGCATGAAACCTTCGAGCTTTCCCATAACCTTGCCGTTATAGCGCTTGAACAGGTCGATTTTCGTTACCATAGGGAAGAGACCGAGAGCTTCATAGCTCTCTTTTGAGGTGAGATTCTGTATTTCTTTAGTGAAGATTTCAAAAGCATTGCCCGTTGCAAGAAAAACAACATTTTTTTCAATCAGCTCGAGAATCCTTGCCTTGTAGGTCATGAGGTATTTTGCGACACGTTTCTGCGCTTCCTCTGACATTCCGCCCATGTAAATCATGTCAACATCATTGTCCGCAAAATATGGCACGGTATCGGTGATTTCAGTCATGATAAATTCTGCTTCAGGCAGACAAAGCTTGAGATAATCAATATTTTTGCTGTCGCCGTAGAGGTTGCACAGCTTGGAAAACAGTATTTCGATTTTCATTCTGCATCAGCCTCCTCAAGCTTTTTCTTTACAGCTTCCATTATCTTTCGTGCATCGTCAACAAGATAAAGGTCATACATAATGAAAACCGCATCGCAGTTCTTTGCGTCCAGCAAATCAACGGTTTTATAAATATCATCGACGGTCTTGAAATTTGAGGTATCCACTCCGTCAACCATTGCGCGAAGAATATGGTCTGCGCATCTCGGACCTCCGAAAATGACCTGACTTATGGAGTCATCGCCGAGTGGAGCATAGGAGCAATCATAAATCCAGCTAATGTTTTCTGTGTTGTTCACGTTTTCGTGAATGTCGTCGATAATTGCAATGACGGCTTTGGCATTGCCTTCTGACTTGCGGGCATAGTCAATTGCGCGCGAGCAGGCAATTGGATTCTGACTTTTTGCAAGCTGAAGAGTAACGGGCTTGCCGCAGCACATCTCGCGGTCAAAGCGCGACGATACAATTTTAATGTCCTGAAGACCGGCTTCAATCTGCTCGGGAGAAAGTCCGAATTCCGTCAGAATTGCAATTGCAGCGGTTGTATTGTAAATGTTTGCGATGTTGTCATTAATCAGTCTGAAATCGAAGGACTTCTCTGCATGGGAAACAGTCAGAAGCTTCTTTTCGGAATCAACGGAAACAGCGCAGTAATCTGGAACGGCATTTTTAAAATCACAGGAGCTGCAATGAACTTGACCGATATGATTGTATCTGGTGTAGTCATACACAAGCTCGCCGCCGCATTCGGGACAGTAGTTTATGTCCTTTATATCAGCACTGTTGCCGTAATGCTCGTTGCCGAAGAGATGCTTAACACCGAAATACAGCTTCTTGTTGGCAGAGCTGCCAAGACCGGAGCAGATTATGTCATCGGCATTGAGAACAAGCGTTGTGCTCTCGGGTATTGCCGAGGAAATGATGTAAGATATGAAGTCGGTGTTGGCATTGCGCTTTACGGAGTCACGCATAATGTTGTTGCAGACAATGTAATCGGGTTTGATGTAAGGATAAATGCGCAGCGAGCTTCGTTCATCAACCTCGAGAACGGCAATGCTGTTGTGAGGTTTGCCGAAAAGATTGCCGTTGTCTATAAGCACACTTGCAATGCCAGCGTCAACATTTGAGCCGGCGCTGTTGTTGGTTACTTTATAACCGTTTGTGCGTAGGATACCGGTTACAAGATTGCTTACGGTTGTCTTGCCGTTTGTGCCGGTGACTGCGATGACAGTTTCGGGACGACCGATACGGGCAAGGAAATCAGGGCAGAGCTTGAGGGCGATTTTGCCGGGAAGATAGCTGGCCTGACGGTGCAGCAGCTTCATTCCGATGCAGCATAGCTTTGCGATGATTGCGGTCAAAATAAATCTTATCTGTTTCATGTTTTGCCTCATGTGTTATTTTATACTATTACCTAATAAAAACATTCAATTAGAAGCGGTGTGATTTCCGCCATGCTTCGTTGAAGCCCTTGGAAATACATAGCCAGTATTCCCTGCGGTCTTCGCCTTGCCTGACAAAAATCATCCTCGCTTCATTCTTAAAGCTTTTTATTAGGTATTAGTATTAATTCATTATATTTTACCACACATAAGGAAGGCGTACAAGAAAAATGTAAAATTAAGATAATGCAGATGAGCGAATATTAAATTATGTATACAGCAGATAATAGTATTAAATACGGCGATGTCTTCCGGAGGGAAGATGAGAAGTACCAACAGCGGATTTGGGCGGTGCGGGATATGCAATCATAAGGGTTTTACCGTCGTGCTTAAACAAATCAACAACGGTATTTCCGTGCAGATGCTTTAGTCGCAGCAGACATTTAATCAATGAATAATCCGGGCACTTTCCTTCAAAAACCGCGGTGAGAAAACGACCTTCAGCGAAATCGGATAACATAATATTTCCTCCTGAAAACTATAAAATTACAACTGAGTTACAAGAAAATTTCGTTGCGGAAAAGAATGCGTTAAAATAGGTTTACAGCGTCAATTTTATTGCAAAAAAAACTGATTTTCTATACAAAATTTATGGAAATTATATTGTAAAAGTGGTATACTGAATTCACGTTATGTAAAGTATGAAATTATTAATTATGTAAAGTAGCTCTGAGGCAAAATGGAACTAATTGAGAAGAAAATCAGCGGCGAAATTAAGTATAAAGGCGTAATTGTAAACGTCAGACTTGACGATGCCGAGCTCATAAACGGCAAAATTGTCAAGAGGGAAGTGGTTGAGCACCCCGGAGGTGTAACGGTACTTCCCATCGACAGAGACGGCTACTGCTATTGCGTAAGACAGTTCAGATATCCCTTCCAGAGAGCGATGCTTGAGGCGCCTGCAGGTAAGCTTGAATACGGAGAAGACCACAGAGAATGCGCAATCAGAGAGCTTTCTGAGGAAACCGGCCTTACCGCAGATGAACTCATATATCTTGGGCCCTGCTGCACTTCTCCAGGCTTTTCATCGGAAGTTCTGCACATTTATATAGCAAGAGGACTTCACGGCGGACAGAGCCACCCCGATGAAGATGAGTTCCTGAACATTGAAAAGCATCACATCAGTGAGCTTGTCAAGCTTTGTATGACCGGCAAAATTGACGATGCAAAGACGATAGTTGCGGTATTGAAAGCTAATACACTACTATATATTGATGACTAGTTACAGATTGTTTACAAAATATTGTTGATATTGTGTCAAGCCTATGCTATAATTTAAACGCACATCGGGTGTGGATGTGCCTAATGAAAGGTGTAACATATGGAAAAGTACGTAATTAACGGTGGCAAACCTCTGCAGGGCGAGGTCGAAATCAGCGGCGCAAAGAATGCTGCTGTTGCAATAATTCCCGCTGCTCTTATGGTTGACGGTGTTTGCCGCATTGAAAATATACCTGAAATCAGCGATACCGATATGCTTCTCACTATCCTTACCCATCTCGGTGCGGAGGTAAAGCTTATCAATCGCTCCACAATTGAGATAGACAGCCGCAATGTCAGATTCTGTGACGCTCCCTTTGACCTTATGCGTAAGATTCGTGCGTCCTACTATCTTATCGGTGCAATGCTCAGCCGTTTCGGCCATGCAAAGGCAACTATGCCCGGCGGTTGTAATTTCGGCGTTCGTCCCATTGACCAGCATATCAAGGGCATGACCGCACTTGGCGCTGATATTGACGTCAGAAACGGCTTTGTTTATGCAGATGCTCCCGACGGCAGACTTCACGGTGCAAAGATATATCTTGACAAGGTTTCCGTTGGCGCAACTATGAACATCATTCTTGCCGCAACCATGGCAAGCGGACGTACCATTATCGAGAACGCCGCACGTGAGCCCCATATTGTTGACCTTGCAAATTTCCTCAACTCCATGGGTGCAGATATCCGCGGTGCAGGTACCGATACAATCAAAATCAACGGCGTTGAAAGCCTTCACGGCGGCAACTATTCTATCATTCCCGACCAGATTGAAGCAGGCACCTATATGGCAGCCGCTGCGGCAACCGGCGGTGAGGTTCTTGTTAAGAACGTAATTCCCAAGCACCTTGAGTGCATCAGTGCAAAGCTTCGTGAAACCGGCACAATTGTTCAGGAATATGAAGATTCCGTGCTTGTAAAGAGCAACGGCAATCTCCGCAAGGCCAATGTAAAAACCCTTCCTTATCCCGGCTTTCCCACGGATATGCAGCCTCAGATGGGCGCTCTTCTTTGCCTCGCAACAGGTACTTCCGTAATTACTGAGGGAATATACGACAACCGTTTCAAGTATGTAAACGAGCTTCGCAAGATGGGTGCCGACATTCAGGTGGACGGCAGAATTGCTATTATTGAAGGTGGCAACAGACTTACCGGCGCTCCCGTCATGGCTTGTGATCTCCGTGCAGGTGCCGCAATGGTAATCGCAGGTCTGTGCGCTTCCGGCACAACCGAGATTGAGGATATCCACTTTATTGAACGCGGATACGAGAATTTTGTCGGCAAGCTCCGTGCTCTCGGTGCTGACATTGCTCTTGTAGATTTCCCCGATGATACAGAAACTGTAGATAAGGTAATTTCAATAGGTTAATAGGTAATAACATGCGTATAGTGACTTTTGCCAGCGGCTCAACAGGTAACTGCAGCCTCCTTTCTGACGGCAAGGCCAATATACTGATCGATGCGGGTATTTCCATGCGCAGGATAGTAAATTGTCTTGGCGAGCTTGGTCTTACTCCGCAGGATATAGGCGGAGTGCTCATAACACATGAGCACTCCGATCATATTTCCGGACTTCCAATGCTTGTAAAACACTACGGAGTAAAGGTGTTTGCCCCTGCAGAGCTTGCAGATGTCCTTGTCGGTATGAAGCCTCAGCTTGCGGATTTTATCAGTATTATTGAATTGAATAAAGCTTTCAACATCGTCAGTACGGAAATTTCTGCGTTCAGGACACCGCATGACTCGACGTTCAGCGTGGGATACAGAATAGCGGGGGAGAAGGTTTTTGCCTTTGCAACCGACACGGGCTCTGTTACAGAAGATATGCTCTGCGGACTTTCGGGCGCGGATACTGTGGTTATTGAAGCAAATCATGATATCGAAATGCTAAAGAACGGACCGTATCCTTATTTTCTGAAGTGCAGAATTTTATCCTCCCGCGGCCATCTTTCAAACGATGACTGCAAAAATCTTGCTGTTTTGCTTGCAAAAAGTGGTACAAAGCATATAATATTAGGTCATCTGAGCAGAGAAAACAATACACCTGCAAAGGCCTTTGATGCTGTAAGCGGTGCAATATGCGGACTTGATGTAAAATTAAGTGTTGCGCCTGCGGATTCAATGCTTGAGGTACATATAGGAGAGGTATAATAATGCTTGGGATAAAGCTTATCTGCGTAGGAAAAATGAAGGAAAAATTCTATATTGACGCAGTAAACGAATATTCCCGCAGACTATCGGCCTATTGCAGATTTGAGTGCCTTGAACTGAGCGAAACAAAGCTTCCCGACAATCCGTCTGATAAGGAAATTAAAGCGGCGCTTGACAAGGAAGCTGTTGAAATTGAAAAAAGCATTCCGAAGGATGCCTATGTAATTGCGATGTGCGTTGGCGCAAAGCAGCTTAAAAGTGAGGAGCTTGCGGAAAAAATCAGCAGCCTGGCACTTGCGGGAAAAGCAAAAATATGCTTTATTATAGGCGGGTCCTTCGGCATGGCGGAAAGCGTAAAAAAGCGTGCTGATATGCGCCTCGGCATGTCTGAAATGACCTTTCCGCATCATCTTGCCCGCGTAATGCTTGCCGAGCAGATATACAGAAGCTTTAAAATTAACGAAGGTTCAAGATACCATAAATGACGGAGGCAGTCATGGATAATGATATAAAACTGGAGTGGGGCAGACACCTCACCGGCGATATTCTTAAACGCTGGCCCAAGGATGAAGAGGGGAAGCCTGTTGAACCGGTATTCCTCACTCACCGCTTGAGCCTTGATATGAGCGATGAGATGCTTGTAAATCTACTTGAAGCCTATAATATACCGTGTATCAGACAGTATCCCAATGACGGCGATTTCGGCCGTCTGATGCTGGGCATGAGCGGCACGGGAGTTGATATATATGTCCCCAGAACCATGTATGAGGACGCTGTGAATTTAAGCGAAGGGAGCGCTGAATATGAAGACTTATAAGGAAGAGTACCAGCTATGGCTTGACAGCCCTGCACTCAGCGAAAGCGAGTGGGAGGAGCTCAATTCCATTGCAGACGATGAAAAAGAGATAGAAAGCCGCTTTTTTGCCCCGCTTGAGTTTGGCACCGCAGGACTTCGCGGTACCATGAAGGTCGGACTGCATCACATGAACGTTCATGTTATCCGCTATGCAACCCAGGCATTTGCCAATGTAATAAAGGCGGAAGGCGGGGAAGCGATGGAAAAGGGCATTGCAATCTGCTTTGACTGCCGCATAAACAGCGATGTTTTTGCAAAGGAAGCTGCCTGCGTAATGGCGGCAAACGGCATTCACGTCCGTCTGTTTGAGGCACTGCGCCCTACACCCGAGCTCAGCTTTGCCGTACGCTATTACGGCACCACCGCAGGCCTTAATATTACCGCAAGCCATAACCCCAAAGAATATAACGGCTACAAGGTGTACTGGTCTGACGGCGCTCAGCTGCCTCCTCAGCACGCGGCAGCAATCGCGGAGCAGATGAATCAGATTGATGTTTTCAACGGTTTTATAAGCTGCGATTTTGACGAGGCCGTTGCCGACGGACGCATTGAGCTTATCGGCGATGAAACAGACGCGGCATATCTTGAAGAGGTACTTGGACAGGCAATCGATAAGGACGTTGTTGCTAAGGTTGCGGACAGATTCAAGATTGTTTATACACCTTTCCACGGCGCAGGCTGGAAGCTTGTTCCCGAAGCGCTTAAGAGACTGGGAATTACCCAGCTGTATCCCGTAAAGGAGCAGATGGTGCTTGACGGTTCTTTCCCCACGGTTGAAAGCCCCAACCCCGAAAACCCCGAAGGCTTCTATCTTGCCGCCCAACTTGCAAAAGAAGTCGGCAGCGACCTGATTATCGGAACTGACCCCGACTCCGACCGTATCGGCGTCATGGTGCGTGACGGTGAAGGATATTCTGCAATTTCCGGTAATCAGATGGGTGTTCTTCTGCTTGACTATGTAATAAACGCAAAGAAGAGAACCGGAACTCTGCCCGAAAACGCAGGTGCGGTAAAGAGCATCGTAACCACAGAAATGGCAAAGGTTGTTGCAGAGAACAACGGCGTTCATTTTGAAGATACCTTTACGGGCTTCAAGTTTATGGCCGAGCGTGTTGCTGAATGGGAAAAGGCCGGAAGCTACAAGTATATTTTTGCTTACGAAGAGAGCTACGGCTATATGATGGGCGACTATGTACGCGATAAGGACGCGGTTACCGCATCAATGATGGTTGCGGAGATGGCGGCATATTATTTTGACAATGGCATGAATCTCAAGCAGGCAATGCAGAGTCTGTATGAGAAATACGGCTGGTACGGTGAAAAGACGCTCAATCTTGTGATGCCCGGTCTTGACGGTCTTGCTAAGATGAAGAGCATCATGGCAAACCTCCGTGAAAATCCGCCTGCGGTCATCGCAGATACAGACGTTTTCCGTATCCGCGACTATGCTGACGGAAGCATTTCCGTTCCCGAAATCGGCGTTGTAGGCGAAACAAGCATCAAGGGCTCCAATGTTCTGTACTTTGAGCTTGCCGACGGAAGCAACTTTATTATTCGGCCCTCAGGTACTGAGCCTAAAATCAAGGTTTATATTCTCAGCAAGGGCGAAAATGAGAGCGAATGCAATGAAAAGATTGCAAAATATGCAAAGTTTGCAGAAAGCCTCAAGGAATGAGAGAGCTATTTGAAATATTTACCGTGGCCTTCCGCGTAGGTATTATGACCTTCGGGGGAGGCTACGCCATGCTTCCCATACTTCAGAGGGAAGTTGTTGAAAACAGAAAATGGGTTACCGAGGCGGAGGTGCTTGATTATTACGCAATCGGTCAGTGCCTGCCTGGTATTATCATGGTAAACACCATGATTTTTGTGGGGCAGAAGCGCAAAGGCACCGCAGGTGGAATTGCTGCCGCGTTTGGTACAGTTTGTCCCGCGCTTATCATCATAACGGTTATTGCAGCGCTTCTCACAAACTTTGCCGACTCCGAGATAGTAAAAAAGGCATTTGCGGGGATAAGAGTCTGCGTATGTGTCCTTATCTTCAACGCCGTTGTGAAGCTTTGGAAAAGCTCGGTTATTGACTGGAAATGCTTTGCGATTTTCGCACTTGTGGCATTGCTTTCACTGCTGACGGGCGTTACACCCGTTGTGTTTGTGGTGGTTTCGGCAATACTCGGCATTGTGATAAAAGGGCTGGAGGTGAAGTCTGAATGATTCTTCTCCGGCTTTGGTGGGAGTTCTTCAAAATCGGTCTGTTTTCCGTTGGCGGCGGCATGGCCACACTTCCGTTTCTCTACGATATGTCAGACCGTACGGGCTGGTTTACCTATAATCAGATTGCGGATATGCTGGCTGTTTCTGAGTCTACGCCCGGTCCTATCGGGATTAACATGGCAACGTACACGGGCTTCACAACCGCAGGCTTCCGGGGCTCTCTGGCTGCAACGCTGGGCATAATTACTCCCGGAATTATCATTGTTCTTCTTATTATTGCAGTGCTTGACCGCTTCAGAAAGAACAAATATGTCGATGCCGCATTTTATGGACTACGTCCCGCTTCAACGGGACTGATTGCCGCGGCAGGTGTCCTTGTCGTTGAGATTGCACTGCTCAATATGGGCGCTGAC
>JAZRVW010000034.1:0-32310 GCA_045599385.1 Oscillospiraceae bacterium | reverse complement strand
GCTGCAAACATACTGCCGTGCTCGACCTTGCGGCTGTCGATGCAGACGCCGAGGATTTCACTTAATCCTTCGCCTATGAGTTTTCCGTCGCAGATTTCTGCGGCTTCCTTTACGGTAATACCTCTCATTTATACTTCTCCATGGAAACGGCAATTATTTTTTCGCAGATACCGCCGAAATCTATGCCCTGCTCCGCCGCCATTTGGGGCACAAGGCTCGTTGGGGTCATGCCGGGCAAAGTGTTGGCTTCAAGACAGTACAGTTCGCCGTCGCTATTGTCCAGCAGGAAATCGGCTCTGTAATAAACGTCCACCATGAGGGCCTGACCAACACGCTCGGCAAGACGCTGAACGCGCTCGGTATCCTCGGGGCTGATGGGTGCGGGACATATCTCCTCAGTGAGACCTGCCTGATACTTGTTTTTATAGTCATACCAGCCGCTTTTGGGGATTATCTCGATGGTGGGCATTGCCTTGCCGTCAATAACGCCGACGGTTATCTCCCTGCCCTTGACAAACTTCTCCACCACAACGCGGTCTTCAAACTTGAATGCCAGTTCAAGAGCGGCATCGTACTCATCACGGCTCTGCACCATGGAGGTGCCAACGCTGGAGCCACCCGAACATGGCTTGACAACACAGGGGAAGCCTACGTCCTCATAGGAAGCGTTCCCCTTTTCCACGATTATACCAGGGGGCGTGGGGATACCGTTGGCACGGAACTGTATCTTGGAAAGCTCCTTGTTCATGGCAAGGGCGCTGCCCAGATAGCCGCTGCCAGTGTATTTTATGCCGTGCATATCCAGAGTTGCCTGCAGCTTGCCGTTTTCGCCGTCCTCACCGTGAAGTGCGAGGAAGCAAATATCCGCGGCCTTGCATATCTCTATAACATTTTTGCCGATGCGGGAGCCATCGCCCTCGGCGATTATCTTTGCGATATCGGGAGTTTCCGTGGAAACGGAGTATTTAACGTCCTCCTGCTCCCTTTCAAAAAGCTCCGCAGGGTCGTTATACTCGCCCTTATAGCCGTAATAGAGGTCAACAAGAACGACCTTGTGACCCTTGGCGCGAAGGGCTCTGGCAACGCCCGTTCCGCTGGTGATGGAAACGTCCCTTTCATTGGAAAGTCCGCCGCATACAACTGCAATTTTCATAAGTTCTACCTCCGCAGAGATTATTAAAAGAAGTATAGCACACAAATTGTGCGCATTCAAACATATATTGAAAAAAAGTAGTGCAAGCTTCGTATATTTATGTTATAATCTCTACCCGTAATATAAATAAAGGTCGTTGAATTTATGAATTATATCGTGGTCGATTTGGAATGGAATCAGGCAATGAGCTCCAAATCCGCCGTTTTTAACAAGCTGCCCATTAAGCTGCGCGGCGAAATCATTGAGATTGGCGCTGTAAAGCTCACAGAGGATATGAAGCCTGCCGAAGAATTTACGGTTGATGTCAAGCCCGTATATTTCAAGCGTATGCACTACAAGGTCAAGAAACTCACCGGCTTTGACAAGGAGCGCCTTGCTCTCGGACTGAGCTTCCGCGATGCCTTTGAGCAGTTCCGCCAGTGGTGCGGTGAAAACCCCGTTTTTCTAACCTGGGGCTGTGATGACAAGGGCATTATGGAACAGAACATCATTATACATGATCTGGACTGGGACTGGATTGACGGCTGGATAAACCTTCAGCTCATCTACAACATGCAGACAGACGGCGACAAAAATCAGAAATCCCTTGCTACCGCAATGGAGCACTTTGAAATCGAGCAGACACGTGTTGCCCATGACGCACTCGGCGATGCCTATAACACCGCGCTTGTGGCTTCCCATCTTGATATGTACACAGGACTTGCCCGGTACGATGATGCAAGCCGCATTCTTGCAACTCCGAAATCGGCAAATTCCGAAAATGACGGTCCCGAGGCCATTGAGCATCTTGTTTTTAATGATTACGTCACTAAGGCAGATGCCTTTGCCGACCCCAAGCTGACCGATATTCCCTGCCCTAAGTGCGAAAAAAGGCTGATTGCGCAGCATTGGGTAAATCAGGGCGACCAGCGCTATATGAATATATACAGCTGTGAGGACTGCTCTTCCTACCTTGTTAGACTCAAGTTCCGCAAGCACGAGGATAACCTTTGGTCTGCAAACCGTCTTATCTATGAAGCCGATGACGGCATGCTGGACTTTTACCGTACAAAAGCCGCGCTGTCCCGCCGCAGAGGTCGCGGACACAGCACCAAGAAAAACCGTCCCGCAAACAAGGAATAATTAAAAAAAACACCTGAAAATTTGAACTGCCCCAGATTGTGCGGACAGCACAAAAAAGCCCCCCTATGTAGGGATATGAAATTTTAAGCAACATACTGGCACCGAAATTCCATCGGTGTCAGTTTTGTTTTAGTCTGGATTCGCTGATTATTGTAGAAGTAAATGTAGTCGTCGATCAGCCGCCTCGCTTCCGCAAAAGTCTTTATCTTGACCCTGTGTATGCACTCCGTTTTGAGGATGGAGAAGAAATTTTCAGCTAAAGCGTTGTCATAAGGGTTGCCGCGTCTTGACATTGACGGCGTAATACCGTATTGTTGAGTCAGCTTAAAGTACGCTTGTGAGGTATACTGAAAGCCTTGGTCACTGTGGAGCTGCAACTCTGCAGTGACCTTTTCCTTTCTCTTAGCCGCTTTGATCGTATTCAGGACGAGCTGTATATTCTGCTCCGTACCTGTTTTGTATGCAACAATGCTGTTGTCATACAGGTCACGAATGATTGAGAGATACAGGAAACCTTGACCTGTTCGGATGTAAGAAATATCCGTAACCCACTTCTGATTGGGACGCTCGGCAGCAAAGTTTCTATTAAGCAGATTAGGATACTTATGCAGAGCTTCTCCGTACTTTACATAGCGCTTTCTACGTACAACCGACAGCAAATTGTACTTATTCATAACTCTGAGCACGGTTTTCGGATTGCAATGAACACCGTTGCGTTCCAGCCAAATATGTACTCTGCGGTATCCGTAGGTGTGTTTACACTCTTCCTGACACTCACGTATTTTCTCTGCAAGCGGCAGATCTTTTGCCGGTATATCCATGCGCTTGACATAGTCGTAGTATCCACTGCGTGACACGCCGAAGATGCGGCACATCTCGCTGACGGAATATTTCTCCCCATGACGGTAGATTACCTTATACTTTACGCTTGCCTTCACTCCTTTCCTGTGAGCGACAGAAAATCCCGCAGCAGCTCCACTTCCATCTTCAGACGCTTGTTCTCGTACTTATACTCCTGCAAGGTCTTTGCCGGTTTGCGTCCTCGCTGCTTCGGAATGCCTTGTACTTCTTTGCGCCGCTCCCGGACTAGCAGATTGTGTATTACTTCCTTTCCGCTTAGTCCCAGCGCGTTTGCAACTTCTCCCTGCGTCATACCGCTTTCGAGCATCTTTTTAATTTCTTCTAATTGGTGTTGTACGTGCTGATACTGTCTTGACATAAATAATTCCCCCTATGTAGTTCTATTTTCCTACATAGGGGGGTGTTTTGTCTATTGTCCGTTTTTACTGGTTCGGTTCAATTCTTTTCAGGTGTTTTTTCTTTTATGCGTTTGCTTTGAGTATATCCGCAATCTCGGCAACGTTATTCAGAACATAGTCGGGCTTGCGGTCAGCGGCGTTTACATCGTCCATTGAGCTTTCGCCTGAAAGCACGCAGACGGAAACCGCATCGGCATTCTGCGCAACGGCAATATCGGTGTAAAGTCTGTCGCCCACACAGCAGATATTCGCGTTGGGAATACCCGTCTTCTTTGAAATGATATCAACCATATTGCGATTTGGCTTGCCTATAAAGGTAGGCTTGACACCGCTTGAGGCCGTAAGCAGAGCGCAGATGCTTCCGCAGTCGGGCAGCACCTCATTTGCAGGCATG
Organism: Oscillospiraceae bacterium; assembly: GCA_045599385.1. Taxonomy (GTDB): domain Bacteria; phylum Bacillota; class Clostridia; order Oscillospirales; family Oscillospiraceae; genus F23-B02. The sequence goes on along the minus strand of JAZRVW010000034.1, from coordinate 28,382 downwards.
GGACAAACCCAGTCGGGATTTGCCGCCACAAAGGCCGCTTTCTTCATGCGGAGATAATGCACGGCCTTATCAAGCTTCTCGTATGTAAGAGTGGTGTCAAAGCCCACGCAGACAACGCTTACGCTTTCGTCATCGCCAAGCTTTACACCGTAGCTCTCAAGCTCATTCAGAAACGCGGGAGTTCCCACGGGATATACCGTTGCGCCGGGGAATTTATCGTTGAGATACATGGCAGTTGCCATGCCCGATGTAAAAACATTCTCCGTCTCGCAGGGAAATCCCAGCTTACGTAGGCGGGTTACATAGTCAACACCTGCGCGAGAGGAGTTGTTTGTTAGATAAATATACTCTCTGCCGGTATTTTTAATGGTGTGGATAAAGTCAATAGCTCCGTCAAAAACCTCGTCGCCTAGATAGAGAGTGCCGTCCATATCGAGAAGGAACAGCTTTGTTCCCAAAAGCTTATCTGTGTTCATAGCAATTCTCCTAATATTTATATGTGGTAATTATAGCAATTGCCCGCATTAAAATCAACCGAAAAAGCGGTTTTCAAATCTTTTATCTTATGCTAAACTGTTTTCAGAACATTGCAGGAGGCTCAGAAATGGATATTGCTTTCAACAACGGCTGGCTGTTCACATCGGATTTTGATAAGGGATTTGACAACGCTGTCAGCGTAAGACTTCCCCACTCCGCCGGGGAAATTCCCTATAACTATATTGACTGCACCGCATATCAGATGGTTTGCGGCTACAAGAAAACCTTCTTTGCAGACGAAAGCTGGCAGGGAAAGCGCATTCTGCTGCGTTTTGAGGGCGCTGCCCATGACGCCACTGTTTACTGCAACGGAATGCAGGCAGCTCACCATGCCTGCGGCTATACGGCCTTCACAGCAGACATAAGCGATTTTGTAAGGCTCGGAGCCGAAAACGAAATCACAGTACGCCTTGATACAAGGGAAAGCCTTAACATACCTCCCTTCGGCTTTGTTATAGATTATCTTTGCTACGGCGGACTTTACCGCGAGGTTACACTTCAGGTGCGTGATGAAGGCTATATTACCGATGTTCTCATCGAAAATACATCTCTTCGCGGCATTCATGTCAGAGTAAAAACCGCCATCCAGCCAAAAGGGCACAAAATACGCACGGATTTTATCGACGAAAGCGGCAAAATAATTGCATTTGCCGTCGGAGCTGAATTTGATATCAGCTTTCCCGATGCAGAGCTGTGGACGCTTGAAAACCCAAAACTGATAACTGCCGTAACAAAGCTTGTTGACGAAAAAGATAATACCGTTTATGACACAAAGGAAACCCGCTTCGGTCTCAGAAGCGCAAAATTTGAGAATGACGGCTTTTATCTGAACGGTAAAAAGCTTAAGCTCCGTGGTCTTAACCGCCATCAGAGCTATGCCTACGTCGGCTATGCTATGCCCGAGTCCGTTCAGCGCCTCGACGCTGAAATTCTCAAAAACGAGCTTGGCGTAAATTATGTACGCACCTCCCACTATCCTCAGTCACAGCATTTTCTCGATGCGTGCGATGAGCTCGGAATCCTTGTGTTTACGGAAATTCCAGGCTGGCAGCATATCGGCGATGAGGCGTGGAAGCAGCAGGCAATAGACAACACTCGTGAAATGGTGACTCAGTATATGCACCACCCCTCAATAATTCTGTGGGGCGTGAGAATAAACGAATCTCAGGACTGCGATGAGCTTTACAGGCAGACGAACAAAGTTGCCCACGAGCTTGACTCCTCACGCCAGACCAGCGGTGTAAGATATCTTGAAAAGAGCCGGCTTTTAGAAGATGTCTATGCTTTCAATGATTTCTCACATGTGGGCAATAACGCAGGTCTTAAACCAAAGTCTGCGGTAACATCAAAGAAAAACAGGCCCTATCTTGTTTCCGAGTGCAACGGTCACATGTTCCCCACCAAGCCATTTGACGATGAGCGCCATCGCTTAAGTCATGCCCTGCGCCATGCAAAAGTGCTTGATGCCATGTATGCCGCCGAAGATATCTGCGGCATTTCTCCCTGGTGTATGTTCGATTACAACACCCACAAGGACTTCGGCAGCGGTGACGGAATATGCTATCACGGAGTGCTGGATATGTTCCGCAATCCCAAGCTTGCGGCGTATGTCTACGCCAGTCAGAATGATGAAATCCCCTGCTGTGCAGTGTCCTCCTCCATGGACATCGGCGAACACCCTGCGGGAGACATCGGCAAAGTATATGTATTCACAAATGCGGACAGCGTGAAGCTTTATAAAAATGATGTGTTTGTTCGCGAGTTCTTCCCGAACACCGAGGAGTTCCCTGCGATGCCGCATGCGCCCATTATCATTGACGATTTCATAGGCGAAATGCTCCTCACGGTTGAGCGTTATGATGAAAAAACCGCGTCAGACGTCAAATATCTCCTCAGCGCACTTGCAAAGCTCGGACCTACGGGACTGAAGCCGAAGCACTATGCAAAGTTCGGAAAGCTCATGCTGCTTAAGGGCTTCAAAATTTCCGACGCATATAATCTCTACGGCAAGTACGTAGGAAACTGGGGCGGTGAAGCAACAGTATGGCGCTTTGATGCCGTAAAAAACGGAGAAGTAATCAAGTCTGTTGTTAAAAAGCCTTGCCAGAAGGCACTTCTCAATGTCAAAGCAGACCGCACAGAGCTCTGCGAGGGCGAAACCTATGATGTAGCAGCCGTAAGAATTACAGCAATTGACGAATGCGGCAATCATCTTCCCTATTATCAGGAGCCCATAGTACTGCGCGCCGAGGGAGAAATCGAAATAATCGGTCCTGCCGTGATTTCACTTAAAGGCGGCAGCGGCGGCACATATATTAAAACCAGCGGCAAAAGCGGAATCGGAAAGCTGTATGTAAACGATATTTGTATTGAATTTAACTGCAACGCATAAAAAAATCCCCAAGTTCATTGAACTTGGGGATTTTTTGGAGCTGGTAATGTGACTCGAACACACGACCTGCTGATTACGAATCAGCTGCTCTACCGACTGAGCTATACCAGCAAAGCGCTTATGTATTTTAGCACAGCGAAATATTCTTGTCAACGAAAACAGGTAAATACAAATTGTAATCTGCATTTATTCAGATACAATCCAAATTAGCGAAGCATCTTGAAAATTTACTGATTTTCAAGGAAAATCTGCAACAAATTTCGTCAAAATTCGGTTTGCATAATAAATTTGGATAAATTTTATGCAAATAGTTATCAACATTTTGCACAGGGTTTTGAACACCCGTTTTTTCTTTTTATTTCAATAAGAAGCGCGGAATTTGTCAAAAAACAGCAAACCCTGAATTAATAAAAAGAAACAAAACAGAAACAAAATTCAGTTAACATAACATCTGGTTCATATCATTCCGTATTTATCAAAAGAAAAATACTCCCCGCCTGCAACAATTATGTGGTCAAGAAGTCTGATGCCGATGACATCAAGTGCATCTTTAATCGAGCGTGTGCAAATTTCGTCCTCCTTTGACGGCATAAGCACGCATGACGGATGATTGTGCGACACGACGACGCTGCTTGCCCTGAATTTCAAAGCAAGCTCACAGAGCAGTCGTATGTCAATGTCGGTTCCGTTTACAACGCCCTTGCTTATGTTCTGGCATGTGATTATGCGCAGTTTATCGTCAAGCATAAGAGCGAAGGCCGACTCATTTACCTCATAAGCAAACTTTGCAATAAAGTATCTGCCCGCTTCATCGCTGTTTTGTATTACATCACGTTCAATGCTCTTGCACTCAAGGTAACGCTTGTTCATCTGCGTCACGAGGCTTATGAGGGTTGCGGTGTGTTCACTCACGCCCTTAACCTGCATAAGCTCTTCCCTGCTCGCCTCCAGCACGGCATCAAATGAGCCGAAATGCTTTATCAGTTCATGGGCAATAAGATTTGTGTCTTTTCTTGGGATTGCGTAAAACAGAAGCATTTCAAGCACATTGTGGTCGCTGAAGCCCGCAAGTCCTGTTTCGGCATAGCGATCCTTCATGCGCTGTCTGTGACCTGCATGAAGTTCGTCATTTTCAGTTTTCTGCTTATCCGTAACTTTTCCCATTATCTTTTCCGTTAAAGCTCCATATTTGCGTAAGCATTCAGTTCGCTACCTGCGATATTACCCGCAAGATATTCAAAATATCCCTGACAGCCTATCATGGCTGCATTGTCTCCGCAAAGCTTAAGCGGAGGCACAAACAGCTCGCAGCCTTCTTTTTCAGCCGCAGCCTTGAAATCGGCTCTGATGCGTGAATTTGCCGCAACACCACCTGCAATGGCAATTTTTTTATAGCCGAGTTCCTTTGCCGCCATCATCGCTCTGGGAACGAGGGTGTCGCTTACAGCTGCGGTAAAGGAAGCCGCGAGTGATGCTCTGTCAAGCTCCTCACCCTTCTGCTCGGCATTGTGAACAAGGTTAATCACCGCAGTCTTGAGACCTGAGAAGCTCATGTCATAGGGTGCGCCGTCGATATTAGTTCTGGGGAGCTTGTATTTTTTGTCATCTCCGCCCTGCGAAAGCATATCAATGGGCTTGCCGCCGGGGTATGGCAGACCGAGAACTCGTGCGGTCTTGTCAAAGCACTCACCTGCCGCATCATCGCGTGTTGCCCCCATAATCTTAAGGTCGGTATAACTGCGCACATCGATAATCAGCGTGTTGCCGCCGGAAATGGCAAGGCAGAGGAAGGGCGGCTCAAGCTCGGGATAGGCAATGTAGTTTGCGGCAACGTGTCCTTTTATGTGATGCACGGGAATAAGCGGCACATTAAGGCTCAGGGCAACAGCCTTGGCGAAGTTAAGTCCAACAAGCACCGTACCGATAAGTCCGGGTGCGTATGTAACCGCAACGGCGTCAATCTCATCGCGTGAAATTCCCGCAACCTCAAGCGCACGGCGGGAAAGCTGGGATATGACTTCCACATGGCTGCGGGAGGCAATTTCGGGCACAACGCCGCCGTAAACGGCGTGCAGGTCAGCCTGAGAAAAAATCTGATCGGTAAGAACCTTACGTCCGTCCTCAACTACCGCAACGGCGGTTTCATCGCAGGAGGACTCAAAAGCAAGAATTTTCATGGTTAATTCCTCATTTCAGATAGCTTGTCATAAGTATAGCATCTTCGGTGGGCAAAGTGTAATAATTTTTTCTTCTGCCCACATCGGCAAATCCGTGTTTTTTATATAATTCGCGTGCAGGGCTGTTATTCTCACGCACCTCAAGAGTCATAAAGCTGAGATCAAGCATTTTTGAAATGCGCTCAAGCTCATTTATCAGTCCGTCCGCAATTCCCATTCGTCTGTAATCGGGCGAAACCGCAACATTTGAAATATATCCCTCATCAAGCACATACATCATGCCCACATAGCCCAGAACATCGCCGCTGGCCTCTTCCGCAACAATGAAAACGTGATTGCTGTCGGGCATCTGTGAAAGCAGCTGTTCCCTTGTAAACGGAACGGAAAAACAGCGTTTTTCAATGTTCAGTATCTGCTCAATATGCTTACTGTCAGCATTAACAATTTTGTACTGCATATCAGTCCTCTAAGTTCAGCTCATCAATTACCGTCAGCACCGCGTCCTGAAGTCGTGCCATGCACTTCTTCCAGCCTGCCGAAAGCAACGGCGGCTCAATATCGTATTCGGCAAGACACATTATTTTATCGTCAAGATTCTGATACTTATCGGATAAAAACTCCGCCTGCGCAATAGTCATGCAAAGAATGACGTCATATTTCTCCATAAGCTCACGGCTCACGGCAGCAGGCTGAATATCCGAAATATCGGCGCCGAGACTCCGGCAGACCTTAGCAGCTTTAGGGTTAATGGCTGCGGCTTTGTCTGCCGCTGCCGATGCAGCTGTCACCTCTTCGGCAGTCCCGACTTTTCCCATGTTAAACATCACTTCTGCAGCAGGAGCAAGCGCCGAACAGTCATCATCGACAAACAGTATGCTGTGAACATCGATTCCGTTGAAGCCGTAAAGCTCTGCCTGACGCTCGTCCCAGCGTTCAAGGCTTCTGTCCCCTGCCATATTCTCAACGTGATGCGTAAGCTCATGGTGCAGAGTCTTTTTAAGCCGTTCACGGAAAAGCTCATCGTCCATTTCGCCGTAAAGCTCAACAAAGGAGCCGTAGTACAGCTCAACGTATCTGCCGAGCTTGTTGACAAAATAGGTACCGAGAGTTATCGAGCCGTCATCGGATTTTTTGCATTCCTCAAGCAGCATGACTCCGCCGTTTAATTCCCTGAATATTCCGTCGGGCAGCTCGTCAATAAGGTCTGCAAGGACATTTCCAGCTTCTTCGTAGCTAAACATCAGTGTGCCTCCGCCCAGCTGTGACCGCTCTTTGCCTCCGCCGTAAGCGGAACGTCAAGCTTTGCCACATTTTCCATTTCTTCCTCAAGTATCTTCACGACGGTATCCACTTCGTCATCGGGGCATTCACATATAAGCTCGTCATGCACCTGAAGAATAAGCTTTGAGGAAAGCTTTTCGGCCTTGAGCCGCTTATATACATTAACCATTGCAAGCTTGATGATATCCGCCGCTGTACCCTGAATGGGCATGTTCAGAGCAACACGCTCACCGAAGGAACGCTCGTTGAAGTTTTTTGAATTCAGCTCGGGAAGCGCACGCCTGCGGTTAAACAGTGTTTTTACATAGCCGTCTTCCCTTGCCTGCTTCACAATATTCTTCATATATTCATGAACGCCGCTGTATTTCTCAAGATATGCGTCCATATATTCCTTGGCTTCGTTTGGGAAAACACCGATGTCCTGGGCAAGCGACCAGGCGGATATTCCGTAGACTATGCCGAAATTAACAGCTTTTGCGCGGCTTCTCTGGAGGCTTGAAACCTCCTCAAGCGGCGTATTGAAAACCTGTGACGCGGTAACTCTGTGGATATCCTCACCGCTTAAGAACGCACTCTGCATATTCTTATCTCCGGAAATGTGCGCCAGCAGACGAAGCTCAATCTGACTGTAGTCCGCATCTACAAGTGTCATACCCTTTGAAGCGATAAACATTTTTCTTATCTGGCTTCCAAGCTCCTTGCGTACGGGTATGTTCTGCAGATTCGGCTCAGTGCTTGAAAGTCTGCCCGTTGCTGTAACTGTCATCTGGAAGCTTGTTCTTATGCGTCCGTCATTCTTATCAATGAGCTTGAGAAGACCGTCGGCATAGGTGGATTTCAGCTTTGTCAGCATTCGGTAATCGAGAATCATCTCAATTATCGGGTGCTTACCGCGAAGCTTTTCAAGCACATCGGCATTTGTGCTCCAGCCCGTCTTTGTTTTCTTACCCGCGGGCAGCATAAGCTTTTCAAAAAGCACCTCGCCGAGCTGCTTCGGGGAATTGATGTTGAATTCTCCCCCTGCAAGCTGCCATATATTATCGCGCAGAGCCTCTATGCCTCCGTTCAGGCTTTCGCCGAAATCCGCAAGGGCCTTTTTGTCCACAAGGAAACCTGCATGCTCCATATCCGCAAGCACCTCGCAGAGAGGCAGCTCAATCTCATAATAGAGCTTTTCCATGTCAAGCTCACGCATTTTTGCCTCTGTTACGGGCTTTAGCTGCCATATTGCCTCCGTACCGTGAAGCTCGGTTTCAAGATATCTCATGCTCATGCGCTCAAGGGAGTGGTCTTTGTCGGTTGCATTAAGAAGATATGAAGCAAGGGCTGTGTCGTACACAAAGCTCTCAACAGAGAGGTTTTCCGCAATCAGCAGGTGCATGAAGTCCTTGACATTGTGGGAAATTTTCTTCACGCTGTCAGAGAAAATGAACTCTCTGAGGCGGTCAAATTCGCCCAGCATCATGCTTCCCCACCATACCGTGTAAACATTTTTGCCGTCGCAGATTTCAAGGCTGTCAAAGCTCATTTTGCCGTCTTTTGCGATTTCCGGCAGAACGGCAATATACTCCGCATTGAGAACGGCATTTTTAACGGTTTCAAAATCGGCGTTGTCTATTCTTTCAATATGCTTTACCGTTTCCGAAGCACTTACGCTTTCACCGCTTTCGGCAAGTCCCCACTTCTCAATGAATTTGTTGAAGCCTAGCTTCTTGAAAATTCCGAAAAGCTCGGGCGTATATTCACGGTTCCACAGTGCGTACTCCGGCTTAAACTCAATGGGTGCTTCCCTGCAAATTGTTGCAAGCTCAAAGGAAAGCTCGGCGTTTTCCTTTCCATCACGCAGTTTTTTGCGAACGCCCTCTTTAATTTCAAGCTCATCAATGTTCGCGTAAATGTTTTCAAGCGTTGTATAGCGCTGAATGAGGTCCATTGCGGTTTTTTCGCCTATTCCCGCAACACCGGGAATGTTGTCGGAGGAGTCGCCCATAAACGCCTTAAGGTCCACAATATGAATTGGCTCAAAACCGTATTCCTCACGGAAAAGCTCGGGAGTGTATTCCTTTGTTTCCGTCTGGCCCATGCGTGACTTGACGTGGCAGATATGCGTCGTGTCGGTAATCAGCTGGAAGCTGTCCTTGTCGCCGGTGACAATGCGGCAGTCCCAGTTTTCAGCCTCACATATTCTTCCGACGGTACCCAGCAGGTCATCGGCCTCATAACCCTCAAGCTCAAGGCGCTTTATTCCCATTGCGTCAAGCACTTCCTTGAGAATCGGCATCTGCACCGCAAGCTCCTCGGGCATACCCTTTCGCTGTGCCTTGTAGCCGTCATACTTCAGATGTCTGAAGGTAGGCGCTTTCAGGTCAAAGGTAACGCAGACGGAATCGGGCTTTTCGTTATCAATGAACTTCTGCATGATGCTGAGAAAGCCGTAGATTCCGTTTGTAGGCGTTCCGTCGGGCGCGTTCATGGGGCGTATGCCGAAGAATGCACGGTTAACTATGCTGTTGCCGTCAAAAATTACAAGTTTCATATTAATCTCCATTAGCCGCAAATCTGTAACACAAAAAGCAAGCTGAAATCTCCATATCGGCAATGGAGATTATTGGCATCTTTTGCGGTTGCCGCTTATGCGGCGAGCAAAAAGCAATAATTGATGACACCGTGATTCTTCACGGTGTTAGCCTCTGCCGCGAAGTCGGATTATTTCATCACGAAGCTGAGCCGCAAGCTCAAACTCAAGCATCTTCGCCGCTTCCTTCATCTGCTTTTCAAGCTGTTCGATATACTGCTTTCTCTCGTAGCTTGTCATCTTAACACCGTCGCGTCTCTTTTTCTCCGATGCGTCCGAGGTCGAGATTTCCAGAATATCGCGTACGCTCTTAATAATTGTTTTCGGAACAATTCCGTTTACCTCATTATAGGCATTCTGCTTTGCGCGGCGGCGTTCGGTTTCGTCTATTGCCGCCTTCATGGACGGTGTGACCTTGTCAGCATACATGATTACAAGACCGTCTGCATTGCGTGCTGCTCTGCCGATTGTCTGTATAAGGCTTGTTTCGCTTCGCAGGAAGCCTTCCTTATCCGCATCAAGAATTGCCACAAGGCTGACTTCGGGAAGGTCGAGTCCCTCACGCAGAAGATTTATGCCCACGAGCACGTCAAAATCGCCCATACGCAGAGAACGGATTATTTCCATACGCTCAATAGCGCCTACGTCATGGTGCATATAGCGGCATTTTATTCCCGCATCACCGAGATACTCGGACAAATCCTCCGCCATTTTTTTGGTAAGCGTTGTCACAAGCGTACGCTGGTTTTTCTCAATTCTCGCGTTAATCTCGCTTATGAGGTCGTCAATCTGGTTTTCAATTGGGCGAACGGAAATCATCGGGTCAAGAAGTCCCGTCGGTCTGATTATCTGCTCGGCAACCTGTGCCGCGCGCTCACGTTCATATTCGGCGGGAGTTGCGGAAACGTATATCGCCTGATTGATACGCTCCTGAAATTCCGGGAATTTCAGCGGTCTGTTGTCATAAGCAGACGGCAGACGGAAGCCGTATTCAACAAGTGATTCCTTTCTTGCTCTGTCGCCGTTATACATGGCTCTGACCTGCGGCAGAGTTACATGACTTTCGTCAACAAAAAGCAGAAAATCCTTAGGGAAATAGTCAAGAAGCGTCATGGGTGCGCTTCCGGGCGCACGTCCCGAAATTATTCGGGAATAGTTCTCAATACCCGTGCAGTAGCCAAGCTCCTGCATCATTTCAATGTCATAGTTAGTGCGCTGGGAAATGCGCTGTGCCTCAAGAAGTTTTCCGTTGTCCGTAAAAAACTTAGTGCGCTCTTCACATTCACGTCTGATTTCCTCAATTGCACGCGTCATCTTTTCCCTGCTTACGACATAGTGGCTTGCGGGATAAACAGCCGCATGATTAACGTAGCGCGTTGCCATGCCCGTTACAACGTTTATTTCGCTTATGCGGTCAATTTCATCGCCGAAAAACTCCACTCTGATTGCTTTATCGTTGGAGTAAGCGGGGAAAATTTCCACAGTGTCACCGCGGACACGGAACATATTGCGCTCAAAGGCAATGTCATTGCGCTCATAGCGGATTTCAATAAGCTTCCGCAGAAGCTCATCAAAATTTCTTGTCTGACCGGTACGCAGAGAGATAACCATATTTGCGTAGTCAATAGGGTCGCCCAGACCGTAAATGCAGGAAACCGAGGACACAACAATAACATCGCGTCGCTCAAAAAGGCTTGAGGTTGCACTGTGGCGCAGACGCTCAATCTCGTCATTTATCGAGCTGTCCTTCTCAATAAACGTATCGGTGTGCGGAATATATGCCTCGGGCTGATAGTAATCGTAATAAGAAACGAAGTACTCAACGGCATTTTCCGGGAAATACTCCTTGAACTCGGCGCAAAGCTGTGCCGCAAGGGTTTTATTATGGGCAAGCACAAGCGTAGGTCTGTTGACTTTTTCAATCACGCTCGCCATTGAAAAGGTCTTGCCGGAACCCGTAACGCCAAGCAGAACCTGCTCGTCAAGTCCGTTTTCAATTCCCTGCACAAGCTGTTCTATGGCCTCCGGCTGATCGCCCATCGGCGAGTAAGGTGCTGCCAGTTTGAACTTGTCCACGCCGATATCTCCCCTTTTACTTTAATTTTAATATTATACCACGCATATAAAAAAATCACAAGGCAGATTATGCCTTGTGATTTTTAATTACTGTTTTCTTTCAGATAGTGCTCCATCATTGCAAACATCACAACAAGAAGTGCTGTTTCGGGGAACGGGCACATAATTCCCGGGTTAGTAAGGGACATCATGAGAATGCCTATATAGCTCAGAGTCATGATGAAATACTGAGTTTTTCGCGTTTTCAGCACGAGCTTGACTCGCTCGGAAAACTGCCACAGAAATGCTCCCACGCCCACAAGTCCCAAAGATGCAGGAATCTGAATGATGATGTTATGATAGAACACAAGGCAGCCCGGGAAAATGCCCGGGAAAATGCCTATATTCTTCTGATTGCTCAAGCCAATGCCAAGCACGGGATGCGCGAGGAAATCCTCAATGCCGAGCTTTATGAACTTAACTCTTGTTTCTTCGGGGTCAATCAGATGTCCGTTTGTAAGTCTGCCGGAGTACAGGGAGGGAACGTATTTTATTATCACATAAGCTATGGGAATAATCGACACAAGCAGTATTCTGTTATACAGTCTTCTGCTTTCTTTGTTTGTGACATAGATATAGACCGCACATATTCCGAGAAGTGCCGTTCCGAAAAGCAGACCGCTTCTTGAGCCAGTCAGCACCATTCCCGCGTACATAAAGAGCATTCCGAAAATATGCCAGTTGCTTTTATTCTTAATATAATAGCAAACCGCAGGCATTGTCATAAGCAGTACGCTTGAAACAAAGTTTCTCGGCTTATAAAATATCAGACTTCCCTTGCGGATAATCGTTTCAATGTTGTCGGCGCAGAAAACAAGCACCGTAAACACAGCGGCAATACCCGCAAAATAAAGAATTTTTGCAAGGCGCTCCACCCTGTCGTATTTTCGCTCATTCTGCAGTCTTGACATAGAAAGGCAGTAAATGAAAATCATAAACGCGCCGAGACCGAGCATATAGTAAAAGTTTATGGGAAGCATATACTCATCAATCGGTATTACTCCCGCACCGCCGATAACAAGTGCAACCGAAACCGCAATCAGCGGATAAAGCATTCTGCCCTTCACATAAGGTCTGCGGTAATACACAAGCTGAAAAACAACCGCAAGCGCAAAAGGAATTACCGCATAGGGAAAGTAATCCATAAGGAAGCTCAGGTCCTTAAAGAACGTTGACGCCAGCAGGAATATCATCATCAGCGGCAGAAAAATCGTCATAAGGTCATCGCTGAAAAGGAAAAAATATATACATACCGCAATGAAGAAGAACATCATCGCCACATTAATGTGCAGGACAAGTCCGATTACGGTAATAAGAAACAAAACGGGAAAATAGAATTTTCCGTTCCAGAAGGCATCTGCTTCCCTCTGCCTCTTTTGAAACCAGTTTTTCAATTCAAAATTCCTCTTTTCAGTCTTTAAGGAGTGCTGCAAGCTTGCCATACAGACCGTCCGGACTTACAGGCTTAAGAATATAGTCGTTGAAGTCTGCCATTGCGTCGTTATGGTTCTCATTAAGGAATGCATCAGCCGTCATTGCAATTATTGGCACAAGCGGAGCATAGCGCTTCTTTACGCCCCTTATCTGTGCTGCGGCCTCAATACCGTCCATAACCGGCATCTGAATGTCCATAAGTATGCAGTCATAATAATGGTCGGGCCTTGACTCAAACAGGTCAAGAGCTGCCTGTCCGTTTTCGGCGCAGTCAACCTGAACGCTCTGCTTTTCAAGCAGGCGTCTTGTAATGATTGTATTGATGGTAACATCGTCAACAACCATAATACGCTTTCCGTAAAGCGATGTACAGTCAATTGACTCCTTGTTTTCCCCTTCGTTTTTGTCTGCGGCAATCGGATAGGGTATCTCAACATTGAACCTTGTGCCCTTGCCCACTGCGCTTTCTACGCCAATGGTGCCGCCCTGCAGGTCAATCATGCTCTTGCAAATCGCCATGCCCAATCCGCTTCCCGTTGCCTTGCTGCCGTTGACGGAAATCTCCTGCGAATACGGTTCAAACAGTTTTCCGATAAATTCATCGCTGATGCCTATGCCAGTATCGCTCACAACAATACTTACAACAGTTGACTTCTCTGACTTCATTATCTGTGAAACGCTCAGGGAAACATGACCTCCGCCTGAAGTAAACTTATAGGCGTTTGACAGTAGGTTATTGAGAATCTTTCTGAGGGAGATTTCATCGCCAATTACCCTGCTGTGAATAAGCCCCGAGGCATCAAGTGTAAACTCAACCTTCTTGGCAGCCATCTGGGTTCCGTACACAGCATAGACCTCATTGATAACATTATGTATATCAAATTCTGAATCGTGAAGCTCATATTTTTTGCTTTCAATCTTGCTGATATCCATTATATTATTCAGCATGCTGATAAGATACTGTGATGACTGGTCAATCTGGTCAAGGTAACTGCAAAGCTCCGGCTGAGTATCCGTTCCCGCAAGCTCACGCGCAAGATAAGTAAGTCCGGCGATGGAGTTCATGGGTGTTCTTATCTCGTGGGACATGTGCGAAAGAAATTCGCTCTTTGCCTTGTTGGAGTTCTGAGCAAGCTCAACGGAGGCTTTCAGCAGGGCTTGAGCCTGAATATCGGCTGTAATATCGCTGACGACGCACACATAATGCGAAACAATACAGTCGGAAACAATCGGCAGGAACGCACAGCGCACCGTAATCTCTCTGTGGTCGGAGCGGGTAACAAAGGGGATATCGCAGAAGTAGCCTTCCTCTCCGCGCTCAACAATGCATTCCAGCATTTCCTCAGTTTTTTCTTCTCCGAGGCAATCAAGCAGTGCTTCTCTTGCTGTGCGCCCGGTAAAATACTCCGTGGGGAGTCCGAGTATTCTGTCCGTATTTGCGCTTACAAAGGAAAATCCGTCATCATATTTTGATTTGATAAATATTACATTCGGTATAAATTTTGTCATGCTGCTGAACAGGTGCTCACGCTCGGCAACCTGCTTATACAGCGCCGCATTCTTGATTGCAATTGATGCAATCGAAGAAACGGTGTTGATGTAGGAAAAGTCGGCATAGTCATAGCCCGTTCCTTTTTCCTTTTCCGAAAGCAGAAGAAGACCGACAACGCTGTCCGCATCTTTAAGGGCGCAGACACAAGTGATTCCGTACTCGGAAAACAGCTGCTTTTCTGAGCCCCACATGGATTTATAAAGCGGGTTGCTTTCAAAATCACGAAGTACCACATGGGTTTCACCGCGTTCAAAATATTTGACGAAGGGGTTATCTCTTGAAATTGTAAATGCAACCGGCTTAAGCGGCATTGAGCTGCAAACGGGTACAAGCTTGTCGTCTTTGGCAAGGCAGATATACATTTCATTTACGTGCAGCTCATTGCGGATAACCTTGATGGTTTCCCGCATAATGCTGTCAATATCAAGAGTTTTGGAAATATAATCGGAATATTTCTTTATAATCGTGTTCTGATGCTCCTGCTCGGAAAAGATTGCATTTAGCAGTTTTCTGAAGGCGCTGAAGGCAAGCACAAGCACAACCGCAAGGATTATGAAGGTTTCAACGTCTGCGGGAGCAAGGTTTCCGCCGTTTGTTTCAAGAAATCTTTTTACCGCGGGGAAGAAATATGCGCCCGCCGCAACAAGAAGTCCCGCAGAAAGAACTACAAGGATACTGCCGGATATTACAAGCGTTGTGTCAAACATTCTGCGCTTATAAAGCGACATACAGATAAGCACGGCAAACAGTATGCCCGAAAGCGTGTCAAACGGGAAGGTATTTCCCGGCAGAACCTGAACGATATTGCCTACGGCAAGGAAGACGCAACCGATAATCAGCTCCTTAACGCCGGGTGCTCCGCTTCCCTTTTCCTTGATAATCTGTTTGAGCAGAATTGCAATACCCGTAATTTCCGCAATAAAGAAGGCAGTAGGGATACCTACCTTCCAGTCAATGACATATGTAAATACCGTATGACCGTTATTGTCAAAGGGTACGGGAGGCTTGAGGAAGGTACCCGTCGAGGCAACAACAAGTATTATTACAGTACCGACAAGCCACACAATATTGGAGGCCTTGCTCTTTTCCTCCGTAAGCTGAAAAACATAATTATACACAAAAAACGGTATGGTAAAGAGCGCAAGCAGAGAAACATAGAACCAGAATTCAATTCCCGGGGCTACGTTCATTCGCATAAACAGCGAGCCCAGCGCCCAAAGCACCATTGAACCCAGCAGAATGAGCCACGCATTTATTTCGCGGCTTTTTTCCGCAGCCATGAAGGCAATGAACATCAGCGAAAACAGCAAAAGCGCGATGATATTTATGTATAAGAATGATACGTTCACTTCAGTTCCTCCTTCATTTTAATTTCAGCAAAGCGCTTGAGCCCGCTCATCCAGAGCTCATCGGGGTTTATTCGGCGGAAGCTCTTTCCCGTCAGCTCTCTGTAGGACGCAATTGTGCCATAGGGCAGAATCGTGAGCTGCAGAGGTTCAATATTTAGGAGCTTTTTAAGGTCCTTGTAATCACTGTCAAAGTGCCTGAAATATACTGACAGATGCTCGTTAAGAACCTGCTTGGTCATGGCGCTGTCCGACTGCGCCTCGGGTGTAAGCTCAAGGTATATGTGCAGGAAGGGACTCTTGCTTTCCGCAAATTCCTTGCAGGCAATCCACTCGCCTATTCCGAGCTTTGAAATCTTTATTACTTCGGCAATTGATTTTTCTGTAATTCTCGTAAAGCCTGCAATGTCAATCACCGTGGGTATACGGTCAACATAGGTAAATCTGGGCAGGCTGCCGTCCTGACTTTCCTCGGTACATCTGTATACATCGCCTATGCGGTAGCGCATGAATGCGCCTCCGTGGAGAACGCTCAGCACAATTTCGTACAGTCCGCCCGTTTTCACCTCGTCCATAAGGCAGGTCATGGGCTTGTAATCAGGGTTTTCAAGGCTTATGAGCATTTCGCTCTCAGGAATAAACTCATAGAAGCAGGAGTCGGGAAACAGCACCATTCCTCTCTGCTCCCAGGTATCGCAGCCCACGCAGGTGGATTCGGTGCCTGCCGCAATTTCAATGGGGGTTATTCCCCATGCCTTTGCAAGATTGTCGCGGTAGCACTTGCCGTCAGTACCCGTGCAGGCAAAGCCCGTAATCTTGAAAAGGTCACCCGGGCGTATGTTACGTCCTTCTTTTTTGCAAACCAGCTTTGCCTTAAGGTATCTCAGCGCAATGACGGGCGATATCTTTGTGCGTCCGCCGCTTCCGCCCTCAAGCTGCTTGTGGAAGTTTTCGGTTATGTAGTTTGCAACGCTGCCCATGGCGAAGAAATAGTCAATTCCGCCGTCAAAAGCCATCTTAAAGCCTTTTTTGATGCGCTCGTTAAAAGATATATCGGCGTATTCGTCGCTGTCCGGAAGCCACTCAAAACGCATATCCTCATTCATGAGCGACGGGACAAGACCGGTTTCATAAGGCAGAGGTGCTCCGCCATAAAGGAAACGGTGGCCGGGCTTTATGTTGAAATCCCCTTTTTCCTTGCCGGAAAGAAGCATAGCAATTGCAAAGATGTTATGCTTGTACATCTCAAGCATTTCTCTTGTATAAGGGGCAATTTTGATGGGCTTGAGTCCGCCCTCCCACGTTGTTTCTATCCAGATAATCGGCTCTGCGGGCAGCAGCTCGGGATTACGGGTAAAAAGCACGTCGGCATAGTCCTCATAGCTTGTAAGCGGAATTTTCTTGCGAAATTCCTCAACGGTTTCGGGTATGTTCTCTCCTCCGACGCTTTTTCCAAGTGCGGAATTGCGCCAAAGAGAAATCTGTTCTTCCATAAGGCGCTTCTGAACATACATATATTCGCCGATACTCATATCAAGATATCCGCAGTAATCGTTCCATAATTCTTTTTTTGAAAGTGTTTTCAGTTTCTGTTGGAAAGTCATAAGAGCACCACTTTTACTTTGAAAGCATTTTCTTTAAACTCTTTGCTGTCGGAATGAGAAACGGGGTAGTTTTTCTGTATTCACCGTACCCGCCGAGAATACGCGGAAAGGTGCAGTAATCCTCAAATACCACAAGGGCAATATCAAGAGCGCAGTAAATCACCGTATCGAGCCACGGAAGATTCAGTCCTAAGCTGAGGCAGACATACAATCCGATAAAAAACAGTACACCGGGGTGTCTGCAAAGGGCATAAACCCCACTTGTGCAAACCGTTCTTCTGCTGTCGGTTTCCACATAGGCTTCATTTGCGGGAAAAGCGCCGAAAAGTGCATAAAGCTCAAGCAGGAAAAACACGCCTGCAAATACGCACCAAACCGCAGAAATGCCCTCAGCGGCATCTGTTCTGAAGTATGTGGCCGCGGCAACAGCACATAAACCTATCGGAAAGCTGAGCTTCAGCCATTTATTCTTAAAGAACGCATCATTTGCATCGCCAATGGCAAACAGCAGAAATGCGCCGATTCCAAGAAAAATCATAAATTACTCTCTATAAGGGCAACAATTTTTTTGTATTCGTTTTCGGTTTCGGGAAACAGTTCTCTTCCGCCCTCAAGATTTCCGTGGCGGAACTCGTCGGTAATTCTGACCATTGCGTCATACAGGGCGGTCATTCCGAGCATTCCACAGCTTCCCTTAAGTGAGTGCGCAGCTCTGAAGGCTTTTTCGGTTTCTCCTGCGTTCATAGCAGCCTTCATATTTGAGAAGTTTTCGTCGGCAAGAAACATCTGCATAAGCTCAGAAAGAAGCTCCGCATCTCCTGCAACACGTTCAAGTGCCGCAAAATAGTCATTTCCCGAGGAAATAAAAGCTGATTTTAAGCTGTTCAAACTCAATCCGCTCCTTTATATTCAAAGATTTCTGAAGGACGGCCACCGGTCTTACAGTCAAGCGTTATATCCACCTCACCTATGGAGTTAAGGTGCTTGAGATATCTGCGCATCGTAACGGTGGACAGCCCCATACCCTCGCTGATTTCGGTAAGCGGCATTTTCTTTCCCTGCATTGTGGACATATATTTTCTGACATTTGCAAGAGTTGCGGCGTTAATCTTATTTGCTCTTGCATTCTGACCTCCGTCGGCGCTGTCCATATTGTAGTGCTTATGCGGACAAAGCAGAATATCCACCTTTTCCTGAGTCCACACATGAGTTTCCGCCTTAAGCTTCATGACGGTATCAAACTTTGAAATCGCCTTTTCAAGCCTTGCGGTGACAAAGGGCTTCAGCACATAGTCGCATATACCGCAGCACATTGCCGCACGGATTATCTCATAATCGTTGGCGGAGGTAATCATAATTACCTGAATATCATTATTGCTCTCACGTAGCTTGAGAAGAAACTCAATACCCGTCATGCTCGGCATATAATAGTCCAGAATAATCAGGTCTGCCGAACTCGGATTTTCGGTAAGCCACTCAAGCGCATCGCTGCCACGACGGAAATTGCCTACAAGATTAAGCTGTTGGAAGCGGCTAATCTGCCTTTCAAGTATTGCGCATACCATAAGGTCGTCTTCAACAATAATAACGTTATACATAAAAACACTCCAAAATGTTAAAATTTTCTGTTTTTATTTTATCAAACATTTATATAAAGTCAATAGTAATTGGGATAAAAAGTTTTTAAAACCATCACATTTGACATACTTGCAAGATTAAGCATATCATGTTAGAATATAAAAAACGCAATCGGAGGGCACTATGGCAAGCGAAGAAATTGAACAGATAAAGAGAGAAATCGAAGAGCAGGACCACTACCATTACAGTTCAGAGCTCTTTTATACCGGTGAAGGCGACCTGCTTGACACGGCGGAAGGCCGTGCAAAATTCTGCCGCATCAACGAAACGGGCATCTTCAGAAAAAAAGACCCACGCGTATTCAGAAATAACATCTGGGTATTCAATGTCAAGGGCGAAGGCATGACCATCAAGCGTCAGAGTCTTGTGGAGCCCGAGCTCATGGAGTGTATTGACTACGATGCCGACGGCAACGAAGTCGGCAAGGCATACGAGCCCACGTGATATTCGGGCATAAAAAAACTCCACCGCTGCTGCGGTGGAGTTTTTTGTTTCTTATTCGTTCCAGGCCTTAACCTGTTCTCTGAGCCAGTTTGCCCACTCATCTATTCCCTCGCCGGTTCTTGCGGAGATGGGAATAATCTTAATATTGGGGTTGAGCTTTGTAACATACTTCTTGCATGCTTCAAGGTCAAAATCGAAGTACGGCATAACGTCAATCTTATTGATAAGAAGCACATCGCATATTGAGAACATAAGCGGGTACTTCAGGGGCTTGTCATGTCCTTCGGGGACAGAGAGAATCATTGCGTTCTTAACCGCACCGGTATCAAACTCTGCGGGGCAGACAAGGTTGCCGACGTTTTCAAGAATTGCAAAGTCAACATTGTCGGTACCCAGACCGTCAAGTCCCTGCTTTGTCATGCCTGCGTCAAGGTGGCACATACCGCCGGTGTGAAGCTGAATGACCTTTGCACCGGTCTTTTCGATAGTTGCAGCGTCAACGTCGGAGTCGATATCCGCCTCCATAACGCCGATACGCATCTCGTCCTTAAGTGCCGCAATGGTAGCCTTAAGAGTGGTTGTTTTGCCGGAGCCGGGTGAAGACATGAGATTGAGAAGGAAAGTTCTGTCCTTCTTGAGTTCTTCTCTCAGCTTATCAGCTTCGCGGTCGTTATTCTCGAATACGCTTTTCTTTATTTCGAGTACTCTGAATCCTTCCATATTGTTCACCTCATATTTTAACTTAATGAATTTTTCATTATATTATCCATTACGCTGTTAAAGTCATAGCAGTTAACCGCATAATAGGGATTGGCGTTACAGGTCTTGAATTCCATGGAATCGACAGCTTCAACAAGCTCGGCATATATAACCGGATCGACTGTGTCCTCTTCCGTGTCTGCATTGCCAGTGGTATGTGTAAAGCCGCTGTACCCAACATATTCGGAGTTAATTTCCTCAGAAGTAAACCATTTGAGGAAGATTGCTGCGCCTTTTTCCGTGTTCTCATCGGATTTGAGAATTGACATACCGATGATTTCACGGGTGTAAACCTTGTCACCGTTTTCCATGCAGGGAACGGGCATGAACACGATTTCGTTCATGTCAATATATTCCTCTGCTTCCATCACCTGTGATGCGGAGGCAACAGCGCAGGCAAGCTCACCTCTTGCAACCATAGTCGCGGGGTTGTCCGTTGCTGCAGTATATCCGCGTCTGAACGCAGAGGTTGCAAGCTGGTCATATATGTAGCGCACATTGTCGTTTTCATAGTCAAAGGGGTTTTCCGCCTTGAACTGTTCACCGAGTTGAGCCATGCAGGAGTTAAAGAATGCCGTATAGTCGCTTATGGTGAAGAAAGACTCTTTCTCTTCATCGTAGTATTTGTTCGCGGCATCGCACAGCTCTTCAAAGCTGTCAATGCTGTCGGCTTCAGGGAAAAGCTCAGTATTGACAATCAGTATATCGGCTTCAGATGCAACGGGCATACTCACAAGAACGCCGTCATAAGTGCAGGACTTGATAATACCGTCATCACAGGCATCGGTTTCCCATTCCTTCACAAATGCTTCCATATCCGCAAGCTTGCCTTCACTCTGAAGATAGGCGGCCAAGTTGGTGTCACACATTATGATGTCGGGCAGATTTCCGCCGATATTTTCCACCTTCAATACTGCATCGAGCATATCCTTGTCCGTATCAAAGGCTTTTGCGGTAGCCGTAACCTGACAGTCTGCGCCCAGTCCTGAGTTAAAGCGCTGAACATAGCTTTCAAAGCTTTCCGACATTGAACTGCTGTCTGCGTACCAGACTTCAATTTCGGCAGGCCCATCGAGTTTTAGCGGTGCATAGTGGGAAAAGCAGACATACAGAACTCCGCCAACAAGTAAAACAGCGGCAAAAATTATTGCAAAGGTATATTTTGTTCTTGCCATAAGCAAAGATTCCCTTAGTTGAGTGCATTGTTAAGTCTATTATAAATTTATATCATATTTCTTTGTCATTTTCAACCGATTATTGTCGCACAGCAGATTTCCACGCATTTCATTTGACCGGGCAGCTATTTTGTGTTATTTTAATTATGTATCATTGTATATAAATGTCCATTCCGGAGGGATTGAATATGAATATAAAACTCAGGAAAGTACTCAGTGCCATACTGACACTTGTCATGGTAGTTGGTCTGTTTGCGGGTATAGCACCGCTTCCCGCTTCCGCAAAGGACGATTGCGGATATACCGCAACCGCTTCCATGGGAAGACTTGCAGAACTTGGAATTGATGCGGAGGCAGGTCAGTGCTTCAGCATTTCCACCGCTGACGAGCTTCTTGCTTTTGCCGAATACATAAACAGCGGCAAGCCCAGCGAGAGCGTCACCTTCTACATCAGCAAGGACATTGACCTTAAAGATGTTGTATGGGAGCCCATCGCGGCAAAATCCGCCAACTCCTTCAAGGGAATCTTTGACGGCTGCGGCTTCGCCGTTCTCAACCTCAATGCCGTTGACGGAAACAACGTCGCGCTCTTCGGCTATGTTGAGGGTGAAAGCACCGTCATCAAGAATCTCGGTGTTATGGGTGAAATAAGCGGCGGCAACACTCTTGCGGGTATTGCGGCAAATGTTGAGGGTGCAACCATTGCAAACTCCTGGAACGCAGTTGACGTCACCGGCAGCTACAACATCGGCGGCATAGCAGGCAATATGAACGGCGGCAAAATCGAAAACTGCTGCAACTACGGATACATCAGCGGCGACAATACCGTTGGCGCAATCGCAGGTAAGGTCACCGGCTCCGCTGTAATTGAATACTCTTATTATGTTTATTACAGCGCAGACAAGGCCTGCGGCAGCGTAAACTCCAACAGCACCGCCGCCGTTTACCGCTTTGCAAGCAGCAGCACCGAGGTGCTTACTGAAAAGAAGCTTACCGTTGACAACAAAACCACCGACGACCTTGTCGTCCTTCTCAACGAGTGGGTTTTGATGCAGAACAATGATTATAAATATCGCGACTGGGTTTACGACAATTCAGCCAGCGGCAATCTTCGTACCGACGGACGTTACCCGAGTCACAAATACCCCGGGTATATTGATATAAAGGACAACATTTATACTCCCACATCAAGTATGACCGCGCTGTACGAATCCGGTCAGAACGCAAAGGACGGCGGCTGCTACAGCATTTCAACCGGTGAAGAGCTTTATTACTTTGCCTACTACGTAAACGCTGGTTACACCACTGAAGGTGCAACCTTCTTCCTTACAAACGACATTCTCATTCAGGAGGGTTCCTCCTCCGTATTACAGGCTGACTGGACTCCCATCGGCGAAGACAATGATTACCCCTTCCGCGGCGTATTTGACGGTCAGGGCTATATCATTACGGGTATGCTCATTACCACCGGCAATCACAAGGGACTTTTCGGCTATGTTGACAGCCCGAATGCAGTCATCAAGAATCTCGGCGCAAACGGCGTTTTCACCTGTAATGACCATGTCGGCGGCATTGTCGGTGAGCTAAAAAGCGGTTCCGTCGCAAACTGCTGGTTCAGCGGTACTGTAACTGCCGATGACTATATCGGCGGCATTGTCGGCTCCTGCGATAACGGCACTATCGTTAACTGCTGCAACTTCTCCGAGGTTGTGGGCAACAATCACAAGGGCGGTATTGTCGGCGAGCTTTCCCCTGCATCTCAGGTCAGATACTGCTACTATGCTCCCGACAATGTCAAAGGCTGCGGTGAGGAGGACGGCACGATTTCAGTTGTCCTTGCTTATGAGGAAAGCGGCACCGATTTCACACTTGAGCGTGCAATCAATGTCGGCGGCAACCCGACAATCAAGCTGCTCAATGCGCTGAACCACTGGGTTACCGACCTCGCTCCCGACCAGTCTTACCGCTACTGGAAAATTGACGATTCCAACGAATCCCTCGTGCGTGTGCTCGGAAAGCACCCCACTCACCTCTTCCCCGGTGACAACAGCGGAGTGAAGCAGGTGGACGAGCCCAGCGATGCTCTTGAGGACCAGGGAAATCCCTTCAGCGTTAAATATCTTGAAACCGCAACAATGACCGAGCTTTACAATTCCGGTGTAAACGGCATAGCGGGCGGACATTACAGCATTTCAAGCGGTAATGAGCTGCTGTATCTGGCGCAGTACACAAACTCAGGTCATCTCACAAAGGGAATCACCTTCTATCTCACCTGCGATATTTCAATTGCATTGCAGTGTACCGGAAACAATCATGACGGCTGGCTGCCCATCGGACGTGACTCCGATCTCACTCAGCCCAGTACATATCTCAGATACTTTAACGGCGTATTTGACGGTTGCGGCTATACCGTATTCGGACTGTTCCTTTCCAAGAACGAAGCGGACGAAGCAGGTCTCTTCGGCAATCTTAACGGCGCAACCATAAAGAACCTCGGCGTAGTCGGCGATATCATCGCAGAAAACAAGGTCGGCGGCATTGCGGGCGAAGCCCTCAACAGTACAATCATTAACTGCTGGACGGCAGTTAATGTTCAGGCCGAGGACCGCGTCGGCGGCATCGTCGGTGAAATTTCGGATACCGAAATCATAAACTGTGTTTCTTACGGTGAGATGCTGGCCTACGGCGGCTCACTCACCGCAATGGCAGGCGGTGTCGTCGGCGATACCGACAGCGAATGCAAGCTTGAAAACTGCTATTTCATGAAGAGCTCTGTCACAAAGCCTTATGAAAAAATCAGCAGCAAGACAACCGTCACAAATGTAAGCTCCTTCACCTACGGCTTTATCGGTGATGACTATGTCTGCTCTCTTGATACTCCCTCGGTTGTAGATGAAATCACCACCACAAACCTGCTCACAGCGCTGAACGCATGGGTTTACGCGCAGAACAACGGTCTTTACAGCGCATGGTACAACTCCGCAGTTGCCATTCCCCTCACAAGCTCAACCGGCCATTTCCCCATTCTCATGCCTCCCGATTATAACGAAGGCGAGAACGAGAATTACAGCGGCGACTACGAAGCTGCCTGCACCATGACCGAGCTTTACAGCATGCGCAGCGACGGTATTGAGGGCTGCGCATACAGCATCAGCGGTCTTGATGACCTGGAAGCTTTCCAGAAATATGTTTCCGCAGGCTACAAAACCGAAGGTATCATCTTCTTCATGACGCGCGATATTGACATGAGCCAGAAATATTCCTTCGATACGCAGCGTTCATGGACACCAATAGGCAATGTAGACAATCCCTTCAGGGGCATATTTGACGGTCAGGGCTACACCGTAAAGTACCTCTATATATTAACCACAGATGAAGACCAGGGTCTTTTCGGTCACGTTACCGGTACAAATGCCCTCATCAAGAACCTCGGCGTAAGCGGCTCTGTCGACGCAACCGTAAACGCAGGCGGTATTGTCGGTGACTTCAACTTCGGCACAATAGCAAACTGCTGGAGCTCCTGTCAGGTCACCGCAGTCAAGAACAACGCAGGCGGCATTGTCGGCGGCGCCAATATGGGACATATCATTAACTGCGCAAGCTACGGCTTGGTTGTAAATGCCGATGCCTTCGGCGGAATTGTCGGCTTTGCTTTCAATACCGAGCTTTCCTACTGCTACTATCTCTACGCAACCTGCAATCAGGCCTACGGTCTCGGCTCCACCGTAAACGAAAACGGCGTGCAGTACTTCAACGGCACCTCCGCAGCATGCGTAATGCACGAAAAAATAAATGTAGAAGGCACCGAAACCCGAAATGTTCTCTCAGCTCTTAAGCTTTATGTTGATGCGCACCCCGAAACCAACTACTGCTACTGGACAATCGGCAATACCGAGGAATATCTCCTTATGGGCGTTGAGTTCTTCCCCGTTCTTCTTTCGGCATCAGGTACTATGGGCGGAAAGGACTATACAGAGGTTCAGGCCTATTACAACGGTGAGGAATACCGTTCTCTCGTCAAGGCAATTAATGCCGCAAACGACAATCCGGACGGCGGCGACGTAACTCTTGCAACAAATGTTGTTCTCAACAGCAAGGATAATCTTATAATGGACGAAAACGTCCGCCTTCTCACCGCGGACTACACCCTCGATGTCAAATCAAGCCTTAAGGTTCAGAGCCTCCAGCAGCTTGACGGATACTATATAATCAACAAGGACGGCGGTTCAATCTGGGTCTGGAACGATAAGCTTGGCGATTATCACATGTTCATGTACGCCAAGAGAGACGCAGACCCCTCCTGCAACAGCGAAATATACGGTAATCAGAGTCTTACCTTCTGCTCCTCCGCAGTGAAAGGTGATTATCCCGATGCCTACAATCTGACTCTTCAGGACGGCGAATTTATCATCAACTCCACTCTTGACGGCGGAAATCCCCACCGTATTCCCGCAGGCTCAACGATAACCCTTGAGCCCCGCGCAACACTTAACGTTTCCGCAAATGCCCGTATCAGAACCACCGGCGGCAATTCCGCAATCATGGACGGCGGCACCGTAAAAATCGGCAATGCAACGCTTAACACCAACGGCGGCAAAAAAATGGTCGGCGTATTTGAGGATGACGGCGGAGTCGTTTCCCTGCCCTTTGTTTACCGTGACGGCTATACTCTCCGCGGCTGGACAGACGGTGTAAATCTCTATCCCGCAGGTACTCAGGTCGATGTTCCCACCGCAACTGTTCTCACGGCACAGTGGAAAATCGGCGACAGCGGTGACCCCTATCCCGGTGACGATTATTACACCGATGACGACGATCCGAATTACAACATTCCCATCACAGTAATCAAGTCCGAGGGCGGCACAATTTCTCCCGACAGCTACAAAGCAGCAAAGGGACAGAATCTTTCCTTCAGCTTTACGCCCAAGACCGGCTATTATGTGAAGAATGTCCTGCTTGACGGCGCACCGGCAGAGCTTGATGATAATCACAGACTGCAGCTTGTCAGCATCAGCCGTCCGCATACGATTGTGGCGCTGTTTGCTCCTATAACCAACGGCGAATACTACGCCTGGCGCAACAGCTTTGAAGACATAAAGTACAGCGATTGGTGCTATGACTATGTACGCTATGTGAGCTCCGCAGGTCTCTTTAACGGAACATCGACAACAACCTTCTCTCCCGATACAACAATGACTCGCGACATGGTAGTTGTTGTTCTGTGGCGTCTGTCCGGTTGTCCCGTTGTTCCCGATAACGGAGTCACCTTCCCCGACGTTCCGCGCACCAACTATGCTTACGATGCAGTACGCTGGGCAAATCAGTTCGGAATAGTAATGGGCTTTAATGACGGCACCTTCGGTTACGGCAAGGTGGTTACGCGCGAACAGCTTATTACCTTCCTCTTCCGCTATGCCAAGAACTATGCGGGCGACAATGTCGGCGCCTATGACAATGTCAACATTCTCGGCTACAGCGATGTTCTGCAGATTTCCAAGGGAATGACTCAGCCTTTCCAGTGGGCAATCGGCGCAGGAATTGTCAACGGCACCTCCGATACGACACTCAGCCCCAAGGCAGAATGCACCAGAGCTCAGGTTGCGGCAATACTTTCCCGTTACTGCAACAAGTTCTTCCTGCAGGTTCCCACAATAAACTATGAACAGTTCTGATGAACTGTTGCATTTCCGCAAAAATGCTGTCTGATTATCAGACAGCATTTTTGTTAATTGACGATTATTATATATTATGATAATCTGAAATAGTAATAATATAATGTGTAGCAAGAAAGGATGGTTTTCATGAAATTCTGTAGACACTGCGGCGCAGAGCTTGATGATGACAGCATCTTCTGCGGAGTATGCGGAAAGCCCGCAGAACAGGAAGCAGACGGAGTTGAGCCCGCTCAGACTTCCGCAGGCGATTTCGTTTTCCCCGAAGGTATTTCCGAATCTGTCGGTTCAACGCTCCAGAATGAGCTTGCGGCAAAGGAAAGCAAAAAGCGCAAGCGCCGTAAGATTATACTCATCTCCGCTGCCGCACTTTTAGTTGCTGCCGCGGTCATTTGTATTATCATCTTCACATCGCCTAAATATAAAATAATGCGCGCATTCGGCAATACAATTGACGACCTTGCCGAAACTGCCGAAAACTGCAACAACTACACCGAACTCGCCGAAGTCGTCAGCAGTCTATCTGAAGACGGCCGGTACACAAATGACGTCGGGCTCGATATGGGTATAGTAATGCGCTTCTACTACAGCTACCGCGAATACTACGAGCTTGAACAGGCAGTCAGCGTAGACAGCCACATGAACTATGACAACGGCAATAAGGTTCTGGACGGAAATATGGACATGGATATTTCTGTTGATGGTGAGGAAATCCCCGTCAATATTCTGTTCTCCGCTAACGAGGAGCAAACCATGTTCCGTGCTCCCGACCTGACAAAAAAGACCTTCTGCATGAACAATCAGAGCTTCGGAGAAGACTTCATGGGTTCGTACATTTACGATGCGCTGGAAGTTCAGGTTTCAGATGAAGATATGCTCCGCAACCTTGTGATTAATCCTTTCCCCGATTCAAATGACGCAGAAGAAATGCTCGATGCAATAAATGATGCCTTCAAGGACTTCATGAAGAATGTTGACATCGAAAAAGGCAATGCGTATATCCCCGGCTTTAGCGGTGATGTATATCAGCTCAGCTTTACCGGTGTCGAGCTTGAGGAGCTGATTACAGACATTATCACAATCTCAAGTAACGCCGGCTCCGCTATCCTTGATTCCGAAGAAGCGCAGGACATGCTCGATGAAATCCGCAACACCTATTTTACAGTCAATCTCGGCATTGCAGACCGCAAGCTTACTGCAATCTCCATGCAGGTAGATAACAGCGATGCAGTAGCCTTTGTGCTCACCGGCGAGGACAACGTTTGGAGCAGCTTCAGCGTGTACACCGACGATGATGAAATTCTGGTCGGCGGCATTAACGCAACTCCTGAGGGACTTGAACTGCGCTTTGAGCCTACTGATGAAGACGGTGCCGTTATCCTCTCTGTCAATGACGCACTCGGCAAAGCAGCTCTGATATATAAAGAAGACGGAGATGAATACGAAGTTGCCGAGTTCACCTACTCTGTCTCTGACGGTGCCGCAAGTATGTCCTTTGAAATCAATCAGGACTTCCTCGATGACTTCACAGACGGAACATTGGCATATTTTAGCTTTGATTACTCAATAGCCCCGCTTGCAGACCAGCCCGTAATGCTTGCAGATAAGGCAACCGATATTTTCGGACTTAAAGAAAGAGATTTCGTCAAGCTGATTCGCGAGATTGAAGAAAACCTCGCAA